>JBBRSY010000009.1:0-39309 GCA_038244965.1 Candidatus Nanopelagicales bacterium | reverse complement strand
GCCGCCCGCTCGGCTAGACGTGCAAGAACTGCAACAGTCTTATCACCGATGAGCGTCAAACCATTTCGAATTTGCAGCGCTTCGATATTCTCGGTCAAATCTCGACTTGTCATTCCAGCATGAATCAGTTCGTGCCCAGCAAGTGCGTTAAATTCTTCTATTCTCGCCTTAACATCATGGCGAGTCATTTTTTCACGAGCGTCAATAGACTTCAGATTGACTTCTCCGATAACACGTTCGTAGTCGGCAAGGGAAGAAATCGGTATTTCGTATCCGAGTTTTGCTTGTGCTCTGGCAACTGAGAGCCAGAGTTTTCGCTCGGAAATTATTTTGGCCTCTGGGGCGAAGATGTCACGCATTTCATTGGACGCATATCGGCTTGCGAGCACACTCACTGGGTTATTCTCCCCCATTTAATTGCCCTTCTCTGCCACTGCGGCATTTAGGGCAACGTCGCTTCGATAGTAAGAACCCCCCAGTTTTATCTGACTGATACCTCGGTAGGCGCAGTTGCGTGCCTCAGTAAGGTCACTTCCGATACCGCTCACGCTGAGAACGCGTCCACCACTTGAGATCAAGCCCGCTTCCGACTCACTCGTACCGGCGTGGAAAACCTTCACGCAATGAATATTTGGAAGACCTGTTATGAGATCACCAGTCTGTGGAACGTCGGGATAGCCACCTGCTGCTAATACGACGGTAACAGCGGAATCATCGCGCCAGTTAAGGCTGACCCCCTCCAGGTCGCGTGTAGCCGCCTTATAGAGAAGGGTCGCTAAGGGCGTTTCAAGTCTGGGAATGAGCACCTGGGTCTCTGGATCTCCAAAACGAACATTGAACTCAATGACGCGAATTCCGTGGTCGGTTAAGGAAATTCCCGCATACAGCAACCCAACAAATGCCGTTCCGCGTGCCGCCATCTCAGCGATCATCGGAGCAAGAACTTGTCGATGGACCTGTTCGACAATGTCAGTTGGTGCCCATGGAAGGGGAGAGTAAGCGCCCATTCCACCCGTATTTGGACCTTCATCATTATCACGCGCGCGCTTAAAGTCTTGCGCAGGTTGCATAGCAACAATCGTCTTGCCATCCGATATACCGAAAAGCGAAATCTCAGGTCCGTCCAAATATTCCTCTATAACGACTTGCTTACATGCCAGTGCGTGATCCAACGCCTGTTGGCGATTTTCGGTTACAACGACGCCCTTACCTGCAGCGAGTCCGTCATCTTTGACGACATAAGGCGCACCCAATATATCCAGAGCCTTCTCAATTTCAACTCGTTGAGTGCAGGTGAAGCTTCGTGCAGTCGGAACACCAGCATCATTCATAACTTCTTTTGCGAATGTCTTAGAACCTTCCAGTTGTGCGGCGGCCTTGGATGGACCAAATGTGGCAAATCCCGCAGCGCGCAAATCATCTGCGACCCCATTGACTAATGGCAATTCGGGACCGACTACAACAAAATCAACATCGAGTTCTTTTGCAAGTGCAACAATTGATTCATTACTCGTGAGGTCTACGGGATGAAGGATTGCCACCTCGGCAATTCCCGGATTACCTGGGGCGCAGTGCAACTCCGTAACAACGGGGTCAGCTTTGAGGCCAATGGCCAGTGCGTGCTCTCGTCCACCTGCGCCAATGAGAAGGACTTTCATCGCAGCACGGCCTGCAACGCGATTTTTACGGCTGGCCATTCGCCACTTAGTATTGAGTAATACATAGAATCCCTTGATGTTCCATCAGCACGCATCTTGTGCGACCTCAAAGTTCCCTCATACTTGGCCCCAATGCGGGTGATCGCTGCCTGACTTCTCGTGTTTTCGCTGTCAGTCTTAAAAGTCACTCGTAGAAAGTTCTCATTCTCAAATGCTTCTGTGAGAAGCAAAAGTTTGGTCTCAGTATTTACAGCCGTTCTCCAAAATTCTCGAGCGTAGATCGTGCTGCCAATTTCTAGGGTTCGATCATGACGTGAAATATCCATGAACGAAGTCATACCAATCGTTTTATTAGTTTCGATATGAACTACCGCGTAGGGCTGACGTGTGCCGACTTTGAAATCGCTGAGATAACGGTCGATGATTGCAGATATGTCTATGAGGGTTGTAGGTGTTGGAACAATCATCCATCGCCATGCTTCTTCGTCCCTGCCTAAATTCAAAAAGAGTTCTAGACCATGGTGAGTTGCCAGCGGTTCCAGACGAACCACGTTTCCCACCAATGTATCCATCCTTAGACAAATTCGTTAACAACGATGGTCTGATTTCTTCCGGGTCCGACACCAATTGCGCTCATCGGAGCCCCCGATATTTTTTCCAAATACTGTACATAAGCCTGTGCATTCCTGGGAAGATCCGAAAGCGTACGCGCGTTCGAAATATCTTCTGACCATCCAGGTAAAGACTCATAAATGGGTTTGGCATGGTGGAAATCCGATTGCGATGAAGGGAGCTCCTCCACTCTCTTGCCATCTACTTCGTATGCCACGCAGACGGGAATCTCTTCCCAACCAGTAAGCACATCGAGTTTGGTTAAGAAAAAATCGGTCAATCCATTTACACGAACGGCATATCGCGCGATGGGAGCGTCATACCAGCCACAACGCCGGGCACGGCCTGTAGTCACACCTACTTCGCCACCGATTCGACGCAAATTCTCGCCGTCCTCATCAAGTAGTTCTGTGGGGAAGGGGCCAGAGCCCACTCTTGTCGTGTAAGCCTTAACAATTCCAATGACGCGAGTGATCTTGGTTGGTCCAATTCCTGAACCGGTGCATGCGCCGCCGGCGGTCGGGTTGCTCGAAGTTACGAAAGGATACGTGCCATGATCAACGTCCAATAAAGTCCCCTGCGAACCTTCTAGTAGAATGGTCTTCCCATCTTCTAAGGCTTTGTTGAGAAGTAGGACGGTATCTGTGACGTAAGGCCGCAATATTTCGGCATAAACCAAGTACTCATCCAGAACTTCTTCGACTTCAATATTTTTCCGATTGAATACCTTGATAAGTATTTGATTCTTATCCCGAAGCGCGCTTTCAATCTTTTGACGCAGAATCGATGGATCAAATAAGTCTTGCACGCGGATACCAATGCGATTGATCTTGTCGGCATAGGCCGGTCCGATTCCGCGTCCTGTAGTTCCGATCTTGGAATTACCCAGGAAGCGCTCGGTGACTTTGTCTATTGTGCGGTGGTAAGGCGTGATCAAATGGGCGTTGGAACTGATTACCAACTTCGAACAGTCGATGCCGCGATCCGTCAGGTCTTTGATTTCTTGCAAAAGTACGCCCGGATCAATGACAACACCGTTGCCGATCACTGGTACAACATTTGGGCTCAAAATTCCTGATGGAAGAAGATGAAGGGCGTACTTCTGATCACCAATGACAACGGTATGTCCGGCATTATTTCCGCCTTGATAACGAACGACGTAATCGACGCGATCACCCAGCAGATCGGTGGCTTTACCTTTGCCCTCATCGCCCCACTGTGCTCCCAGCAGAACGATGGCGGGCATAAGTCAAACCTCTCTCTAGAAAGTAAAAAATTAAGCGAGTAAAGAGGTACCAGTCGAGCGAAGATCATCACATGCGTGTTTTACGCGCGCGGCCATGCCTGCTTCTGCCGCCTTGCCCCATGCGCGGGGGTCATATGCCTTCTTATTGCCGACTTCGCCGTCGATTTTTAGCACACCGTCATAGTTCTTCATGACGTGATCCACGACTGGACGGGTGTATGCGTATTGGGTATCCGTGTCGATGTTCATCTTAATAACACCGTAATCCAGCGCTTCGCGGATCTCGCTCAAAAGTGAGCCAGAACCGCCGTGGAACACCAGGTCGAAGGGCTTTGAACCAACTGAAAGACCCTTCTTGGCTGCAACCGCATCTTGTAATTCCTTAAGAATCTTGGGCTGGAGAACAACGTTGCCAGGCTTATATACGCCGTGAACATTGCCAAAGGTCGCGGCCAACATATATCGACCCCGCTCGCCAAGACCAAGAGTCTCTGCAGTCAAAATTGCATCGTCAGCGGTCGAGTACAACTTGGCATCGTGCTTTGCCTCAACGCCATCTTCTTCGCCACCGACAACTCCAATTTCCAGTTCCATAATGATGTTTGCGGCAACGGACTTCGCCAGCAACTCATCAGCTATCCTCATGTTCTCTTTCATGGACACGGCCGAGCCATCCCACATATGCGAATTGAACAACGGTGCTTTTCCATCTTTAATACGCTGGACGCCGAAATCCAAAAGTGGGCGCATAAAGCCATCCAGTTTTTCAGCGGGGCAGTGATCGGTGTGGAGTCCAATCTGCACGTTGTAATTTTTCGCCACTATGTGAGCGAACTCAGCAAGGGCAACCGCTCCGTCAACCATTTTCTTTACAGTCGAACCAGATGCAAATTCCGCTCCACCCCAAGAGAATTGAATGATTCCATCCGAATTAGCCTCCGCAAACCCGCGTAAGGCTGCGATCAAAGTCGATGAGGAGGAGACGTTGATCGCTGGATAAGCGAAGGCGCCCGACTTGGCGCGATCTAGCATCTGTGAATAAATCTCAGGACTGGCTATTGGCATTTTGGCTCCAAATGGTTGTGCGCGAATGTAATTCTCTCATCTAGCGCGCCATTGGGCCCGATTGGAGGCTTACGCCCAATCCCACCACACAATGGCGAGAACGAAAAATCGCCATACGGGGAGGCACCGTATGGCGATCGTTTTTTCGGTTTTCTGGCTCTAAACCCTCCTTCAATGACCCAAAGTGTGGAGCATTTTCGTCAGCAAGGCCGCAAGGCCGCTTATCAACGCTGGGTTGGCCAGAATCTTCAAGAACGCACTGAGGAACGCAATCAGGCTCATATCTTCCTTTCCTTCTACGGGGGAACAGAGCTGAAGTCTGCTAGGAAGAATGAGAGGGTCGAATCTTCTCCCCCAAAAATGTGAAAAAGAATGAGACGGTGTATTACTACCCATTCACAGGCATGGCAGGTAATCTCGGCAAATCATGAGCAACGAGACACTTGAAAACTTACTGTCGGAAACCCGCACTTTTCTACCTAGTGTCGAGTTCGCCGCCGATGCCAATGCCCAACCGTTCATTTACGCCCAAGCCAATCAGGACCGAATCGCCTTCTGGGAGGAGGCTGCCGATCTTCTTCAGTGGGAGCGGCGTTGGGATCAAGCCCTTGCTTGGCAGCCCCCATTCGCGCAGTGGTTCGTAGGCGGAAAACTCAACGCGTCGGTGAACTGCCTTGATCGCCACGTTAACGAAGGACGGGGAGATCGTGTCGCGTTTTATTTTGAAGGAGAGCCAGGGGATTCTCGAACAATCACTTACGCCCAACTCCTGATTGATGTAAAAAAGGCCGCCAATGCGCTGACCGATCTGGGCGTTAAGGCCGGAGACCGGATCGCGATTTATATGCCGATGATTCCCGAGGCCGCAGTCGCAATGTTGGCTTGTGCCCGCATTGGTGCACCACACTCTGTTGTATTTGGGGGTTTCTCATCGGAGGCACTTCTATCGAGAATTCAAGACGCAGATGCATCACTCGTCATTACGGCGGACGGGGGGTTTCGCAAAGGAGTGGCTTTCGCTCTCAAGCCAGCGGTCGATGAAGCTCTTAAAGGTCAGACAAATGTGAAGAACGTTCTGGTTGTGAAAAGAACTGGGCAAGAAGTTGCTTGGGAGAGCAAACGCGACATCTGGTGGCACGATGCGGTAGAGCGAGCAAGCGATGAACATCTGGCAGAAAGTTTCGACAGCGAACACCCGCTTTTCATTCTCTATACCTCTGGAACCACCGCGAAACCTAAAGGAATATTCCATACAACGGGTGGATATCTCACCCAGGTCGCATTCACGCATCGCCTCGTTTTTGATCTCAAACCCGAGACGGATGTGTACTGGTGCACAGCGGACGTCGGTTGGATTACCGGCCACTCCTACATCGTGTACGGGCCGCTTATCAATGGGGCAACACAAGTGATGTACGAAGGCACTCCCGATACTCCGCACAAGGGTCGAATCTTTGAGCTCATCGAAAAATATGGCGTCACTATCTTGTACACGGCGCCGACGCTCATCCGAACATGGATGAAATGGGGGGATGAGTTCCCACTCGCGCACAATCTTTCCTCTCTCCGACTTCTCGGCAGCGTTGGAGAACCAATCAACCCGCAAGCATGGATGTGGTACCGCGAGATCATTGGCGCAAGTCGCTGTCCCATTGTTGATACGTGGTGGCAGACCGAGACTGGAGCGATCATGATCTCGCCACTTCCTGGCATCACTGCAACCAAACCGGGTTCTGCCATGCGCCCTTTGCCCGGAATCAGCGCCAAGGTTGTCGATGAGCGTGGAAATCAGGTTGAGAAAGGACATGGCGGATATTTAATTCTCGACCAGCCGTGGCCAGCAATGTTGCGCGGAATCTGGGGTGAACCAGATCGTTACGCGGACAGTTACTGGTCTAAGTTTGCCGGAATCTATTTTGCAGGCGATGGCGCAAAACTCGACGAGGATGGCGCAATATGGTTGCTCGGGAGAGTCGATGATGTCATGAACGTCTCTGGACACCGCATATCTACAACAGAGGTTGAATCAGCACTGGTTTCCCACCCATCTGTCGCAGAGGCAGCCGTCGTTGGTGCGGCTGATGCAATGACGGGCCAAGGAATTGTCGCCTTCGTGATATTACGCGCCGGCGTTGCGGGTTCCCAAGGAGAGGAACTCCTCAAAGATCTGCGAAATCATGTTGCGAAAGAAATCGGTGCGATTGCCAAACCACGTCAAATTCTGATCGTTGCAGAACTTCCCAAGACGCGGAGTGGAAAAATTATGCGGCGACTACTCAAGGATGTTGCTGAAAATCGCGCGGTGGGGGATTCAACCACTTTGGCCGATCCCAACATTATGAGGCTTATTTCGAAAGGGTTGAAGAACTCTTCAACAGCTGAATAGTTCCCAGTTTCTTTTCGATGTCGGCACGTAACCGGTCCAGAGCCTGGGGCATCTCTTTTTTCATCTCGGGATAGATTCTACTACCTGCAATGGAATCCTTTGCGAATGCCCAAGGCGACCAGAGCGCAATTGAGATAAGAAGATAAGCAAATATTGTCACGCGAACCAATTCGAGTGCGACACCCGCAACTGAGTCAATGAATCTCAGCGGTGCCCAAAGAAGTCGAGCACGGAAGAATTTCGCGAGCATTCTAAAGAGGCGTCGTCCAATTTCGGCAAAGATGAAAATCCCAATGAAAACGCAAAGCATTTTATAGAGCGAACTGGTTATCCGAGCCGAGAAATTTAATCCCAGACTTAGGCCCAGGATCCCTCCGCCAATATAGCCAACTGTCGAAAATAAAGAGTGCAGAAAACCACGCCGAAAGCCGGTAAAGACTGCGCCCAAAGCCGCAAGTATCACAATCCCGTCAACGAACATGTATCTAACTTAAAATCAAGTGCAGGTATTTGCTCGCCAAATCATGCAGTTCCTGTTCGCTCTTGAGCACTCCGATTTTCTTATGGACCACGGTTCCGTTGACGTCAATAAACCATGTAACAGGTACACCCATTCCAAAAAATCCTCTCGACCTTGCATCTGGGTCCACCAGAATTGGCCAAGTCATACCGTTTGAAACAACAAAATCTGCACCATCGCTCTTCTTTGCCTCTTCAACATCGACGCCAACTACGCCTAGTTTGGTTTGGTTCTTAGAATAGAAGGAACGAAACATCGGAATCTCGTCTCGACAAGGTGCGCACCATGAACCCCAGACGTTCACGATGATCGGACCGCGAATTTGTGAGAATTGAATCGTTGATTTTCCGTCCAAACACGGAAACTCCAATCCCTTTGCTCCGGCGGATCCGAAGGGTGTGGATTGCAGTGGGATCGATTCACAACCGATTACAGCTCCTAAAGTGGGAACGATGGAGGCTTGAGATGAACACCCTGAGAGCAATGCAGATGCGAGAACCAAGACGGCCCATACTCTTTTCATACGAAATCCGAATCTTGTCTCACTAAGGCCCGTGCCAATACGGGATCCATCTCGCCAATTCCAACTGATGGACACAAATTTGCCAAGGGACATGCGCCGCAGGCCGCCTTTCGTGAATGGCACACTCGCCGTCCGTGCCAGATCATCCGTTGCGACAAATTGGTCCACTCTTGTTGCGGTATCAAGGCTCCCACTTCATGTTCCACTTTTACTGGATTCTGCTCTTTGGTCCAGTTGAATCGCCGACTCAATCGGCCGAAATGGGTATCCACCGTTATACCTGGAATTCCGAAAGCGTGGCCCAAGACAACATTGGCCGTTTTGCGACCGACACCGGGCAGTAGAACCAAATCCTCCAGAGTTTGAGGGACCACTCCTTCGAAATCTGACTCGATCTTCATGGCGAGCCCCTTGATGTGCTTGGCTTTAGCTCGAAAGAACCCAGTTGAGTGAATGAGGGTCTCAATCGAAGGTAGGTCGGCCTGCGCGAAATCTTTTACATTTTTGTACTTACGGAAAAGAGCCGGCGTCACCATGTTCACACGCTTGTCGGTGCACTGGGCAGAGAGCACCGTTGCGACCAGAAGCTGCAAGGGGTTGGCAAAATCCAGTTCGCAATGAACATCCGGGTAGCTCTGGCAAAGGATTTTGTAGATAGCCCGGGCCTGCTTCACCGAACCTGAATCAGCCATCACGCGACGAAGGCTACGCGTCTCTGGCTAAAGGGGTGAAACTTTGGGCACTTTCCTAGTAAAGTCCCACCGTGACTCAAGATGAAGCGGTCGTTCGCCGCGCCCCTCTTTTTACCTCCCTCGATGACGCCGCTGCCTCGTCCCTGCGCGCCTCTATGGAGACCGTGAGGCTGGCCAAAGGTGCAACACTTTTCTCCGAAGGTGACCTCGGTGAGCATTTATACGTAATCGTCGAAGGTAAATTGAAGCTTGGAACATCAAGTGGAGATGGACGAGAGAATTTGCTTTCCATCCTTGGGCCGGGGGAAATGTTCGGGGAGCTTTCACTATTTGATCCAGGACCTCGCACTTCCACCGCGACCGCGGTCACAGATGTTCGACTGTTAAGCCTGGGGCACGACCAAGTAAAACCTTGGCTGACTCAGCATCCTGAAGTTGCGCTTAATCTCCTGGCGCGATTGGCGCAGCGACTGCGTCGCACAAATGAAGTCGTAGGCGATCTTGTCTTTTCCGACGTACCCGGTCGCGTCGCTAAAGCTCTCATTGATCTAGGCGAGCGTTTTGGAAAGGCAACAGACGAGGGACTCTATGTCCACCACGACCTCACTCAAGAAGAGCTCGCACAACTTGTTGGCGCTTCACGCGAGACTGTTAATAAAGCACTTGCAGATTTCGCAAGTCGCAACTGGATCCGCCTGGATGGTCGCGCCGTTTTGATTATTGATGTCGAACGTCTGAATAAGCGCGGACGCTAACTAACTTCTTAGTTCTACCGTCAGTTCGACCTCAACCGGTGAATCCATAGGCAATTCGGCAATTCCCACTGCTGAACGGGCATGTTTTCCCGCTTCGCCCCAAATGTGTAGGAATAATTCGCTGACGCCATTAACTACTGCTGGCTGATTAATAAATCCCGGTATGCCATTTACATAACCAACTACACGAACGATTTTGATAATGTCATCAATGTCGGCGACCGTTGCCACTGCACCTAAACAGTTCAGCGCACATACCTGTGCGAGTGCTTTGGCTTGCTCGATAGTGACTGCGCCGCCAACTTTTCCCGTAATCGAAATCTTGCCGTCAACTAACGGAAGTTGCCCTGCAGTGAATACGAGATTTCCAGTGCGAACGGCGGGAACATATGCCGCAAGGGGTTTGGCGGCCATTGGGAGATCTAATCCAAGCTCGGCCAACTTCGCCCGTACGAGGCTCATTTAATCTCTCTCTTCATGTAGGCAACTAGTTGGTCGCCACCACCAGGTCCAGGAATTACCTGCACGAGTTCCCAGCCCTCAGATCCCCAATTATCAAGGATCTGCTTCGTCGCGTGGGTAATCAATGGCACGGTCACATATTCGAACTTCATCTCATATCTCCTTTAAGCCAATGCGGCTTTGACGGCGGCTGAAACAGTAGCGCCATCGGCTCTACCTGCAATCTTTGGCGAAAGCGACTTCATGACTATACCCATCCCTGCTGGACCCGATGCTCCGCTTTCGGCAATTGCTTCTTTAATCATCGTCGCTAATTCATCGTTACTGAGCTGAGCAGGTAGGTATTGTGAAATGACGTCGCCTTCAGCGCGCTCAAGAACCGCCTGCTCGGGGCGTGCGCCAGCATCGAATGCTTCCGCGGCCTCTCGGCGTTTTTTGGCTTCGCGGGAGAGAACCGAAATAACCTCTGCCTCGGTAAGTTCACGAGCGCTCTTGCCTGATACCTCTTCATTGGTAATGGCCGTAAGCACCATGCGGATTGTTCCTGAAGTGATGGCATCACGTGAGCGAATTGCTTCGGTAAGGTCATCCCTAAGTCGTTCCTTGAGTCCCATGGATGTATCTTCTCACGAAGGAGTATCAATGAGTTTTGTAGTGCGACTGGCGCAGATTCCCATCCTGCCACAAGGCCATGACCCCATTCGGATACTGCATTTCTCGGATTTGCATCTAACTCCTTCTTGCAAGCGCGAGATTGCCGATATCAAGAGTTTTGTGGATCTCGAGCCGGATCTGGTAATCAGTACCGGTGATTTTCTCGGTTCGCTAGAGGCGGTGCCAGTAGTTCTGGATGCGCTCGATCAACTTTTGGATATTCCAGGTTTGTATGTTTTTGGCTCCAACGATTACTTCGGCCCGCGCCTTAAAAACCCCCTTGGCTACCTCAGATCCGATCATGGCAGGAGGGTCTATGGCGACGCTCTACCTTGGTATCAACTCGATTACGGGCTTTCATTGCGGGGCTGGAAAAATATCAACTCATCACGCGCTTTGTTGGAAATAAATGGCACGACAATTGAAGCCCGTGGCACTGATGATGCCCACCTCAATCGCGATGATTACTCCAACGTCGCCGGCATACCAGAGTCCAAAGCAGATGTTGCTATTGGAGTTACACATGCACCGTACAAGCGAGTCCTCGATGCTATGGGGGTAGATGGCCTCTCTGCGATTTTCGCAGGCCATACACACGGCGGCCAAGTGCGATTGCCGTGGATTGGCGGGAGTAGAGCGCTAACGACCAATTGCGATCTGCCGACATGGCGAGCAAGAGGTTTGACGCGATTCGGATCTGATCCGTGGTTGCATGTGTCGGCTGGGATGGGAACAAGTGCCTACGCACGGATACGGGTTGCCAGTCCCCCGGAAGTTTCCGTCGTCACCCTCACTTCCGAGAACGGAGGTTAAAGTATCCGTCGGGGTGACAGGATTCGAACCTGCGCCCTCGTCGTCCCGAACGACGCGCGCTACCAAGCTGCGCCACACCCCGCGATGCTAATACTAGGTGAGATCTCCAAGGATTTGAGCTTAGGGAACTGGGTGAATCCAACTCAAGCGGGCTTACGTACTGCAAATGTCCAAAATGGTTCAACCGCGGAGAACTTTAACGTTGAGATTTCGAAACCGGCCCCAAGAACCATCTCCGATATCTGCGCCTTAGTGAAACGTTGCTCGAGAGAAGTGCCGAACCGATCATATGCATCATTTCGCATTACATAAAAACTCATATCTTTGTAGTGATGCAAAGGCAGGTTTACAGAACTCAACCCAAACTTCGTCGCGACCTTGGACAATCTTGCCAGGGGCCAGTAGGTAGTAGCGGCGATAATCTCACACACAGTCCTTCGGAGTCGGTAAGGCAATTTCGATATTCCGACTCGAACAGTATCGGAGATTTTCCAGATCAAGCGATACGCAAGCGGCTTGTTTTCAAGCGCATAATATAAATAGCAGAGGGATGGGATTGTTGCCAAAGCGTTGCTGAAGTACCAAAAATGAGTCTCTACCGGGTTCAACTAACCAAAGTTGGCTAGCGTGCTCCAAAAGGAAATGCGCCCACCTTCCACTTCCGGCTCCAAAGTCAGCTATTTGTAGGTTTGCCCTACGTAAGAATTCCTCAGGCAGGGGAAGAACATAGGAATCAAACTGCTCGCGAATATCCTCCAACCGGTCCTGATCTAGATAGTTAAAAGCCTTCCATTCCCCAGCAAAGTGGGAAATGACATCATCATCTTGGTTTGGATCAGTTGCCACAGTTGCCTACTCTACAAATTCAGCTGCGAGAAGTTCGGCGATTTGAGCAGTGTTTAGCGCCGCGCCTTTGCGTAAATTGTCACCGCAGACAAAAAAATCCAAAGCCATTGGATTGTCTATGCTCTGTCGCACCCGGCCAACCCAAGTCGGATCAGTTCCAACTACATCCGCCGGAGTTGGAAATTTGTGATTCTCAGGATCATCTACCAACTTCACGCCCGCGGCGTCTGCCAGAATATCTTGAGCCGCCTTACGTGACGGTTCCTTGCCAAAGACAGCATGGACCGCGAGTGAATGGGTGGTAATTACCGGCACTCGCACACAAGTCGCGGCTACCCTGAGATTGGGCAAACCAAGAATCTTCCTCGATTCATTACGCACCTTGAGCTCTTCCGAGGAGTGCCCATTTGCTTTGAGAGAGCCAGCCCAGGGGATGACATTGAGTGCTAATGGCGCAGGAAAAGGCCCAAAGTCCGATACATGTGTTCGCACATCCCCTGCGTTTGTACCGGCGTCAGTTCCCGCCACCGCACTAATCTGTTCCCGCAAAATATCGATACCTGCCTGGCCCGCGCCTGATGCGGCTTGGTAGGAGGAGACGACCAATTCTTTGAGTTCGTACTCGCGGTGCAGCGCACCCATCACCACGATCATCGAAAGTGTTGTGCAGTTCGGGTTGGAAATGATGCCACGCGGGCGATTCTTCGTCTCTTGCGGATTCACTTCAGGAACAACTAGCGGAACATCGTGATCCATGCGGAAGGCACCCGAATTATCGACAACTATCGCGCCTTGTGAAACAGCGATCGGAGCCCAAACCCGTGAAATTTCATCAGGGACATCGAACATTGCAACATCAATGCCTTCGAATGCTTCGGGGGAAAGGGCAACGACGGTGAGTTCCTCGCCTCTGCACATCAATTTTTTACCAGCGCTATTGGCGGAAGCAATCAGGCGAATATAGCCCCACACATCGGCGCGCTGCGAAAGAATTTCCAACATCACAGTTCCGACTGCGCCAGTGGCACCAACAACAGCCAGGGAAGGCTTGCGAGTCATCGGCCGCTGCCGCCGTATACGACGGCTTCACCTTGATCGCCATCGAGTTCAAAAGCAGCATGTGCCGCCCGCACTCCTCGTTCAACATCAGCGGCACGACAAACAATTGAAATGCGAATTTCTGAAGTGGAAATCATTTCGATATTGACTCCTGCCTCGGACATCGCGGCAAAGAAATTTGCAGTGACACCGGGATGCGAGCGCATTCCAGCACCAACTAGTGAGAGCTTGCCGATCTGGTCGTCATACTGGATCGACGCGAAACCAACTTCTCCTTGAATTCTCTTTAGAGTTCCGGTCGCATTTGCGCCTTCGCTCTTGGGGAGAGTAAAGGAAATATCGGTTAACCCCGTGGAGGCCGCAGAAACGTTCTGCACAATCATGTCGATGTTGATGTCTGCATCGGCGATCGCCTGAAATATTCGTGCAGCCATACCAGGACGATCGGGTACACCCACAATGGTAATTTTGGCTTCGCTCTTATCGTGCGCAATGCCCGAAATGATTGCTTGCTCCATAATGTCTCCTTCGGGCTGGTTCTTAACCACCCATGTTCCTTCGTTGGTGGAAAATGATGAACGGACATGAATCGGAAGTTCGTAACGGCGCGCATACTCAACACACCGAAGATGTAGAACCTTTGCGCCACTTGCGGCGAGTTCGAGCATTTCTTCATAGGTGACGGACTTCAGTTTTCGTGCGGTGGGTACGACCCGGGGATCGGCACTAAATACTCCATCAACATCGGTATAGATTTCGCAGACATCGGCATCTAGAGCTGCAGCTAACGCAACGGCGGTTGTGTCCGAACCACCACGTCCAAGAGTTGTGATGTCCTTTGTATCTTGGCTAATTCCTTGAAAACCCGCCACGATTGCAATCGCGCCTTCATTAATTGCCAACTGAATTCGTCCCGGGGTGACGTCAATAATGCGAGCTCGCCCGTGAGCCGAATCTGTAATGACGCCGGCCTGGCTTCCGGTGAAAGATCGCGCCTCGTGGCCCAGGTTGGATATGGCCATAGCTAGTAGCGCCATCGAGATTCGCTCACCTGCGGTGAGGAGCATGTCGAGTTCACGCCCGTTTGGTATCGGTGTGATCTGGTTGGCAAGATCGATCAATTCATCGGTGGTATCGCCCATAGCACTGACTACGACGACAACTTGGTTTCCCGCCCGTTTGGTCGCCACGATGCGAGCCGCCACCCGTTTCATCCCGTCGGCATCGGCTACGGAGGAGCCACCATATTTCTGAACTATCAGACCCATGGCGCTATTCTTAACCATCAACTGAAGTTTTGGTAACTAATATCAAATAACGAGATGGGCAACCGCCCAGATAATGAGACTTTTAGTTCTCGACGGTCCTTCGTCCCTCAAAAGCTCTTCCAAGCGTTACTTCATCGGCGTATTCGAGATCCCCGCCAACCGGCAAGCCGCTGGCTAGCCGCGAGACTTTAAGACCCAATGGTTTGATGAGGCGAGCCAGATAGGTCGCAGTCGCTTCCCCTTCCAGGTTGGGATCAGTGGCAAGAATAATTTCGGTAATCGCAGAATTGGCTAGACGAGCCATGAGCTCACGAATGCGCAACTGATCTGGTCCCACCCCATCGATCGGACTGATGGCTCCACCTAGCACATGATATTTTCCACGGAATTCACGAGTCCGCTCTATCGCAATTACGTCCTTGCTCTCTTCGACCACACATATGGAAGTGTTTTCGCGTCGTGGATCTCGGCATATTCGACAGAGATTTTCTTCGGAGACGTTGCCACACTCCGTGCAGAATTTCACGCGTTCTTTAACCGTGCGAATGGCGTCCACGAGTGCTGCCGCCGTCTCCCCCTCAGATTGCAAGATATGAAAGGCAATGCGCTGGGCACTCTTAGGACCAATTCCAGGCAGGCGACCCAGGGCATCAATGAGATCCTGAATTGCCCCTTCATACATCCCGCTCATCAGCGTGGCTTCTCGCTGATGAATTGTGCGCCTAATTCTTGAGCAAGCAGTGCCTGGCCGGATAATTGATCGGCATCAGTTGGTGATTCATCGACTCGCACCGCACGAGCCGCTGGAGTATTCGGATTGATCGAAGGATCAACCAGGACTTCGATCCTTCGATCAATGCCAACTATGTCAATAAATGACTGGCGCAAAATTTCATCGCTGCCCGAACGCAAGAATGAGTCACGCGTACCGGCGTTAACAATGGCGATCGTGATCGCAGTGTCATCTATTGCTAAAACTTGCGCGCTCGTACTAAGGAGTGACCAGGTTAAGCGGCGCCGCTTTTTGACGTCCTCAATGACTTCTGGCCACAAACGGCGCAGCCCTGCAACATCTGCTATACCGCTTGGCTTAACGATCGAAACTGCTAGTTTCTTTTCGTCGGGCAAACTCACCGACGAAACGCCTTCGTTGGACGCAATCGGTGAGTTCTCAGTCGTCGTAATCGGTGCCGTAACTTTTTGCGTCCCCTCTTTCGGTAAAGAAGAGCTCATTGGGGCAATGCTCTCAGCGCGCTCGAGCCTCTCAATTCGCGCGAGCAAACCGCGATCAGAACTATCACCGATTGGCAGCAACATGCGCGCGCAAATTAACTCAAGCATAAGTCGCGGTGCGGTAGCCCCACGCATCTGAGTAAGACCTTCGGCGGCAATATCGGCAGCTCGGGATAGTCCGGCAGAACCGATTCGCATCGCCTGATTCGTCATTCGTTCAATTTGATCATCAGATACTTCGCGAAGGATCGCACTTGCGCCCCCCGCGGGTAGCGCATCCACAATCATGAGGTCCCGCAGCCGTTCTAGTAAATCGGCCGCAAATCGGCGTGGATCGTGACCGGATTCAATAATTCGATCAACGCTTTTAAACAGTGTGGCGCCATCTCTGGCCGCCAATGCGTCGATCGCATCGTCCAAAAGAGCGGTATCGGTGAATCCCAGAAGTTGGATGGCAATGTCATAACTGACTCCATCCTTTCCAGCACCTGCCAGAAGTTGTCCGAGCACGGACTGCGCATCTCTAACAGACCCACCGCTGGCTCGAACAACCAGAGGGATTACTCCTTTAGCTACTTTCACGCCTTCGGCATTACAAATCTTCTCCAAATTCGCAGCCAATAGTCCAGGGGGAACTAGGCGAAATGGATAGTGGTGGGTACGCGAGCGAATCGTTGAGATTAATTTCTCTGGCTCTGTCGTTGCGAAAATAAAAATTACGTGAGGCGGCGGTTCTTCCACAACTTTCAAAAGCGCATTAGCTGCGCCAGGTCCCAATTGGTGAGCCTCATCAATAATGTAGATTTTGTAGCGACTCTGCACCGGCGCATAAAAAGCTTTATCGCGTAATTCACGCGCGTCATCTACCAATCCGTGCGTTGCAGCATCTAACTCGATGACATCCAATGACCCCGGACCATTGGCAACGAGGTCCATACAAGACTGACATTCACCACATGGATTAGGCGTTGGCCCTTTTTCACAGTTGAGACTGCGCGCCATGATGCGAGCACTGGATGTCTTGCCACAACCGCGCGGCCCTGAAAAAAGGAAGGCATGGTGGATGCGTCCAGAAGATAATGCGTTGGAGAGCGGAATAGTTACATGCTCTTGGCCGATGACATCGGCAAAGAGAGATGGGCGATATTTGCGATAAAGAGCTAAAGACACGTTCGCCACCTCACCTCACACATTAAGGGACCCCCCGTGCACCCAATAGAGCGGACCTACCCTTGCTGCCTTCCAGCCCTGGGGGAGTTCAGCCCGATAATGCCGCACGAGGGATCTGGCGCTAATCATACTTATTGCACCGATAGAGTTCTCACCCTGGAGGATTCGCATAGCGGCCGAGTGCGCACGCTTGGAAAGCGTGTGTAGGGCAACCTACCGAGGGTTCAAATCCCTCATCCTCCGCTCTAGCCTTTGGGTGCTCCTTCAAGAGTTACTGAATTAGGACTTTTGCAGGAATACCGAGTTCTTTCGTAATTCTCCGAATCATATTTAGAGTCAGCGGGCGTCTACCGTTTAGCACTTCATAGACCCTATTTGAATTTCCGATAAGAGGTACTAAATCTTTCACTGATAAAGCACTCTGTTCCATACGGAATCGAATTGCGTCTATTGGGTTCGGCGAATCTATAGGAAAGTGTTTACCTTCATAATCTTCAATCAAAATTGAGAGAATTTCTAGGCGATCACCATTTAGAGTGCCGACTTTTGGATCTAAATCCACAAGATTAGAAACTTCGGCCAGTACTGATTTGTAATTGGCTCTCGTGCGTATTGGCGAAATCTTCATTTGTCCCATCTCCTTGATCCTGAGTATTCAACTGTTTGAGCGTCTATTCGGTCGTACTGTTTATGCGTTCCCACAAACTTAATAAATACGATTTGTGTTCTATAAGCGATTGAAACAACCAGTCGATAACTATTTCCTCCTATATTGAATACGACTCGCCCTTTCTTTAAGACACTTGCACTCTTGTACAACTCCTTAACATCGGCTGGAGACTTCCAGCTTGCTGACTTGATTTCTGCATACCAAGCCTTCAGCGCCTGTTCAGAATCTGGGTAAATACCCCAAAACTTAATCAGGCTAGAAATTGCAATAACCCGCATTCCGAAATGATAGTCCCAAAATGGGACTATCTCAAGTGGGGATTGTGCATCAGGCAGCCCGCCGAGAGTACAAATCCCTCATCCTCCGCCATGAATGGGCACTTGCCCAAAACATGTCGCCTCGGCGTCTTCGTCCTGGTCAAGAACCTCTTCCACTCATTCTGTCCATATTCAAGTACGAGCTTTCTTGAGACATCGAGTAGGTATTGGGATTCATCGAATTCCTCTTTCAACCGCTTCGCTATGGCTAGGTAGTAATTCAATTTCCACTGCCTTCCCTTGTCGTCGGAGATCTCTGCAAAATCAAGGGCACGCCTTGCGCACATTTCTAGTTCCTCCGCCATAGGAATCGCGAGATAGACCTCCGCTAACAATTCGTCACAGACCGCAACCCATGTGATTTCTTTGGACTTCTTGAAGATTCTTCTGGCTTCTGAAAGGTGACCTATCGCTCGATCATGGAAGAGAAGTGCTCCTTCGGCCATTCCAATATTTAACAAGTCAACCGCCACACCGACATCTCTTCTGTCTGGATCCGGTATTTCCATTGCGTCCATGTGGCAATCAAGTGAAGACTGGTGCTCGCCCGCCGAGAACCAGTACCTACCTTGGTCTCGAAGTAGTTCTCCAAGTGCAGGACTCTGTAACTCCCGGAGTAGTCTCACGGCTTCTCCCGCAGAGTGGGCAGATTCTCGGTGCCTACCAAGTTCTTGGAGATTTATTGCAATTCCGGACCAAATTCGAGCGATTTGATAGAGGTACTCAACACTCTCTTCGGCTTCGTAAAGATCTTTCGCCGTTTCACACATCGCCAACGATTCTCTATAGTCATTTCTCTCAAAGGCAATATGGCTCAAGGAAATGAATGACTCAGCTTTTTCGACCCCAGCCATATTGGCAATGTTCTCCCATAGTTGCTTCTCATACTCAGTCATGCGTACACCTCGAAGGTGACAACAGCGTGAGCGTGCATGGCACGTAAGAGATCTACGTACTCATAGGCGTTGATTGTGGAGGTCCAACCGCAGTCGCAAATGGACTGGAAGTGTTCCGAGCTGACATTAAGCACCACGTTGACGTGCGCGATTTTCTTCTTAGGCATGAGAATTGAGTCCTAACTGGACCCCTTAAATAAAGAAGTCCGCTCTTTCGGGTTTCCCCAACTCGTCATCTTTCAGTTCCACCGTGCGCGGATGCCGGTTGGCGCAGAACCAGCTGAAAGCCTGGCGGTTCTGCCTTCTTCTGCTCGACGCCAAGGGCGACGAGGACGATTTATGTAGTCAGATGACTACCTGCAAAGTATAACCGATTGGACCGACAACTCAAATGCTAGATTTCAACCCCGATGTATTTTGTCTCGAGGAATTCGTGGATGCCGGCAAAACCACCTTCGCGACCGAGGCCACTCTGTTTTGTCCCACCAAATGGTGCGGCAGGATCTGAAATAACGCCGCGGTTTATGGCGACCATTCCGGATTCCATTGCTTCAGCGACACGAATTGCACGGCCAAGTTCGCCAGCAAAGACGTAACTAATAAGACCGAAATCGGTGTCATTGGCTAGAGCGATTCCCTCTTCGTCGGTATCAAAAATAACAACTGGTGCTACCGGCCCAAATACTTCATTCTTCAGAATCTCGTTGTCGCTCTTAACCGATAACACTGTGGCAGGGTAGAAGGCACCCGCGCCAGCGGGAACTTTTCCGCCTGTCATTATCAACCCTCCCTGGGCTACAGCCATCTCAACCAAGCCCGCGATCTTGTCGCGCTCCTTAATCGAAACGCTAGCGCCTAGGTTCATCCCTGACTCAAGGGGTGCGCCCATATGCATTGCTTCCATGGCCTTCGTTAATTCAGTAGTCAGTTTCTCAGCGATCGGGCGCTGCACATATATACGGTTTGCAGCTGTACATGCTGCGCCACCGTTGCGCATCTTGGCAACCATAATTCCTTCGACGGCTTTAGCGACATCCGCGTCATCAAAAACAAGAACGGGGGCATTGCCACCGAGTTCCATAGAGCAACGAATTACTTGGTCTGCTGCTTCGTGAAGGAGTACGCGGCCGACTTCGGTAGAGCCCGTGAAGGAAAGATTCTTGACTCGGGGATCGTGCAGCATTTTGCTAATCGACTCGCCGACAGGCTTGGGCAGAATTACATTTACCACACCCTTCGGAACTCCGGCGCGCTCTAGAATATCGACGATTGCCAGCGCCGTTAATGGTGTCTCACCAGCTGGCTTGAGAATGACAGTGCAGCCCGCAGCAAGGGCTGGGCCCATCTTGCGCGTGGCCATCCCGGCTGGAAAATTCCACGGGGTAATGAGGAGGGAAACACCAATCGGTTGGTGAGTAACCAGAATTCTCTTATCGCCGTTTGGTGACTTGCGAAAGTCTCCCGGAGTACGTACGGCTTCTTCGGCAAACCACCGGAAGAATTCGGCCGCGTAGGCAACTTCACCCCTGGCATCCGCTAGTACTTTTCCATTTTCACGAGAAATCAAAGTAGCGATCTGTTCGCTTTCGGCAATCATAATTTCAAATGCTTTGCGCAATATCTCGCTTCGAACGCGGGGAGCTGTCTTGGCCCATGAAGGAAATGCTCGATGGGCGGCTGCTAAGGCCGCTTCACATTCTGCTTCTCCAGCCGTGGCAACTTCGGCAATAACTGAGCCATCACTTGGGTCATATACGGGCATTGTTCCGTTGCCATCAACCCATTTTCCGTCGATATATAACTGTGTTCGCATTCGCCGAGCATACCCGCACCGCGTTACCCCTACTCCCGGGATCAGGTCCGGTCTGCTTCGGCAAGGACGGAAGCAAACCCTTGAAGGACAATCTAAGATGGCGGAGTGATCAGCGCCACTTACCAATTGGGGAGTACAAGTGCCTAAATCTTGGACCGACAATGCGCCGTTGCCGGTGGCACTTCAGGAACATGCCCACCTAAAGGATCCCATTCTTTATAAGATCAAAAAGACCCTGCTTGGAAACCCACTAAACCGCCACTCCCTTGGACATCAAAGACTGGCAAAGAGATTTGCCCTTGGAATTCTCTCCTCCGATTGCATTTCTTCATCTGCATACGGCAGCGAACAGATCCTAATTGCATTACTTCCTGCCTTTGGCATCGCGTCTTTCGCACTCATGATGCCAATGACTGCAGTCATTATCGCGATCCTTACCATCGTCACTTTGAGTTACCGGAATGTCATAGAGGTCTATACCAAAACTGGTGGCGCCTACATCGTCACTAAAGATAATTTCGGTCCGGTCATGTCAATCATCGCCGCCGTTGCATTGATGTTGGACTACATAGTGACCGTCGCGATCCAATCGGCCGCCGGCGTCGCCGCGATTATTTCGACTTTCCCCGCATTTCACGCTGGCAAGATTTACATGACCGTCGGCGTCATCCTTCTCATAACTTATGGCAATCTGCGCGGTGTCAAGGAAGCCGGAAAATCTTTCGCCATGCCCACTTACTTATTCATTGGCGGAATGGCCATCGTTTTTGTTACCGGGCTCATTAAAGCGGCTACCGGACATCTCACGACTCTCAACACCAACGTGGCCGGAACTTTTCCGATTGGGCACTCCCAAGGTCTACTTACTTTCGGTGCCATCTTTGTGTTGCTTAGGGCGTTCGCTAATGGTGGCTCGTCATTGACGGGACTTGAGGCAATTTCCGATGGAGTCGCGTTGTTTAAAGTCCCCGAGGCCCATAATGCGCGTCGCACCCTAGTTATTATGAGTTCAATCCTAGGAACGTTGGTTATCGGGGTTTCGTGGTTTGCACAACGGATACACGCAATGCCGTACGTAAACGGAACTCCAACTGTTATTTCGCAGATTGCCAAGGAGTCGCTGGGTACGAGTGCCGCCGGTCGAATCCTGTTCGTATTTGTGCAGGGCGCAACCATGCTCATCCTCTTCGCGGGGGCAAATACTACGTACAACGCCTTCCCGATTCTCTGTAACTTCGTTGCTACCGATGGATACCTTCCGCACCAGTTAACCAAGCGGGGCCACCGACTTTCTTTCTCAAACGGAATTATATTTTTGACCAGTGCAGCCACCGCACTGGTGATCATTACCGGAGCAGCAGTAGATCACCTTGTTGCGTTCTATGCGCTGGGCGTTTTTACGGGTTTTAGTTTGGCGGGGTTCGGCATGGCCAAGCACGCATACAAACACCGCCTGGGTAACTGGAAGTTAAAGATAGCTATCAATGGACTTTCTGGAAGCGTGTCAGTAATTGTCGTCTTAGTATTTGCGGTCGTTAAGTTCACAGAAGGTGCCTGGCTCGTTATTACGATCGCACCCATTGCTGTGGTTTCACTAATTCGGCTCAATCGCCAATACCGACGCGAACAAGCCGCGCTGAATTTCCGAAGTGAGGAATCGCGGGCAACATCCATCAGCCGCCACGACGTAACAATTCTGGTCGACAGCGTCGATGTCGCCACAGTTGGTGCCGTTCGGTATGCCCGAAGTCTCAACCCGCATTCACTTTCTGCAGTTCATTTCGTAATCGACGATCAACGTGCAGAAGATATTAGAAAAGCTTGGGCGGCGGCGCCGGCCCTGGACGATGTGACGCTAGAACTTATTGACTGTCCTGATCGTCGACTACCCAATGCCGCGATGGACTATGCAATGCGAGCCACCGCGTCCCCCGATGTCGAAGTAACACTGCTCTTACCGCGTCGTTCCTACACGCCAGTACTTGGAAAATTACTTCACGATCAGACTGCAGAAGAAATTGCCCGCCCTATTTCTCAATTGCCACGAGTAGTTGCAACAATTATTCCGTTTGACGTTGCCAAGATCATTTCTGGGCAAGGAGTCATAATTCACGAAACCCATGATCCATCGACCATTGCGCAAACCCCGAGCGTCCCTCTTCTTCCTACGGCTCCGAAGATAAAGCCCGCCAGTGCCGTTTCGTTCATGAGCCATGAACCAGTAAGCCACTACGAAGAGAGCGTCACCCCGATTGGCAAGATTTCTTGGCGAAATCGCGCGCACGTAAGGGGACGGGTCACGTCGATCAAAACTGCGCCGCAGGGTTCAGCACCAAGCGTTGAAGTAGAAGTTTGGGACGAAACCGGTGGTGTAACACTGCAGTTCTTGGGACGAAGAGAGATTGTTGGACTTGATGTCGGATCTCAATTGCTGGCAGAAGGAATGGTTGGCGAAACTAACGGTTCTCTAACAATTCTCAATCCCTCGTATGAGATTGTGATCTAGGCGAGGTCACTCCTTAAAGGTAAGATCAAGAAGTGAATCAAGAATCTGAAAATAAGTATCGACGACTTTGCACTCTTCTTGACGATGATAATTTAGACGCGATAGTCCTGCGGCGTGCGCCCAATATTGCCTGGTTAATCGGGGGTCGAGCCCACATCGCTACAACTATCGAACAAGCCTGTTTAGACCTAATTGTGACTCGGGCAGGGGTAACTGTGGTCACCAATGTGATCGAAGCGCCACGACTGATAGAGGAGGAACTCAACGACATTGGCACGGTGATCGCCGTTGCCTGGTGGGAGGGGCGCGAACCGCATTTGCCACATGGCGCACGCGTTGGTTGCGATATTCCCGACCAAGACTGCGTAAATATTGCAGCCAAAATCGAAGCTACGCGTCGAGTTCTCAATGATGAAGAAATCCAGCGATATAGATCAATCTGCGCAGACTCAGCAAGTGCTCTCTACGCCGCACTAACCTCCCTATCGGGGCTGGAATCTGAGGTCGAAGTTGCGGGAGTAGTTGCCCATCAACTCTGGAGTCGCAATCTAGAACCGGTCGTCCTGTTAATAGCTGGAGAAGAACGGGCGCAAAAATTCCGACATTTCCTTCCCACCACGGCCCCGCTAGGTGATCGGGCGTCGGTTTCGATTTGTGCCAGACGCAAGGGGTTGATTGCCAGCGCGACCCGGATCGCTACTTTTGGCGAGGTCTCCGCCCAGAGACTCGAGGAATATGACCGCCTCCTCCAAGTAGAAGCTGCTTTTCTCGACGCAACAAAACTGGGATCCACCTTTGGCCAAGCCCTTGCTGCCGGGGTAGCGGCCTATGGCACTCAAGGATTTGATCCCGATGAATGGCATCACCACCATCAAGGCGGCTCCACCGGCTACCTTCCCCGCGATTGGCCCGCGACAATGGTGAATCAGACCCCCATCGCCGCAGGGAATGCGATCGCCTGGAATCCCACCGCCCTGGGCTGGAAAGTTGAGGACACCCTATTAATGGGCGCCCAAGGGCTGGAAATTCTGACCGTGGACCCGGATTGGCCCATGAAAACTGTGGCCCAGCGAAGCAGACCTTCCCTTCTCAGGCGCTAAGAATCGTTACGGCTTTGTTACTCAAAAACGCCGGGGACCTCTTGACCTCCTTCCAGGAATCGTGAACACTTCCGCGAAGTGGTAAGAGGTCTGACCTCTTGTCTCCCCCGATGGAGGTTTGAGTGCGATACGGCATTATCGGTACCGGTGCGATGGGGCGAGAGCACGCCCAAAACCTACGTGTAATTGATGACGCCAAAATCACCGCGATCTGCGACCCATTTGAGAAATCACTAGATCAAGCCGCCGCCCTTATTCCCAATGATGTCGCTCGCTTCACTGACCATAACGCACTGCTTAATAGTGGCTTGGTGGACGCTGTCATTGTTGCCACCCCGAACTTCACCCACGTGGATATTTTGGAAGATGCCCTGAAGACCGATATGCATATCTTTATAGAAAAACCATTATGCACGACGGTAGAAGATTGTCTAAAAGTTATTGAATGGTCCAAGAATCGAACTGGACTTGTTTGGATGGGTTTGGAGTATCGATATATGCCTCCCGTCGCAGAAGCAATCGACATGGCACACGATGGAAAAGTAGGAACTATTCATCAAGTGACCATCCGCGAACACCGCGAACCATTTTACCGCAAAGTCGCCGATTGGAATCGGTTCACTTCGAAAACGGGCGGAACTTTAGTTGAGAAATGTTGTCACTACTTCAATTTGATGGATGAGATTTTGCAAGAGCGGCCAGTTCGTGTTTTCGCTTCGGGTGGACAACGCGTTAACTTTCTTGATGAGGTATACGAAGGTAATCAATCCGATATGTTGGATAGTGCATATGTAATTGTCGAATATCCAAGTGGTGCGCGTGCATTGCTGGATCTATGTATGTTTGCCGAAAATTCCATTGACAAGGAACACTTAACAATCATCGGAGCTGAAGGAAAGATTGAATCCTTTTTGCCGTCGCTGGAATTCCGCTATGGCAAGCGCGCTGACCTAGGTGCTCATGACACCTGGGGAACAAATGCGAGTGAAAGAAATGGCGTAAACGTAAAGAGGATATACGACCCAACAATTAAATACCCTGGATTTCACTACGGAGCATCCTTTATTGAACACAAGAAATTCTTCGAAGCCATGACGACCGGTGAGCCATCCGAAGTTACCTTAGAAGATGGCTTGCGCAGTGTTGCCACGGGAGTTGCTGCACACCGAAGCATTGAACTCGGAAGACCAATATTGATGACGGAAGTTCTACCAGAAGGGTGGATATAAATGGCCACCTGTAGCTTTACCGCCATGGCTCGCCCAACCTTTGATGTTCAAGCCGCACAGGGATTCATGGATGAAGCACGTGAATTGCTCACCGAACTTAAAATTGATTATGTAGGGTTTGACAAATTGGTCATGACTCCAAGTGATGCGTTATCGGCGGCTCAATTTATTAAACCGGATGCAAAGTTCCACATTCTCCTTAACGCTTCTTTCTCAGATGCTTCGGCCGCTTTAGAACTGCTCGGCCATGTAAGGGCGCCAGTAGTACTGTGGTCGGTACGCGAATTTGGTGCACCCGGAGAGCGGTTGCTGCTTAACTCAATGTGCGGATCCAACTTGGCCGCTCATGCCTTGCGCACGGTTGGAAAATCTATTTTGCATGTGCATGGCAACCCAGACGAAGCCTCGACTAAAGCTATCTTCGAGGCGGCTTCGCGCGGAATCTTCCCTGCCATCGGCGAACCCGAACCAAAGACCGGCGAACTTACTAATGCTGAGGATGTATCGGCCCGTTTAGCGAACCTTCGTGGCAAAAAAATTGGCGCGATCGGTGATGCACCATCTGGGTTCACGCCATGTAATTATGATGCAAACGTCCTTCGAGAGATTTTTGGTATCGAGATTATTCAACAGAGTATTGAAGACATCTTCGCAAATATCACCGCGGTGAGCGCAGATCTGGCGGAAGTCGAATATCAATCAGCATGTGAAGCACAACCTTCTTTACGAGAAGTAAACATTGAACAAGCAAAAATCAATGCCCGGACTTCTGTGGCATTGAATAATTTGGTTTCTAATAATAATTTGCGGGCGATCGCCATGCGGTGTTGGCCAGATTTCGCAGTTGACCTTGGGGCATGCCCCTGTGGTGCCATGAGCCGATCTGCCGATCGCGGCACCCCATCAGCTTGCGAGCGCGATGTCATGGGGGCGCTCACAATGGTCTTACTAGAAGAACTGGGCTCAGGAACAAACTACCTGGTGGATACCGTCGATATTGACGAAGAAGAGAATTTGGTTCGATTCTGGCATTGCGGTTCTGCCGCAACCTCGCTGGCTGTCGACCCAAATAATGCGACGCAATTTACTCATTGCAATCGCAAATTAGGAGTGGCCGGAAACTTTGCATTAAAGACCGGTCCAGTTGTGTTAGTTCGGTTAGACGAAGACTCAACTAGCCCAACAAAGCTTCGATTGTTTATGACAAGTGGTGAATCCATTCCAGCAGACAATCGATTCCAAGGAAATACCGCAACAGTTCGAGTCCCAGGTTCTGCACGCAAACTGGTAAATGGGTTGATCACCCATGGTTTCCCGCACCACACCGTGTTGGCCTGGAATGATGTACGACCGCAAATCCGCAGAGTGGCAGAGTTACTGTCCATTCCGCTCACTGAATGGTAATCACCGCGATTCGCCACTCGACTATAAGGAGAATGATGAAGAATCCCATCAAACTGAATGCCTTTGCATTCAAGATTAGTGTTGCAGTGACCGTCGCTGCCGCGCTAGTTGTAGGACCGCTATCTGCCTCTCAAGCAGATTCAACCCCGAAGTTTGGAGCAAAATGTTCAATTGAAGGAGTCAGCACAGGGACTACCACCTCTTCACTAGTCTGCCAACAAGCCGCTAGTGGTCTGCGCTGGGCCAAGGTATATGTTTCTGGAACACGGGCCCGACCCGTGGCCGCCCTGGCTGCTCCAAAAGGACCCATTGAGTTCTACCACTGGCGCCCCGAAGACAAAGCGATATTTGCCTCCATTATTGACAAGTTCCAGGCAGCAAATCCGGGGACCTTTGTTAACCAAGTAATTTCCAGTTCGGTTGATTACACCAATTTGGGATTCGCCAAAATTAAGGCTGATCCAAAGGCGGCAATCTTTGTCACAAGTCGCGGCGGTCAGTTCAACCAGTTCTATGCGGGAGGCTTACTCCGCGACATAACAAGCGAGCATTATGTAACCCGCAACGTCGTCAAAAGTGCTCTCGGACCAGCAACAATAAACAAACGTGTATACGGAATTCCATATCAATTCTTATTCAATGATCCTCTTATCAACACAGATATCTTTGCCAAGAATAAGTGGACAGTCCCGACAACTTGGACCAGCACCCTTGCTTTCTGCAAGACTGCCAAGGCAGCGGGCTACATTCCTTTTGCATTTCCTGGAGCAACTCGAGGTAATGCAGGTCAGCTCATAAATTCATTCTTGATGAACTCAGCACCAGATGTAGCGACACTAACTTCGCGACTTCTAGATATCGATACCGGCAAAGCGGATCTCACATCGGCTTGGTTCACAACAATGGCCAATCAATACAAAGCGATGGCCGATGCCGGATGCTTCCCACCCAACGTGACCGGTTATACCGACACGTCAGCGGCAGCTGATTTTGCCAACGGCAAGGCCGCCGTATATCCAACTGGTACTTTCTCCATCAGTACTGTTGTCGGATTAAACCCGGCTATGAAGGGCAAGATGAAACTGCTTTCCTTCATGTCAGTGGATTCAAAGCCACTGTATCAAGGTATCTTCAACGATACCTTTATCTTGAGCGTAAATAAGAAAGCGTCAAGGAACGATCAAAACATTGCTCGCTCGTTTATCTCTTTCTTGACTCAAGCACCAATTGCTCAGGAGTATGCACTTGGCACCTCGCAACACGTGACAATAGTCAATGTCGACTACTCAGCAAACGTAGATCTGTTGAATACATCTGATTTCATGTCCAAGAACATTCTTCTTGCGCCACGATTCATTTTCAACAATGTCGGAACTGTTCGTAACCCCATGGAAGATGCTTTGATCGCTATCGCAGGTGGGGCGGATGTAACTGCCACTCTTGCCAGTACATCAAAGACTATCAAGCAAGGTTTAACGGGCTGATTAGCGCCACAATTTCCACCCAGGGAGACCTTGCCGCGCGCCGCGGCAAGGTCCCCTCTGGTTCCCACAAATCCAAGCCAAATGGGGCGAGGTTAGTAAGTCACAAAACCTTGCTCCTAATGGTGACGCCGGCCGTGGCGATCTACGCATTCCTATACCTATACCCCGCGGTTACCAATCTTTCGTACGCACTTCAACGGTGGGACGGTGTCACCAAACCGACCTTTATCGGACTACACAATTTTGTGAACATGACGAATAACGATGACCTCCTCCACAAAGTAGTCGGAAACAGTTTCAAATTTACTTTTTTCGTCGTAATCTTCCAAACGGCCGCCTCATTGTTCTTTGCCACATTCCTAGTCAAAAATACCAAGACAAATATTGCTCTACGCACCTTGTACTTTTTCCCGACAATTCTCTCCTCAGTTTCCGTTGGACTAATCTGGACCTTCCTCTATGACCCGAACTTTGGTTTTATTAATGCTTTCCTAAAGCAAATTGGCTTGAATTCATTTGCCCTCAACTGGCTCGGTAGTGAAAAGAGCTCGCTCTACGCTGTCGCTTTTTCGCAAGTCTGGTTTCACACAGGCCAGATGATGGTCATTTATATTGCAGGGTTACAACAGATCCCGGCCGAATTATATGAGGCAGCAGAAGTTGACGGCGCGACGCGTTGGCAGCAATTCAAATCGATCACGTGGCCTATGGCAATGCCTACAACGGCAGTCGTGGTGGCCTACACGACCATTCAATCTTTCAGAGCTTTCGATTTGATTTATGCAATGACACAGGGAGGACCTCAAAACTCCTCTAACATTCTAGTAACGCTAATTTATAACACAGCATTTTCAAGTTTTAGATTCGGATATGCCTCCGCCGAGTCAATACTTTTGGTAATTGTCGTTCTCGTTATCACCTTCATACAACGTCGGGTTCTCCGAATAAACATGGGGGAGAAATAATGTTTTATAGCCTCTCACGGAGAATATTACTGGCAGTATTTGCGGTCGCCATTATTGTTCCCACTTCCATTGTGGTACTTGGTGCCTTCAAGAAGGATAATGAGATCTACACCAAGCCATTAGCCTTACCAAAGCACTGGTCTCTGGCTAATTTTAGTCGCCTAGTTCATGAGGGGAATGTTTTCACGCCTTTTAAAAACAGCCTAATTGTCACGATCTTTTCAGTTGCCATTACATTGCTCTTGGCCAGTATGGCGGCCTACGGGATCAGTCGAATGGTCCATGTAACTGGAAAAATACTGTTCCTGTTATTTTCACTTGGTCTAGCCATTCCTGGTCAAGTAAACATTATTCCGGTCTACATACTTTTCGTTAAACTGCATTTAACAAACTCGTTAGTGGGATTGATTTTAATCAATATCGCAGTAACTTTGCCGATCGCTATCTTCATACTCACCACGTTTTTTCGAAATATTCCCAGAGAGATGTTCGAGGTGGCTGGCATAGACGGCGCGACAACATGGCGCACTTATCGCTCTATTGCCCTGCCCCTTTCTAGACCGGCGATGGCCGCAACCGGGATATTTCTCTTCGTAATATGTTGGAATGACTTGTTATATCCTTTGATGTTGATCACCCAACTAGACAAAAAGACTCTGCCGTTGACTCTGATCGATTTCCGGGGCGAATATGCGACTTCATACAGCATGCTTTTTACCGCGATTTTGGTTGCATCTCTACCCCTAGTCGCAATGTATGTCTTTATGCAGCGCTCTTTTGTCGCTGGACTGACCGCTGGAGCAGTGAAGGGGTAGCCATGTACGAGACATTGAACGCAACAAAGCCAATCTCTAGTTTGCAACGCCTTCTTGACTTTTTCCAAGCTCAGAATTTTACGGAGGGCGATCGCCTACCAAATGAACGCGACCTCGCAAAATCATTGGGAATAAGCCGTCCATCGCTGCGAGAGGCAACACAAACGCTACAAGCGCAAGGATATTTAAGTATTAAACATGGTGTTGGAGTCTTTATTTTGAGTCGCGATCCCAATACTTTCTTCAATTCGACCTATCAGCAAGAAAAGCACAACATGATGGAACTCTTTGAGATGCGCGAGATCCTCGAAGCCCCTGCCGTCGAATGGGCGGCCGATCGCCATAGCAGCAAGGATCTGGTATCCATTCTTGAGGCGTTCAATTTACTTGAGGTCGCCCTTGCCAAACCAGTTATCGACTTTAACGAAGTTCAAATACTTGATTTGAACTTTCATTTATCAATCGTCCGATGTGCTCACAATCAGTTTTTGAATCAAACCTTGGGGACTCTGCAAGAAATCATGCAGAAGTCCATGGATACCACTTTGAAGCTTCCCGGCCGTATCGAAAAGTCCAGACATGAACACGGACTTATTATGGAAGCGGTCAGGCGACGAGAGCCAAAAGTGGCTCGTGCGGTAACAATCCAACATATTCACGCAGCAAGGGACGCTTGGTCCCTACATCTGAGCGATCGAAAAATCGAGTGAAGGTACTTTGCCTAGGTGTAGCAACTCTGGATCATCTCGTTCTGGTAGAGAAATTTCCGGAAAGAGATGAACGGGTTGTATCTATTGAGTCATCCGTTGGATTTGGTGGACCCGCAGCCACTGCTGCCGTGACTTTGGCTCGGTTGGGAATCTCAGCCTCGCTTGCCGCTGTAATTGGCGACGACGATGATGGCAGAGCTATTCTCAAGAACTTGGAAAATGAAGGTGTTGATACCTCTTTTGTCATTTCCGATCCGTCAGTCCGGACTGCTACTTCCACAATCATCGTTTCCAAATCAGAACAGACGCGAGCGATTATGGTGCAACCCAGTCCGGTCAATTTATTGACTATAGAAAAGTCACGATGCGGCGCCTTTGACTGGGTGCACAGTGATCAACAGGGCGTGGTTGCGCTAAAGAGAGCAGATATTCATCGCTCGGCCTCACCAAAGTTATCAATTGATTTGGGTTATTCTGTCGAAGGGATCAACCCAGAGGATTTTGATCTCTTTGCACCCTCTGACCGAGTTATGCAGGAGCTTTATCCAGATCTAACGATTTCTGAATCGGTTTCATTTCTAGCTCGGAAGACAAATAATAAGGTAGTCGTCGCACAAGGATCATCCGGTGCCCACTTTGCTGATTCACAATCCCACGGCTTAGTGGCTGCAACGGCGAATCGAATTGTCTCCACTCTTGGTGCTGGCGATGTTTTTCATGGGGCGCTATTAGCCTCCCAAATCTGGGGGACTTCCCTAGAAATAGGCACGGCAATTGCGAACATAACAGCCGGAATTTCCTGTCGCACACTCGATGGACAGAGCGGAATTCCGCGTAAGGCGGATTTATTGGTCGAACTTAGTAAGAGAGGAATTTCCATATGAGGTTAGATGCCCTCTCACTTCCTGGTGGCGGACTCGCGATGGTGGCAGTGGACCAGCGAGAGGCGTTGCGCGGAATGTATGCCTTGAAACGCGGCGTTCCCATTGACGATCAGACCCTCACCGATTTCAAAGTTTTAGTGGCGCAAGTACTCGCTCCCGTCGCATCAGGTCTTTTAGTAGATCTGGAATTTGGACTCAAACAGATTGTCGATGCTAAGGCGTTGACTCCTAACTGTGGTCTCATCGCTGCGGCCGACTTACTCATTGGGCCGGCTGGTGGCGCAGCGACGGATACCGCAATCGACCCGGAAGTAGATGCTGCCGAAATGAAACAACTCGGGGCTGTCGCATTGAAACTATTGATCTTGTGGCGATCAAATGAAGATCCGACGCTACGCGCTGAAATGGCGCGGAAATTCATAAGTTCTTGCCAGGCCAATGGCCTAATTTCCCTAGTGGAGATCATTGTGAAACCACCAACGAATGGCGGGGAATTCAATCGTGAGGTTGACATAGTTTGTGCGGCAACTGAGGCCTCGAGCTGGGGGTGCGATGTTTACAAGGCCGAAGTTCCCTTCGGCGGGAAAGCTAGCGATGACGAGATGACCCGCGTATACGCCCAGATGAACTCGGCAATTAGAGGAGTATGGGTTGTGTTATCAAATGGCGTGGCGAAAGAAGACTTTGAACGTTCGGTCGAACTAGCGTGTAAAGCCGGTGCCAGCGGATTCCTGGCAGGCCGTGCTGTATGGGCAGATGTTGTTGGCGATGAGGATGAGCGCCATTCGCTGGAGACCATTTCCCGACCTCGACTTGAACGTTTGGCTCACGTGGTATCAATGCACATAACCGGCGCTTAAAACCGCTTGAGGAGATCGAGTTCATGATTCTTATTACCGAGGATGTCTGGGGCGACGAGCTAGCCGCTTTAGGAGATCGATACCCGGTGAGTTATAGACCCGATCTCTGGCAGGACCCATCAAAAATTCGACAAGCCCTTACCGGAGTTCAGGCACTCGTCGTTCGCAATCGAACCAAAGTTGACGCCACCCTGATTGAAGCGGGTAAAGATTTGAAGATTATCGCCCGTGCTGGTGTTGGTCTGGACAATATTGATATTTCTTCTGCAAACTCAAACGGGGTCGCAGTTTCTGCCGCCTTGGGTGTTAATGCAGTTTCTGTGGCCGAACATACAGTGGGTTTGGCGCTTGCTCTTGCGAGGGAGGTGATTCCACTTGATTCCGATACCAAATTGGGTCATTGGAATCGTCGGGCAGGCGTCGAACTCACTGGTAAAACTTGGGGGCTACTGGGTTTTGGTGCAACTGCCAAATCCACGGCCCACCTACTTCGCGGGTTTGGCGTAAATATTCTTGCTTACGATCCGTACGCCCAACCCATGGATGCTGAATTAAAAGACTTGAATACTGCTCTCGTAACCGCCGAATCCCTTTTTTCAAACGCGGATGTTATTTCTATCCATCTGCCCAACACTGCAAATACAGTTAAATTCATCGATGATCGCGCGATCGCTGCTATGAAAGATGGCGTATTTCTCATTAATGTTGGGCGAGGCGAAGTAATAGATGAAACCGCTTTGATCGCCGCGCTTAAGACCGGAAAGGTGGCTGCAGCTGGATTGGATGTAAGAGAAAGTGAACCTCCTATCCTGGGAGAACTAGAAACTCTCCCCAACGTTATTCTCACACCCCACATTGCTGGTATCACCAATGAGAGCCAATCTAGAATTATTAAGTACTTAGCGGCCGATATCGATAGAGCGATTAATGGCGAACGCCTTAATTATGCAGTTGGGAATGTCAAGAGCTTCGTGGCTCAGTTATGAATTTACAGGCGTTGTACGCCATTGACTATGCCGCCGATCTGCTGATTGCTAGCGGAATGGAACCAAGTAACTCCCGCATTTCGGCTCGCGCCATCGTCGTCTCTGACCTTTGGAAAAATGGCGGTCATGGTTTGATGCGCTTGCCCTATTACCTACAGCGCATTGCTTCGGGCGGAATTAATCCATCCGCCAAATTGAAGATTATTTCGCAAGCGCCCAGCGTTGCCACCTTCGATGGGGAGGCAGGACTTGGTCATTGGCAGTTATGGAAAGGTGCGATTTTAGGAGCCGAGTTAGCTTCAACCAACGGGATTTCATTGGTTACTATCCGAAATTCCAATCACTGCGGCGCGCTTGGTATCTACGTCTATCCCTCATTGGATCGCAACTTACTTTCAATCATCGTAAGTACTGGTCCGGCGGTCATGCCGGCCTTCGGTGGTCGAACACCCATTCTTTCGACTAGTCCCATCGCCGCTGGAATACCTTCCTCACCAACTCCGATCGTGATTGATATGGCAACAAGTGCAGTTGCGCGCGGCAAAATTGCCGCCGCCGCGAAAAAGGGTGAGGCAATCCCACAAGGTTGGGCATTTGACCAAGCAGGCAATCCCACCACCGATGCACATATTGCACTCATGGGTATGTTGGCCCCTTTGGGTGGCGCAAAAGGGTTCGCCATGGCTCTCTTAGTGGAATCCCTCTCGGCAGGATTGGCCGGAGGCGATACTGCCGTGGATGTACCTGACATGTTTAAGCCAGAAGATGATTCCAGGCCACAGAAAATCTCCCACACCGTAATCACGATCGATCCCGCAAAAGTCGCAGGCGAAGAATCTTTTCTCGGATTTTCGAAAATAGCCGATAATGTCTTAGCAAGTGGCGGACGGATACCGGGTGCTGGTCGCATCAATCCATCTGCGATAGGAGATGAAGAAATTACAATTGCCGACAGTGTTGCATCTGATTTAGCGCAATGGGCGCGAAATCTTGGAATAGCGACAGAAAAGCAGTAAGGGCTTCTACCACGCCAACTAATTCACCAGGCGTGATCCTCAGGAGAGGTCTTATACCCGGGGAAGATTCCGTCGAGTTTGGCTAGTTGGTCGCTGCTGAGTTCCATACCCGCGGCACGAATTGCAGAATCTAATTGTGCCTGAGTACGAGGACCGATGATTGGCGCAGTCACGGCGCTTTGATGCATCAACCAAGCCAGTGCCATTTCGCCAGGCTCTATGCCCAACTCCTCGCAGTAATTTTCATATGCTTCGATGCGATCTTTTAGCGCGTCGAGAGCATCCTTCGCTCGACCCGAAAGGCGACGTTTGCCATCTCGCTCTTTCTTTAAAACTCCCCCAAGTAGTCCGCCGTGCAGCGGGGACCAGGGCAAAATGCCGATCCCATAGTGCTGCGCTGCCGGAATCACTTCGCGCTCAATATCACGAGTTACTAAATTGTAAATGGACTGTTCTGATATCAAGCCCATGAAATGGCGATCGTGTGCTGCCGCCTGGGCTTGCGCCAAGTGCCATCCGCCAAAATTGCTGCTGCCGACATAAATGATTTTTCCTTGAGCAACCAATACTTCCATCGCTTGCCATATTTCTTCCCACGGCGTGCTGCGATCAATATGGTGCATCTGGTAGAGATCGATGTAATCAGTTTGCAAGCGTTTCAGGCTGGCATCAACAGCGCGCCGGATATTTAGCGCAGAGACCCATTTATTGTTTGGCCAAGGATCCATCTCGGCGTACAACTTGGTGGCAAGAACTACCTTCTCTCGACGCCCGCCTCCCTGAGCAAACCATCGACCGACAATCTCTTCGGTCGATCCTGGATTGGGCCCACCATAGATATTGGCCGTATCGAAGAAATTGATCCCATTTGCGAGTGCTGAATCCATGATTGAGTGAGAAGTCGATTCATCTGTCTGCGGCCCGAAATTCATCGTTCCGAGGCAGAGACGACTCACTGACAGACCAGAACGACCTAGGTTTTTGAATTTCATATCAGTAAGCATAACCAGATCTTCTAGATTACTTGGCTGATGCCAGAATGTTTACACTTTGATGCCACACAAAAAGCGACTTTTCCGCAAACTCAAAATAGGATGAGTTTTTTGCCTCCCAATTATACAAACCAATTTTCATAGGTTCTGGCAGGGCCATCCGCAAAAGTCTATTTTTACGCTCAAAATCAACCGAGTTCCACTGCTATTTTCTTATTGGATGTAACGAGTCCAAGCTCTCGATAAATGGGCAATCAACTTCCCTCACGGATGGAGGAGCTCGATCAGAGCAAAGTTTCCCAACTCGTAATCATCCATCCCTGCAGCAAGATTTGCGACTCACTTAATAAGGTTCGTGGAATAGTGTTTTTACACGATTGGGTATCGGTCTAGCGCCAATGAAAAACAACCTGAATAGCAGCCCAAGCCAACGATCGCCGAGCAACTCTCAAGGTGACGAATCAAGAAACCTCCTATCGACAGGTATGCCGCAATTTAATTTTCGAGGGAACGGGACCAAGTGGGCCGCAGCCTTGTTGTTAATGTTTCTTAGCTGCCTTGGCTTTCGCTGCCTTGGCTTTCGCTGCCTTGGCTTTCGCTGCCTTGGCTTTCGCTGCCTTGGCTTTCGCTGCCTTGGCTTTATCTGCTGCTGTTTTTTCTGCTACGCCGATGGTCACAGTCCACTCCCGTGATGTGCCATCCGCAGTGGAGACGGTATATGTCACCGGTGAGGTGAAGTTGTTAGTTGTCTTGCCAGGAATTTGGGCGACTCCTCCCACCTTTGCTGATGCACCGGGTGAGAGAGTGAAGGTGGCTGCCAGCGCGGTGCGATTTGTGACGGAGGAAACGGTGATGTAAACCGCGGAATCGTAGTCGGCAATCCGTGCTGCCACTTCACCTGGGACTTTGAAGGCAGTGATGCCCACTGCCGTGCTGATGGTCACTGCCCAGATTTGTTTTGTTCCCTCCGCGCCCGTCACGATGTACTGCACTGGTGCGGTGAAATTATTCGACGTACTGCCAGAGACCTGAACTACTCCTCCGACCGTTGCTGATGCACCGGGTGAGGCGAGAGTAAAGGTGGCAGCAAGTGCGGTGATATTTGTTCCAAAAGGAACGGTCACAAAAACGGATGAGTCACCGATGTAAATCCCTGATTCCACCTGGCCAGGGACTGTAAAGGAGGTGATTGCTGCAGGAAGTCCAAACGTACTGGTAACGATGCGATTAGCTGAGGCGATACTCACGGTCCAAACTTGAGTCGTTTTATCTGCAGCAGTGACGCTGTACTTCACTGGTGAAGTGAAGTTATTCGTCGTTACGCCAGAGACCTGAACTACTCCTCCAACCTTTGCTGACGCACCCGGCGCGAGCGTAAATATCGCGGCAAGAACAGCGCGGTTGGTTCCATAAGGAACAGTGATGTTAACGGAGCCATAGGTTAGGGAAACTGAGCCGGAAGTGAAAATAACAGATGCCCCTTTTTGACCAGGGACTGTAAAAGAGGTGATGGCCGCGGGAGCAGTAGAGCCCCCGACGGGGGTGATAGTTACTGTCCAGAGTTGTGTGGATCCATTTGCAGCCGTCACGGTGTACTCCACTGGAGAGGTGAAGTTATTTCTTGTTGTGCCAGAGACCTGAGCTACTCCTCCAACCGTTGCTGATGCCCCAGCTGAGTAGAAAGCAAAAGCAGCAGCGAGTGCGGAGAGATTTGTTCCAGAGGGAACGCTGACAGCAACCGCGTGGGAAACGGGGTTAATTCCCGATGCCCCTAGTTGACCAGGAATTGTGAAGGTGGCAATGGCCCCACCGGTTGTGATGGTCACCGTCCAGAGTTGTGTCGAACCATTCGCAGCAGTCACCGTGTACTTCAACGGCGAGGTGAAATCATTCTTCGTCGTGCCAGAGACCTGAGCAACTCCTCCTACCGTTACTGATGCCCCCGCCGTTACAGCGAAGGTGGCAGCAAGGGCTGCGAGATTTGTTCCAAAGGGAAGAATGATGGTGACGGTGTGTGCGAGCGCGCCAATATCTGATGCTCCTGTCTGACCCGGAACCGTAAAGGCGGTGATAGTTGCGGCAGCGGTGATGGTCACTGTCCAGACTTGTGTGGTTCCATCTGTAGCAGTGAGGGTGTACTTCACTGGCGAGGTGAAGTCATTCTGAGTTGTGCCAGAGACCTGCGCTATACCCCCCACTGTTGCCAATGCGCCAGTGGGAGAGAGAGTAAAGGTGGGAGAAAGTGCAGTGAGAATTTTTCCAGGGGCATCGGTGATGGCAACCGTGTGAGCAAGGGAGTCAATAGATCCTCCCAGTTGATCAGGGACTGTAAAAGCCGTGATAGCCACTGCAGTAGGTCGCGCAACTGTGACGGTCACTGTCCAGAGCTGTGGCGTCCCATTAGAAGCAGTAACGGAGTACTGAACTGGCGAAGTGAAATTGTTTGCCGTCGTACCAGAGACCTGAGCTGCTCCTCCCACCTTTGCCGATGCCCCCGCGGGAGTGAGAGTATAAGTGGCAGCCAATGAAGCGAGACTTGTTCCGGAGGGAACCGTAATTGCAACGGTGTGAGCAACGGCGTCAATCACTGATGCCCCCGTTTGACCCGGGACCGTAAAGGCGGTGATGCTGGCAGTAGTCGGCCCCGCAGCAGTAGTGATCGTCACCGTTAATACCTGTGATGCTCCATTCGCAGCCGCGATTGTATACTTCACGGCCGATGTAAAATTATTAGTCGTTATGCCAGAGACCTGAGTTACTCCTCCTACTGTTGCTGATGCCCCCGATGCGAGGGTAAAGGTGGCAATAAGCGCCGTGAGGTTTGTTCCCGAAGGAACGGTGATGGAAACCGTGGAGGAGACACCACCGAAGCTTTTTGATGACCCGATTTCACCAGACACCGAGTAGGCAGTGATGGGCGTCATTACGGCGACGCTCACTGTCCAATCTTGTGTTGTTCCATCCCCACCAGTGACCGTGTACTTCACCGACGAGGTGAAATTATTTGTCGTAGTACCAGAGACCTGAGCTACTCCTCCTACCTTTACTGATGCGCCAACCGAGAGAGTAAAGGTGGCAACAAGTGCGGTGAGGTTTGTTCCAAAGGGAACAGAAACGTAAACGGATGAGTTATAAATTCCTGACGTCCCTACTTGACCCGGGACCGTGAAGGCGGTGATGGCCGCAGTAGTGGACCCCGCAGCGGTAGCGGCGGGCGCAGCAATTGTGCTAACACCGAGTGAGGCGAGAAGTGTTAGACCCAAACTGAGCGCTGTTCTCCGAGCTCGGCGCCTAGACGCAACTCGAGTCGACGCCGAACTAAAAAGATAGTCAGAAGTGAGCATGTCCACTCGATCCGGGGAAGCTAAGTTTCTGATTCGTTACAGTAGGACGGCTCACCTCTACCGTCAATACCCATTTCAGCTCGGCTTAATGAATTAAGTATTCGTTGAAACGCTTTGGGATCTGGGTCGTCGACGAACAGTAACCGCATGCTTTACCTGTGCATGTAGTGCGTGGCTTTGACTCCTGCTGATGGACAACTTTAGGAAGACGATTCTTAGCAGGCTTTCCTGATCGTCCCATGCATTCCTTGTAGCTAATAAGGAAGGCAATAAATCGAAGAAGGTCACAACACGCTCAGGACTTTTGCGGATGCTCGACCAAAAAAGCCTCGGATTTTTGCGGATCCCCCTGGCGG
>JBBRSY010000008.1:0-41093 GCA_038244965.1 Candidatus Nanopelagicales bacterium | reverse complement strand
CTAATTGTCGGGTGCAGCGGAAATGCGACGGCTATTCTAAACGCTCAATTCGTACGTTCGGCCCGCGGAGACAAGTTTTTGCCAATAATTGATGTTGCACTCTCATCTGATTTTGCATCGGATGTAAATGCTCTTGAAACGGTGGATGTAATTGATCTTGATGTAGTTCGTGTGAATGCTCCTAAGGAGCACGGTGAAGAAATCGATCAAGCAAACGAGATCGTGCAGAAGGCAGTCTTGAAATTTGAGAACGAACAATCTGCGCGCACCATGGATCCGGCCATCGCTGCCATGCGTTCTCACGTCGGAATTCTCATCGACCTTGAAGTCAAGCGTGTCCGGGATAGAGCTGGCGATGAAGTTGCCGCCGATGTCGAATTCTCACTCCACAGAGTTACCAACGCCTTATTGCATACCCCATCAGTGCGGGCGCGCAGCCTCGTTCGAGATGACGATCAGAAAGATTATCGCAGCGCAATTCAAGTTCTCTTCGGCATAGATATTGAAACTCCAAAAGATGTCTGATAGTTCGTTAATTGTCGGAACTAGAGGAAGTCTGCTTGCAACAACGCAGACCAGGATAGTTACAGCATCTTTAGAAACTCTTGCCCGCTACAGAATTTCCGAAAAGATCATCCGCACTGAAGGCGATGATGTGACAACGTCGCTCACCAACCCTGCACGTCCCGGCGTATTTGTAACGGCGCTTCGCACGGCCCTGCTTAGAGGGGAAGTTGATGTCATTGTTCATTCATTCAAGGACCTTCCCTCCCTCCCGGAAGCTGGAATTACTATCGCCGCAGTTCCCACACGCGAAGACTTTCGCGATGCTCTGATATCGCGCAACAATCTTTCGCTCATGGATTTACCGGCCGGGGCGAGGGTGGGGACTTCCTCACCTCGCCGTTCGGCTCGAATCAAACATGTGCGACCGGATTTGATGGTCCTACCCATGCGTGGCAATGTGGATACACGGTTGCGTAAAGTCGATGAAGGCGAATACGACGCCGCAGTTCTGGCGGTCGCTGGATTGAATCGCGTTGGTCATGCCGGCAAAATAACGGAGTTCTTTTCGCCAGAATTGCTCTTGCCTGCCCCAGCGCAGGGTGCTTTGGCGGTGGAGTGTCGAAGCGATGATCTCGAGTTGATCGAAAGTCTGGTTTTGCTAAATGATCCATTAACCAGATTCATAACCACCGCCGAACGCGCTGTTCTGGTTGGCATCGGTGCAACCTGTGCCACAGCCATCGGTGCCGTTGGGCAATTTGCCGATGGAACACTCACATTGACGGCTGAACTTTCGGCGTCAGATGCCGATGAGCATGAACGGGCGGTTATGACCCGAGGTTTTATGGGCGTAGAAGATATCGGCGCAGCGCATGAACTTGGTCTGGCTCTGGCAAACCAGATTCGCAAGACCTCCCTTGGTACGCGACTGGGATCAAAACATGATTAAACCCGTCCTGCTCATTCGCAGCGCGGGCAATGAATCCGACGAGGGGGCCCTGGCGAAGTTGGGCATTGACTCCCTCATTGATCCATATATTGAAATTAAAGTTTCCAACGATCGTGCTGAGGCAGAGAACTTGCTTACACTCCTTTCCTCTTCGCAACTCCCTATCTGGCTCATTGCCACCTCGGTAAATGCACTTAAATTCTGGTCTCAGATTGTGGGAGAAGAGCGGCTGCGTCAGGTGATTGCATCTCGTAGTGATCTTCAATTTGCCGCGGTTGGATCGACAACGGCTGCGACATTGCGCGAATTTGGTGCGGCTAAGATTTTCATTCCATCGGAGGCAACGGGGAAATCTTTGGCAGAGTCATTAGTGAGTGCTTTTCCTAAAGCTCATGTCCTGATCCCGGGCGGAAATCTGGCGATGCGGACTCTGCCCGCAATTTTGCTTTCGGGGGGCTGGCGGGTGAGCACCGGGGTTGTGTATATGACCTCCACCGTTGAAACAGATCCCAAGTCGGTTCAATTGGTGCTAGATAAAGAGGTAAGTGCAATTCTTTTTCGGTCCCCGAGCGCGGTCCGCGCCCTTACCCACTTTGTGCCCAAACCTAAGGTTGCCTTAGTTTGCGCAGGTACTACCACGGCCAATGCACTTCTGGAGCAGGGCTTGTCGGTAGCCGCGCTCTGTCCTGGCCCTTCATCCGAGGTCGTCGCCTCCACCATTTATTCGCTAATCTTTCCAGAAAGATAGGTAGGAAAAATGGAGATCATTGAGCGACCAAGGCGACTTCGAGGTGCGGCAAGTATTCGAGCGCTGGTCCGCGAGACCTATGTTGCACCTAGTTCTTTAATCCTGCCGATTTTCATCCGAGAGGGACTTACGGAACCAAAGCCGATTACGGGTATGCCAGGCGTCGTACAACACACAAAGGAATCTTTTAAGACTGAGATCGACGGTGCACTCCAAGCAGGTATTGGTGGAGTAATGATTTTTGGAATACCACAGGAGAGAGATGCAGTCGGAACGCAAGCACTAAATTCAGAGGGAGTTCTCTCGAGTGCCATTCGAGATGCGCGCAAAATCGCTGGTGATGATTTGGTGGTGGCGGCCGATCTCTGTCTTGATGAGTTTACGAGTCATGGACACTGCGGCGTCCTGGATGCGCAAGGATCGATCGACAATGACGCGACTTTGAAAATCTATGGGGAGATGGCCCAGGTTCTTGCCAACTCTGGGGCTCATATGGTGGGCACTAGCGGAATGATGGACGGACAAGTGGGCGTAGTTCGCGGCGGACTTGACTCGTCAGGTTTTGTAGATGTTCTCATCCTCGCATATGCGGCAAAGTTCGCTTCCGCCTTCTATGGGCCATTCCGTGAAGCCGTTGAATCACAATTAGAAGGAAATCGAAATACTTACCAGCAAGACCCCGCGAACATCAAAGAGTCAATGCGCGAAGTTCGATTGGATGTTGCCCAAGGCGCGGACATCATTATGGTCAAACCATCCCTTGCTTACTTAGATGTTTTGTACGCGGCTTCGCAAGCCGTTGATATTCCCACTGCCAGTTACATAGTTTCAGGGGAGATGGCGATGGTAGAAGCCGCCGCCGCTCAAGGATTGATCGATCGCGAACGAGCCATTCTTGAGGTGCTCTCCTCAGTTAAACGCGCTGGAGCCTCCGTGATTTGCACTTATTGGGCGTTGGAAGCGGCCGAACTATTGAAGAAGAACTCAGTATGAGGTCGACTGAAAAATCTCAGTACTGGCACGATCGCGCTGTGAAAGTTATTCCGGGTGGAGTTAGTTCTCCCGTCCGTGCATTTTCGGCAGTGGGTGGCACGCCCAGATATTTTGTGGAAGGCAAAGGCTCGCGTGTTTTTGATGTGGATGGCAACGAGTATGTGGACCTTGTTGGTTCATGGGGACCGATGATTGTGGGTCACGCCCATCCAGAAGTGGTTCGTCGGGTAATAGAAAGCGCAGCCAAGTCGTCATCCTTTGGGGCGCCCAGTCCCAATGAAGTGCTTCTGGCCGAGGAGATCATCAAACGGGTGAGCGCCGTTGAAAGGGTGAGATTCGTTTCATCGGGAACCGAAGCCGTCATGACTGCGGTGCGATTGGCAAGGGCGGCAACAAATAGGAATGTCATTGTGAAGTTTGCCGGGTGCTATCACGGACATGCCGACGCCCTTCTAGTACAAGCGGGTTCAGGAGTGCTTACTCTCGGACTGCCAAATTCGCCGGGTGTAACACCGGGTCAGGCGCAAGACACTGTCGTGGTGGCATACAACGACTTTGATGCGGTCAAAGAACTTTTTGCCAAGCGAGGAAATGAAATCGCCGCCGTGCTTACTGAAGCGGTACCAGCGAACATGGGAGTCGTACCACCGGCTCCCGGCTTCAATGCCTACCTTGCACAACTCTGTCACGAAAACGGTGCGCTCTTTATTTTGGATGAAGTGATGACGGGCTTTCGTCTTTCATCTGGAGGTTGGTGGCATCTCGTCAACGAAGCAGAGTTCTGGACTCCTGACTTGATAACTTACGGCAAAGTCATCGGTGGCGGATACCCAGTAGCAGCTGTTGCCGGTCGCGCCAGAGTTATGGATTTATTAGCCCCTATTGGGTCGGTGTACCAGGCCGGCACTCTTAGCGGAAATCCGGTTGCCACGGCGGCAGGACTGGCAACGCTTGAGTTGTGCGATGAAAACTTATACGCCACGTTGAACACCCGCGCTCGCGAAGTCGGTGAGGTGGTGTCAGAGGCATTGAAGCGCGAAGGCGTCCCGCATAGATTGCAGAGTGCCGGCAATCTTTTCTCGATCTTCTTTGCCGATAAAGAGGTGCGAACTTTTGCTGATGCGCAAGGTCAAGATACGCAGGCATTTGCTGCCTTTTTCCATTCGATGCTAGACAATGGAGTTTCCCTACCGCCCTCGGCCTACGAAGCATGGTTTGTTTCGGGAGCACATACGGAAAGAGATATCGAAGCGATTGCTTCAGCGGCGCGCATTGCCGCAAAAGCGAGCGCGGCAGTTAAGCGTTCAGGGGATCTAGGCGCGATGGAGAGGTCCAACTTCTAAGCGAGTTTCGGTAACTACCCCATTAATTTTTTGCAGCAGGTAGGCTGCCGATTTAGCATCCCCGCCGGTTCGGTCTGTTATAACTTCTACCGGCATTTCATTCTCATAGAGAATTCCAATTCCATCATCGGTGGCGTAGATAGTCGCAAAGGTCTCTTCTTCAATAAGTTGGTGAGCCAGCGGCCGACGTTGAACTTCAGAATCAAAGTGCACCGCGTTTCCGTATGGAAGTAATCCCATGCCGTTGGCGACAGTTCGAAGTTCTGGACCGAAGGAATCTGTGGGTCCTCCTAGGTGCCAACATATTGATCCCGCACTTACTCCGCCAAGAATTACGCCGTTTTCGTAAGCCTCGCGAAGCGCGAGATCAACTTCATGCAATTGCCAGAGCGCAAGAAGATTTGCGACAGATCCGCCACCCACCCAGATTACGTCTGACTTGAGGATGTGCTCTCGCACTGGAGCATTTGGTTGCGTGAAAAGTTGGAGGTGCGTAACATCGCAACCCAGATCGGTCATCGCCTCATAAGAACGGGCCAGATAACCGGCGTTATCTCCGCTGGCAGTATGTATGAAGCAGAAGCGCGGTCTCTCCTTCCCTGTTAATTGAAGCATCCGTAGGACTGTGGCTCCAGCCTTCATGACATCCCAGCGGTCTCCGCCAACGAAGCCACCGCTCGTCCCCATAATTCTGCGCATCTTCATGCGACTAAGTTTAGGTGAGAGCGCGCAACCACGCTCGACTCCGCCACATAAGGACTTGAAGTGGTACTTTGGAGGTGAGTTTTAGGAGAAGAGAAATGCATTACTGGGTCTGGCTAGCCCTAGCGGGCGCATTCATAGTTCTGGAAATTCTTACGTTGAGTTTAATATTTTTCTCCTTCGCTGTGGCCGCTCTTCTCGGCGCCATAGGTGCCGCTATCTGGGTCGGTTCTTCATTTCAATGGATCGCATTCGCTGTTGCTGCCGTCCTGTCGTTAGCCGTGGTTCGACCTATTGTCCGTAAATACTTGTTTAGAAAATCCAGTGGCGGCGCCACGGGCGTGAAAGCTCTCTTGAATCAGGAAGCCCTCACGCTGACGGAGGTCTCGGGGAGCGCAGGAACTATTCGACTTCGTAATGAAACTTGGACTGCGCGTTCGGACATGGGGTCCATCCCAAAACATACGCAAGTCTTAGTCGTGCGCATCGACGGCGCTATCGCAATTGTTGTTCCAAAGGTTCCATCAACTTCTGCATAAGGAGAACTAAATGTCAGCCCCAAATATCGCTTTAATCGTACTTTTAGTATTTGCGATCGCGGTGGTTGTCTCTGCCATCAAGATCATCCCGCAAGCTCGGGCTGGAATTATTGAAAGGCTCGGAAGATATCATCGTACGTTGGAGGCCGGACTCAGCCTGATCATCCCTGGAATAGATCGGTTGCGACCGTTGGTGGATCTTCGTGAGAAGGTTGTTTCCTTTCCGCCTCAGCCAGTAATAACAGAAGATAATCTTGTCGTTAGTATTGATACGGTTATTTATTTCCAGGTCACAAATGCTAAGTCTGCGACCTATGAAATTGAGAACTACATACAAGGCATTGAGCAATTGGTTGTAACAACTCTGCGTAACTCGGTGGGCAGCCTGGACCTAGAGAAAGCTCTTACTTCGCGCGATCACATCAACGCCATACTTCGTGGCGTTTTGGATGAGGCAACCAGCAAGTGGGGTGTGCGAGTAAATCGCGTGGAAATCAAAGCCATTGAGCCGCCATCGAGTGTCCAGGAAGCGATGGAAAAGCAGATGAGAGCCGATCGAGAGAAGCGGGCAACAATTCTTACCGCGGAAGGCGAGAAGCAGAGTCAGATTCTCAAAGCAGAGGGCGCTCGTGCGGCTGACATTCTTCGGGCTGAAGGTGAAGCTCAAGCCGCGGTAATTCGCGCTGAAGGTGAGGCGACCGCAATTTCTAAAGTGTTCAAGGCAATTCATGATGGGGATGCCGATGAGAAGGTGCTCGCTTACAAATACCTCGAGCAGTTGACGGTTATTGCCAATGGCACAGCAAGCAAAGTCTGGGTGATCCCTGCTGAACTTTCCGGCACCGTCGGCATGATCGCCAGCGCTTTTAAGGAGTCTTCAAAATAGTGAAATGAAGCGTTTGTAAACCGTTAGGAAAGAGAGACAGCGGGCGTTTTGTTCATACTCCCTCTTAATATGCTTCATTGAGAAGGCAATGGAGGAGATATGGCCGATTTCTTGTTGGTCCTAATCACGGGTGTGCTTTTTATGGCGCTGGGATTCTTGTTGAAGGGCCTGGCAAAACTATGAGTAGCAGCCTGGTGGGTCTTGTTATTTCAATTCTTCTTGTGGGGTATTTGATTGTTTCACTCCTGTTTCCGGAGCGCTTCTAATGAACACGGCCACTGCCGCTGCACTTACAGATATTGCGGTCAGCGCGACGTTGGCTGCTGCGCATGTCCCACTCGGGAACTACATGGCTCGCGTGTTCACGAGCAAATCTCACCGCCGTCCCGAACGATTTTTTTACAGGATAGTCGGCGTTAACCCGGAGACTCAACAATCCTGGAAGACCTATGCGACATCGCTCTTGAGTTTCTCCGCTGTATCTATTCTCTTTCTCTATATTCTGCTACGAATTCAACATTGGTTACCACTGGCAATGGGCATGAAGAATGTGCCTCCCGCCCTGTCATGGAACACTGCCGTGTCGTTCATTACAAACACCAATTGGCAGAATTACTCCGGCGAATCCACGATGGGATTCCTTGCCCAGATGGCTGGACTGGCTGTACAGAATTTTGCTTCGGCAGCCGTCGGGCTAGTTGTCGTAATTGCGTTAATTCGGGGTTTCATCTCACGTCAGCAAGACCGCTTAGGAAATTTCTGGGTTGATTTCAGCCGCGCAACGTTCCGAATCCTTCTTCCATTTTCGGTAGTCGTGGCGGTGATCCTCCTGGCGAACGGCGTTATTCAAAATTTCAATCCCACTCATGTAGTGCATACGCTTGCGGGAGGAATTCAGAATATTCCCGGAGGACCGGTAGCTAGCCAGGAAGCAATAAAGGAGTTGGGCACTAATGGTGGGGGTATCTTCAATGCGAACTCTGCTCATCCTTTTGAGAATCCCAATCCTTTTACCAATTTCCTAGAAATCTTCTTGCTTCTCGTAATACCGTTTTCCCTGCCTAGGACTCTTGGGAAATTGGTAGGAAGCAAGAAACAGGGACACGCCATCGTTGCAGCTATGGTCGTAATATTTCTCGGATCACTAGTCGCGACAACCGCCTTTGAAATTCACCACTCGGGAAGCGCCCTCAATGCAGTAGGTGCCGCGATGGAAGGCAAGGAAACTCGGTTCGGTGTCGGGCAATCGGCTCTATTTGCGACTGCCACAACGAGCACATCGACAGGCGCAATAGATGCCGCCCACGAATCTTTCACACCTCTAGCCGGTGGTTTCTTGCTCTTTAATATGATGCTTGGCGAAGTTACGCCTGGAGGTGTTGGATCTGGCCTCTACGGGATGTTGATAATCGCCATCCTCACGGTCTTCCTCTGCGGTCTCATGGTGGGTCGAACCCCAGAATATCTGGGGAAGAAGATTGCACCTAGAGAGATGAAGTTCGCCTCGTTGTACATCCTCACAACTCCGGCAGTAGTGTTGATGGGAACGGCAATTGCTCTTTCAAATGGGGGCGCACGCAAATCTATAGCGGCCTCTGGCCCTCATGGTCTCAGTGAAATCCTCTATGCGTTCACCTCGGCCGGTAACAACAATGGAAGTGCATTCGCTGGATTTAGCGGCAACACATCCTTTTTGAATATTGCCCTTGGTGTGGCGATGCTCCTTGGACGATTTATTCCAATACTCCTTGTCTTGGGATTGGCGGGTTCGCTGGCAAAACAAGGACACACGCCATCCACTAGCGGAACACTGAAGACAACGGGTCCGCTCTTCGTTGGACTTCTAATTTCTGTGGCGATCATTGTGGTCGCTCTGACATATCTACCAGCACTTGCGCTAGGACCACTTGCGGAGGGAATTCTATGAGCCAAACAATCATCCCTATCCCAGTCTCTCACCACGCCCAAAAGAGAAAAGGAGGGGTTCTCGATCCTCGAATGCTCTACACGGAGATGCCCTCCGCTCTGAGGAAACTCAATCCGCTAACTCTCGCCAAAAACCCCGTTATGTTCGTGGTGGAAGTTGGTGCCGCACTAACAACAGTGCTTGCCATCATGCAATCCAATGTCTTTGCTTGGTGGATTGTTGTTTGGCTATGGGGAACGGTGCTATTTGCGAATTTGGCCGAAGCGATAGCTGAAGGCAGAGGGAAGGCTCAGGCTGACAGTCTCAAAAGGGCTCGGACCCAAACCCTCGCAAGAAAGTTGGGCGCTGATGGTGCGGAGGAGTCGGTGCCAAGCGCAATTCTCACCATCGGCGATCTGGTCGTTTGCGAAAGTGGAGATGTCATTCCCAGTGATGGAGAAATCATAGAGGGTATTGCAAGCGTCGATGAATCGGCCATTACAGGTGAATCTGCCCCGGTCATTCGCGAAGCAGGAGGCGACCGGTCTTCGGTAACAGGCGGGACGAGGGTACTTTCGGACCGAATTGTTGTTCGGATTACTGCGCGCGCTGGCGAGACGTTTATTGATCGCATGATTGCATTAGTTGAAGGTGCCTCACGTCAAAAAACTCCGAATGAAATAGCCTTGAACATTCTTCTTGCTAGTTTGACGATTGTCTTTCTTCTGGCGGTTGTCACTCTGCAACCAATGGCGATCTTTAGTCACGCAAAGCAGACGATTATTGTCTTGGTATCCCTTATCGTGTGCCTCATCCCGACCACTATTGGCGCGTTGCTATCCGCAATTGGTATTGCTGGTATGGACCGGCTTGTACAGAGAAATGTCTTAGCCATGTCTGGACGAGCAGTTGAGGCCGCAGGCGATGTCAACACCCTGCTTCTGGACAAGACAGGAACTATCACCTTTGGAAATCGGCAAGCAGTGGAGTTACTCCCTGTCGGAGGGGCTCAGTACGCAGACTTAGTCAAAGCTGCATACTTGGCCAGTTTTGCTGACGAGACACCCGAAGGTAAATCCATAGTCGATTTGGCAAAGATTTCTGGTTTCGACTCGGGCGATGTTCTACCCGATGCCAAGGATGCTTCCTTTATTCCTTTTACTGCCCAGACAAGAATGAGCGGATGTGACCTCACCAGTCATGGTGAGCAACAGCAATTCCGAAAGGGGGCAACATCCTCTGTTGTTGCCTGGATACATGAAGGATCTGGGAGCACTCCTGCTGATCTTCAACCCACCGTCGATCAAATCTCCAAATCAGGTGGAACCCCCTTGGTTGTCGCGGCAAAAACCGCGTCGCAGTACCAGGTTCTTGGGGTGGTGCACTTAAAAGACGTCGTAAAGCCAGGAATGAAGCAGAGATTTGAGGAATTGCGCCGAATGGGTATTCGGACGGTGATGATCACAGGAGACAATGCCATAACTGCGGAATTCATTGCCCGTGAAGCAGGTGTGGATGATTTTTTGGCCGAAGCCACTCCCGAAGACAAGATGGCATTGATCAAAAGAGAGCAAGAGGGTGGTCGATTGGTTGCAATGGCTGGTGACGGAACCAACGACGCCCCGGCTTTGGCTCAATCTGATGTTGGTGTTGCGATGAATTCTGGGACTTCGGCTGCGAAGGAGGCCGGCAACATGGTGGATTTGGATTCTGATCCAACGAAACTTATCGAAATAGTTCAGATCGGCAAACAACTCTTAATAACGCGCGGTGCATTGACAACATTCTCCATTGCCAATGACGTGGCTAAGTATTTCGCAATCTTGCCAGCAATGTTTGCCCCGGCCTTTCCCGGGTTGGGGAAGCTGAACATCATGCATCTATCAAGTCCTCATTCAGCAATACTTTCTGCCATTATTTTCAATGCCTTGATAATAATTGCCCTTGGTCCTTTGGCCTTGCGGGGCGTTTCCTATCGCCCAGCTTCCGCTTCGGCGATGCTGACGAGAAATATCGCGATCTATGGGGTTGGCGGACTTATCGCCCCGTTTATTGGCATCAAGGCCATTGATCTGCTTGTTCAATTGATTCCAGGATTGGGGTAAAGATGGGTATTTTTCGGCAACTTCTCACGGCGCTTCGGTTTCTTCTGGCGCTTACTTTGACAGTGGGGGTTCTCTATCCAGTAGCGATTCTTGGCGTAGGCCAAGTGGTCTTGAAGCATCAGGCGCACGGCTCATTCGTGACATCAAACGGACGAGTGGTCGGTTCGACCCTCTTGGGTCAAAACTTTCCTGGAGCCTCGTGGTTCCACTCTCGACCCAGCGGGGCTGGTGCAGATGGTTATGACGCCCTGAGTTCAGGAGCCTCAAATGCAGGGCCAAATGAGCCAGTACTCCTGGAGGCCGTGGCCGCTCGGCGGACAGCTGTGGTAAAAGATGAAGGCGTACAACCATCTCAAGTGCCCGCCGATGCCTTAACAGCGAGTGCATCTGGTTTGGATCCAGATATTTCGCCGGCCTACGCTTTCCTACAGGCGTCACGCGTGGCGAGTAACAGGAATCTCTCGATAACCGCTCTAAACGCACTCATTAAAGGTCATATTCGGTCACGCCTATTCGGTTTTATGGGTGAGCCGCGAGTGAATGTTCTGGAACTAAATATCGCACTTTCCTCGTTAAAGTAGGAGAGATTCTTTCCATTTCGAGAGGACGCAATGAGTACTAGGGGAAGCCTCCGTGTTTATCTCGGAATGGCTCCTGGGGTGGGCAAAACCTTCGCGATGCTGGACGAAGGTCGGCGGCGCCAGGCAAGAGGAGCATATGTTCTAGCGGGTGTAGTGGAAACGCACGGTCGCGCGCACACGGAAGAAAAATTAACGGGCCTTATTGTCGTGCCTCCCAAGAAGTTGGCTTACCAAGGTGCCGAATTTCTTGAGATGGATCTTGAAGAGGTTCTCCGACTCAAACCCGAGGTCGCCCTCATCGACGAGTTAGCCCACACAAATATTCCTGGATCTATACATGAGAAGCGTTGGCAGGACATTGACTCACTTCTTGATGCCGGTGTAGATGTGATCTCCACTGTCAATATCCAGCATTTAGAGTCTCTCAATGACGTAGTGCAGAGAATTACTGGCATCGAACAGCGAGAGACGGTTCCAGATTCCTTTTTGCGCCAAGCCAACCAAGTTGAAATTGTGGACATATCGCCAGAGGCGCTCCAGCGTCGTATGGTCCACGGCAATATCTATGCTGCCGAAAAAATCGATGCTGCACTTTCGAATTACTTTAGAAAAGGCAATCTATCTGCATTGCGTGAACTAGCCCTTTTGTGGGTAGCTGACAAAGTTGAAGAGGGACTTCAGGAGTACAGAAAATCTGAAGGCATACAAGATATTTGGGAAGCACAAGAACGGATTGTTGTCGCAGTGAATGATTCGCGCGAAGGCGAAACCATTATCAAACGTGCATCCAGGATTGCTTCTAGAACTCCTGGCGCGAAACTTTTTGCCGTACATATCTTGAATAACGACGGTGTAAGCACTGCCGACGTGGCAAAACTGACTCAATTTGAAACGCTCACTGAGTCCATGCGAGGAAGTTTCCACCAGATCGCCTCTGAGAATATTCCAGAGGCCATTCTTGATTTTGCTCGAAGCGTTAATGCCACGCAGGTAGTCCTGGGTGTGACGAGCAAGGGACGTTGGAAGCGCCTACTGCAAGGTGAATCGATCGCCTCCAAAGTCACTCGACTCTCCGAAGAAATTGACGTTCACATGGTGACACATGAAAGCGCATCGCAAATAAAAGCCCGCCGATTAATGGCCTCTAGAGGATTAAGCAAAAAGCGAAGACGGCAAGCGATCTTGCTTCTGGTCGCGCTCCTACCACTGCTAACGTTCGTGCTATCGCTTTTCCGAAACGGTCTAAATCCATTCAGCGATGGGCTCATTTTCTTGATGGCGAACACCTTTATAGCGATGTTGGGTGGGTTTGTCCCGTCGTCGATAGCGGCCGTGGTCTCTACTGCCTTGCTCAACTTCTACTTTATTCCGCCTATTCATACGTTTACAATTGCCGAAAAGAATAATGTAATTGCACTTGTAGTTTTCCTAGTTGATGCTGTAATCATATCGACGTTGGTCGAACGTTCGGCGACAAGGACACGTCAAGCACTGGAAGCTTCAAAGGAATCATCTGTGCTTTCTGCTCTCGCGGGGAGAGTGTTGCGCGGGGATTCAGGCATCGCTGGGCTTATAGAAAACGCCCGAAAGGTTCTCTCATTTTCATCCTTGTCCCTTGTTTACAAACCTAGTCAAGGAGAAGTTGAAGCAATAGGAATTAGAGACTCGATCACGAATCCACCAGAGAGCGAAATTCCAGATAGTACCCACTTCGAATGGGGGATCAATGACTCGCTCACTCTCGTGGGCAGCGGACGGTTGCTACAACCTCAAGACTCGCGCGTGCTGGAAGCACTTTCTGCACAACTGGAGTTGATGTGGGAGAGAGAACTCTTAAGTGACCAAGCAAGTCACGTGACTGAATTGGCGGAGGCTGATCGCATGCGAAGTGCGTTGCTCTCTGCCGTAAGTCATGATCTACGTGGCCCCCTTGCATCTGCCCTCGCCTCGGTTTCGAGTTTGCGCAATGAATCGGTCAATTGGTCTGACGTCCAACGAAGAGGGCTACTTGAAACTGCGGAGAATTCTCTTGAGAGGCTAAACAAATTGATAGACAATTTGCTCGATATGAGTCGCCTTCAGGCCGGTGCGATAGCGGTGCATTATGACCGCGTGTCCTTTCAGGATTTGCTCCCGCAAGTGCTCAACTCGATTCCTGTCACGTCATCGGAGATAAATATTTCATATGCACCGGAACTTCCTGAGGTCCGAACCGATCCTGGATTACTGGAGCGCGTATTGGCAAATCTGGTCACAAACGCGATGACTCACGGATCGTCGGAAAGAAAGCCTTCAATAACTTTTTCAGGGCACGGAGAAAACGTTCAAGTACGAGTGATTGATTTCGGTAAGGGTATCGATCTATCGGATGCAACTAAGATATTCACGCCATTTAGACGCCTGGGCGACGTGAACAACAAGGAAGGTGTAGGTCTAGGCATGGCGCTATCCAAGGGGTTGGTCGAAGCTGTTGGAGGCACTCTCACGTTGGAGGAAACTCCAGGTGGGGGCCTTACTGCGGTGGTAGATATTCCCGTGGCGAAGAAATTGGATGTGAATGGCGACGAGCAATAGTGCTAAAGATTTTGGTAGTTGACGATGAGCCTCAAATTATTCGAGCCCTGGGTATTAACATGCAAGCCCGGGGTTTTTCGATGGTCGCGGCATCAACTGGTGCCGAAGGTCTTGAGATGGCTGCGACAAAGAATCCCGATGTAGTAGTTGTTGACTTGGGGCTTCCTGACATGAGGGGAGTTGATGTGATCGAAGCAATAAGACGGTGGAGCAAAGTCCCAATAATTGTCCTTTCGGGTCGTTCGGACTCCGTGCATAAAGTGGAGGCCCTTAACCGGGGCGCAGATGATTACGTGACCAAGCCGTTCAACATTGAAGAATTCTTTGCTCGAATCCGCGCCGTCACGCGTCGTGTGGATAGTCCACTGGATATTCCAACAGTACAAATTGGGCGCTGGACCGTAGATATAGCTCGTAAGGTCGTTTCAACACAAGGTGTTGAAAAGGCCACAATGCGCCTAACGCCTACTGAGTGGCATATTTTGGAAATTCTTGTTCAGAATGAAGGCAAGCTTGTTACAAAGAAGCAGTTGCTCGCGGGAATTGGCGGCAAAGGTTTCGAAAGGGAGCAAGGCTATTTGCGTTTGTACATCTCTCAACTCAGGCAAAAATTGGAGCCGAATCCGGCAGCGCCAGAGCACTTTCTTACTGAAATCGGGATGGGATATCGATTTCGCTCTTAGCAGACGTTGTCAGCTAAGTCTCGTCGAGGGTACCTTCAGGACATGCGTTCTCGGTCATTAGTTATTTACATTTGGCTTCTTGTGATGTTCCTCTTTGGCCTGTCAATCATGACTTCATACGTTTTTGTTCAACAGGAAAGCCGATCTGGAATAGAAATTCCGCTGATTCAGGTGATGCAATCCGTCAAAGCCGATCTTCAAGCCGGCGTTGCACCGTCCACGATTCTTAAGGCGCAGGAAATAGATCTTTCCATCGCCCAAAGCCCCTTCATCACCTTGTACGCATTGGACAGGAAGGTCATTGGGAGCAGCGAGCACTTAGGTGGCCAGACACTCACACTTCCAAGCGGAGTTCTCGATATAGCCCGAGCGAGGGGAGAATACCGAGTAACGTGGCAACCAACGAAAGATTTACGTTTTGCATCCGTCACTGACTACGTGCCAACTTTTGGATTTGTCTCTGTATCCGAGTCCCTTCGAGAAGTTGAAGCGCGCGCCACTTGGAGTATGTGGATTGCGCTGATAGCGCTCGGGCTTGGTTCACTCGCTTCAGGGCTGGTCCTTTGGTGGTTCGCAAGATTGCGGTCTCGGAAAGCTAACTATTCAGTTTGACGTTTCAGGGTGAGTGCGCCAGCCCCAAGCAGAGCAAAGAGAAATAGCACCAAGAGCCAGAAATCATGACTGAGGGAACCTTGTCCCGCGATCACTTTCTGCGTTGCGTCAACGGCATATGTCAGGGGCAGGTAGTCTGAAATGACACGGAGCAGCGAAGGCATACTCTCGCGCGGTGCCAGTAACCCACTGAGTAGTAACTGCGGGAAAAGTATGGCGGGAAGGAATTGCACTGCCTGGAATTCGGTTTTCGCGAATGAACTGACGAATATTCCGATGGACATCCCTAAAAGTGCATCGATTATCGCCACAATGATAAGCATGAATTGGGAACCGGCAATTGTGAGTCCAAGTGGGCCGAGCGCAACCGAGGAGACGACGACGGCCTGAATAAGCGCCGCTATACCAAAAGCCGATGCGTAACCCAGAATAAATTCGAATTTGGTGATAGGGAGAATGAGGAGTCTCTCTAAAGTTCCTGAGGTGCGTTCACGCAAAGTTGCAACGCTGGTAATAAGGAACATGACCAACATAGGGAATATACCGAGGAGTGAGCCGGCAACATGTTGAAAGACTGGGGTCTGATTCTGATAAACATATTTTAGGATCGTCATCAATAAACACGGGGCCACAATCATTAGTGCGATGGTGCGCGGGTCGTGAAGCAGTTGAGAGAGAATTCTGCGTGCCACTGCCCAGATACGTACGGGATTCATTCTTTTTCCACCAAGGAGATAAAGACGGTTTCCATATCATCGGTACCTGCTTCGGATTTGAGTGCCGGTGGAGTTCCGCTGGCGAGAACGCGTCCATCGCGAAGAAGAATAAGGGAGTCACATCGATCGGCTTCGTCCATGACGTGACTGCTAATTAACAGCGTCTTGCCTTTACTCGCAAGCTCGTGAAACAAAACCCATAAGTCACGGCGTAAAACTGGGTCCAATCCGACGGTGGGCTCATCGAGAATTAAGAGCTCTGGATTTCCCAGGAGCGCAGTGGCAAGTGCTAATCGAGCTCGTTCACCGCCGGAGAGTGAAGCCGCGAGTTGTTTTCGATTCTTTGTGAGGTCAACTAATTCGAGAACTTCATCGATAGATATTTCTAATTGACCCAAAATTTGAGCAAAGAAACGGAGATTCTCTATACACGTTAGGTCTGTGTAGATACTGGCGCTTTGAGTGAAGTAGCCAATTCGTTTCCTTAAATCTTTAGAACCCGCTGGTCTACCCAGAACCGTTATTGATCCATCTTGAATTTCTTGGACCCCCACGATGCTTCGCAGAATCGTTGTTTTCCCGCTTCCACTTGGCCCAAGGAGGCCGAAGATTTTCCCTTGCTCAATCTGCATGTTGAGGTTGGGAATGATTGTTTTTCCGCCGCGGACTATCTTAAGGTCGGCAATATGAACGCCCTCTGACATGTAAGAAGGTTACCCTTACAACAACGCGTAAAATCTGATTCGTCGATGGAGTATCTTGCGTGCATGAGTCTTAGACAAGTGATTCGCCTCATTTTAATCGCTGCTCTTACCTGGTTTCCGTTGCCTTTGGCGCAGGCCCATGCTGAACTTGTTTCCGCCAATCCGGCAGTAAATTCGCAACTTGACTCTTTGCCCTCGCAAGTAACGCTCACATTTGATGGAGATTTGCTGGCTATCGGAGGAGAAAAGATCAACGTTCTAATCGTGAAAAATGCCCAAGGTATTCAAATCGACGCCCAGGATTCTCATGTTTCCGGGGCCACACTGAGCGTTGATCTCAAACAGGTTAGCCAATTGGGGACGTTCATCGTGAGTTGGCGGGTGGTATCAGGTGATGGCCATCCCGAAGCCAGTTCATATCAGTTTTCTGTTGTAACTCCATCAGTTTCGGCGGTAACTGCTTCGCCTAGTCCATCGCCAACTGCTTCATCCCCACCCATATCAAAAACGGTTGGCCAAGATTTTTGGACGCGCTATGGCGTACGATTTATGCTTCTAATAGCTGCCGCAGGGGCGGTAGGAATATGGGCTCGCTTCGAAAGGGCCCGTAGAAAACGGGGTTAGCGATGCGACGAAGAAAGCTAGGTCAAGGACTCGAGGTCTCGGCAGAGGGTCTGGGCTGCATGGGCATGAGCGACTTTTACGGAGAGCGCGATGAGAAGGCAGCGATGTTGACCATCCAACATGCTCTGGATCGCGGGATAGATTTCTTAGATACCGCAGATATGTATGGTCCGTTTACAAATGAAACCCTGGTTGGGCGAGCAATTCAGTCACGGCGAGAAAGCGTGATTCTCGCTACGAAATTTGGCCATGAGCGGGACAATGCGGGAAATTTCCTGGGCATCAATGGCAATCCAGATTATGTGCGCAGGGCTTGCGATGCGTCGCTGAAACGGCTCAACGTCGATTACATTGATCTGTACTACCAACATCGAGTCGACCGGAAAGTGCCGGTGGAGGAGACGTGGGGTGCCTTGAAAGGTCTAGTTGAGAGTGGAAAGGTGCGCCATTTGGGAATTTCTGAGGCCGCTCCGGCGACAATTCGCAAGGCGCATGCAGTACATCCGATTACGGCCTTGCAGAGCGAGTGGTCTTTATCGTCGCGCGATATTGAAGAGAACGGCGTCCTCGCCACGGTTCGTGAATTAGGAATCGGTTTCGTGGCCTATTCTCCACTTGGTCGTGGTTTCCTCTCAGGCCAAATTCGTAGTATCGATGTTCTGGATTCGAGTGATTTTCGTCGTCGCCATCCCCGATTTCAAGGGGAGAATTTCGTGCAGAATTTGGAGCTACTAGATCGAGTGAAGGTGATCGCTGACAGGAAGGCAATCACGACTAGTCAGCTTGCCCTGGCTTGGGTTTTAGCTCAGGGCGATGATGTGGTGCCAATTCCAGGTACGAAGAAGATCAAGTACCTGGATGAGAATATCGCGGCCCTTGATGTCGTATTAAGTGCGGAAGAGTTAGTCGAAATTAATTCTGCGGCACCGTGGGGTGCAACTGCAGGAGATCGTTATGCCGATATGTCTAATGTCAATATTTAAGCGCGGTGTAATTTAGGAATTTACGTAATCGCTTAGCGCTTTGCGTTCGTCGTCTATCTCGCTGATATGCGCTTTGACGACGTCGCCAATTGAAATAATTGATACAACATTGTGCTCCGCATCCACGACAGGGATATGGCGTATCCGGCGCTCTGTCATAATGTGCATCAACTCGGCGACGGTGGCGTTGCCGTCACAGGTGACCACATCCACGGTCATCAAATCTCGAACATGCATGCCGACTAATTGATCAAGCTTGCCGGGCATTGCTCTAACGACGTCTCGCTCGGATACGATTCCCTCTATCTTGCGACCGTCAGAGGAGACGACGAGAGCACCGACGTGGTGGACATTAAGTGAGTTCACCAAATCATGTACGCCGGCACTTGGTGAAATTGTTTCCACTCGTTTTCCCGCGATCAATGCACTGATCTTCATCACGCCTCCCTTTGTAGACCTGCTGGCATACTGCTCTTTTAAGCGTCTACTTTCAAGAGGTAGGCAACGGCCTGTGTCGCGTTCCACCCATTGGGATGGGATTTCAGCAGTTGCTGTGCTCCGCTCAAGTCCGCTCCTAGAGTAATCAGTGGTGGCTCCGCGTAGCCATCGGCTCGTGTCTGGCCCAGGCCAATATTGGACATAAGCGCGTTACATAAACATTTTCGGTTGCTGAGGTCTACTTCGTTCCCACCTTTTCGAATATACATGTGGGTGGGTTCAGATGGACAGCGGTAACCGACCACTCCCGGTGACCTTTCGTACGGCACTCGCAAATAACCTAAATCGCATAATCGCGGTCGGGATTCATAGATCTCGTCATCGGAGAGCGTTTCAGGCAGCGTTGCGACTTTGAAAGGAAAGCCGGTGGGGGAGGCCAAGGGATCTGTTCTAACTGTGAGATCTCCTGAAGCTAATTGGTCGAGCATTTCTATCCGTATCTTGGATTGCAGACCTGATTCCTCCGATAGGGAAAATATGGTTCCTACCTGCACGCCGACAGCGCCGTATTCTTTTGCGGTCGCGATGTGTTCTGGAGTGGATTGTCCTCCGGCTAGCCAGAAGGGAAGCCCGACTTTGGCTACCTTCGTTAGGTCGGCCTCATCTCGTGGCCCAAAAATCGGTTGGCCATCTCCGTCCAGAACCATCGTGCCACGTGGTGGGGCGTTATGACCACCAGCCGTAAAACCTTCGATTATGAACCCATCGGGTCTAGTTACTTCATCTTTTGCCAGATAAGTTGCTAGAACATGGGCAGAGACAATTGCCAAGAATTTTGGTCTGCGCAGTGGAGGCAGCGAAATTCCGGTAAAAGTTTTTGGATAGAAAGTCTCCTTATAGGCAGAGGTAGCGCCGTCAACATGGACGTTTAATGAACCAATTGCGTGATCGGCCAGTAGGTTGAGCAACTGAGGAATTTCTGAGGGGATTCCCGCACCCATCAAGACGTAATCGACGCCCGCCAGCATTGCTCCATAAGCCGCACTTGGCGTCGCCATTTGAATCTTTTCCAGAAAATTCACGCCAACCATTCCATCGTGACCCTCTTTGGCCAGCCAAACTTCGACGAAATTAGAGACCACCCACAGTTCTAGCGCGTCTGGCGAGGGATGCAAACTTAATTTTGGAATCGGGATATATGGATCTCCATGTCGGCCCTCCGACCGGAAATATTTCTTGCCTACTCGCTCAGCGATCTCTGGAATTGGGAATGACGCGAGGGCTCGTCGCACGTGGCCGCCTTCATCGCCATTTTGGAGTCGTCGGGAGATCACAGCGTCGATGGCTGTGCCTGAAACGACTCCAAGTTGGCCAGCTTGCGAGACGGCTTTGGCCAGTCGCCAGGAAGATACGGCAATTCCCATTCCGCCTTGAATTATGACGGGCAGTTCTTGATGCACTTTCACACCGTCAGCGTATAGGACTAGAAAAGGCATCCAGAACACCCGGTCGGCGGTTAGCTCAATTGTTACGGCTAGTGGTGGTACCCAAGCGCATTTTCGTGGGAGTCGTTACTCTCATCTCTTGTGATCATCAAATCCTTCCTCTCAAAAATTTCTCTCCCGCTGGTCGTGGCAGCTTCCTTGGTAGCGGTCACGGTTTCAGCCAATGCCGCGACCGTTTTCAAATCTGACCCCTCAGCGCTCCCCGGTCCCATCATGATTGCCGATGAGGGGAATAACAGAATTGTCGTTGTTGATCCAAATGGGAAGTCGCGCTGGATCTTTCCGCAAAAGGGGGACCTGAAGCCGGGCCAAACATTTTCTACCCCCGATGATGTCTTTTTATCCCCTGACGGCAAATCCATTATTGCAACCGAGTCAGAACATCAGATGATCGCCATCATTGATATCGCGACAAAGAAAATCACGTTCGAATACGGCGTAGCCGGTAAGGGTTCACGGCTCAAAGGTCATCTCAACAATCCAGACGATGCGATGATGTTGCCAGATGGTCGGTTGATTGTGGCCGATATTAAGAATTGTCGGATCCTTTTTATAAATCCCAATACGAGGAAGACAACCCAACTGGGAACTACCGGACGTTGCTACCACAATCCTCCGAAGAGTTTTGGAAGTCCAAACGGTGCCTTTCCCATGGCCGACGGCCGATATCTCGTCACAGAAATAAACGGAGATTGGGTTAGTGCGATGTCCCTGCAGGGCAAAGTCTCGTGGTCTGTTCACGCACCCGGAATCGCTTATCCGTCCGACACAAATGAAATATCACCCGATGTATACGTAACGGTTGACTTCAGCAAACCTGGAGCGATTATTAAATTTAACTCCAAGGGCAAGTTGCTCTGGAAATATAAGCCAACCGGAGCAGCGGCTCTTGATCACACATCATTAGCAACGGGTCTTCCCAACGGAATGATCATCGCAAACGACGATGCCAACCATCGCGTGATCATCGTCGACCCCAAGAGCAAGAAGATTGTCTGGCAGTATGGACATACACATAAGCCAGGGACCGCGGCGGGGTATCTCAATAATCCAGATGGATTAGAGTTAATCCCTTCATCTGCATTAACCAACTTTAAACTGTCATAAGACTCTGTAGGTGAGCCAAACGCGAGAGCCATACCAATTGGTTATGACTCTCGCGTTTGGTTCATATGGTTCGCGTTCTTCCTCACCTCTTCGGAGAGTGAGAAGCGAGGACTAACCACCACGTAGCCACCTTGTTAGGCGACGATCCAATAATGGTGTCCCCCGCATAGCACTGGTAGCGATTTTGCGAGTGGCAACCCTAAAACCAATCTATCTTCGGAAAGTTGCCTATTTATGCGCGCGGATTGCTTTGCCCATAAATGGCATGCGCAAGAGTGGCGCAAAAATACAGACGTCAAATATTCCTGCCAGAAAAGGTAGAAGGCCGATGACGGCCAACACATATCCGCCAGCGGAACGCATAGTGAGGCCCAGAATAATAAGGGTCGCTCCTGCTAGTACTCTGAGAATGCGCCCAACGCTACTTGCCATAAATTGTGAGAATTTCATTGTGATCCCTCGATTTAGCCGATTTTGCATTGTGGAAATAGTCTATGATACCCTAGGGGGTATGTCCACACTCAACTTAACTGCAGACCAATTTGAGAAAACAATTTCATCCGACGGCATTGTGCTCGTCGACTTCTGGGCCGCCTGGTGTGGTCCATGCCGGATGTTCGGGCCAATCTTCGAGAAGGCCTCGCAAGAAAATCCAGAGATCGTATTTGCGAAAGTTGATACCGAAGCCGAACAAGAGTTATCTGGATCACTCGGAATTTCATCAATCCCCACGCTTATGGCATTTAAAGACGGTATTTTGCTCTTTAATCAGGCTGGGGCGCTGCCGGCACCTAGCTTGGAGCAATTAATAAAGGCACTTCGTGAGGTCGATATGAACGAAGTTCGGACTAAGATCGAAGCAGAGAAATAATTTGCCATAGGGGGGAGGGCTTCTCGTGGCTCGCGTAGTTGTCTTAGGCGCAGGGATTTCCGGTCACACGGCAGCATTGCATCTGCGTCGTAAATTGGGCAAGGCGCACGATGTAGTAGTCATCACGCCAAATTCAAAATGGAATTGGATCCCATCAAATATTTGGGTAGGCGTCGGAAAAATGACGACTGAGCAAGTGACCTTTCCGCTTGCCCCCATTTACACTCGCAAGGGCATCGAATTTCATCAAGCCCTTGCTGTGGCATTACATCCTGAAGGCGATTCGACTCGAAAGCGTGGCTATGTTGAGATCACGTACACGGATCCATCGAAGGCTGGTGCTCATGGAGAAATCGAATATGACTATTTGATCAACGCAACAGGTCCGAAATTGAATTTCGCAGCAACACCGGGACTAGGTCCCGACGGGAACACCGTTTCGGTATGTACGCCGGGACATGCCGTCGAGGCAGCGAAAGAATTCAAAGATGTAGTTGCGAAATTGAAGCAGGGTATCGCCCAAACTCTGGTAGTCGGAGTGGGTCATGGGACGTGCACGTGTGAAGGGGCGGCTTTCGAGTACACCTTTAATGTTGAGCATGAATTGACTCTTGCAGGTGTGCGCGAGCTAGCCACACTTATCTATCTAACCAACGAGTATGAGCTGGGCGATTTTGGTGTTGGAGGAATGACCTTCACCCAGAGTGGCTTTGAAACAACGAGTAAAATTTGGACTGAGTCCCTCTTCCGAGAGCGCAACGTGCATGCGATTCTCCAAGCCCATGTCGAAAAAATTGAAAAAGGGGTAATACATTACGAGCAACTCGACGGTATAAAGAAAACGCTCAACTTCGACTTTGCCATGCTATTGCCGCCTTTTCGCGGGGTAGATCTCAAGGCGTTCAACGCCCTAGGCGAGGACATCACCAATGAGATGTTCGCACCAAGTGGTTTCATGAAGGTGGACGCCAACTACAGCCCCAAACCCTTTGAAGAGTGGCGGGCAGAAGATTGGCCGAGCACTTATCAAACTCCGCTCTATGCGAACATCTTTGGAGTTGGAATCGCTTTTGCCCCACCGCATCAAATTTCCAGACCGCGCAAAAGTGAAACTGGCGTTGTGATAGCCCCGTCTCCTCCGCGCACGGGCATGCCTTCAGGCGTGATGGGCAAGACGGTTGCGCTGACCATTTGTGATCGGATACAACACGGTGAGACTTCAAAGGCGCACGTAGCCTCTATGGCAAATATGGGGGCTGCATGTGTGGCGTCAGCAGGTTCTGGAATGCGAACTGGTACCGCGGCGGCAATGACGATGTACCCGGTAGTTCCGGATTATCAGCGCTTTCCAAGAACAGGTCGTAGTACGGAAGATACTTTTGGGGAGATTGGCCTTGCTGGACACTGGATTAAATACTTGCTTCACGTCATGTTTATTTACAAGGCTAAGGCACGTTTCGGTTGGTTTTTGATACCCGAGTGATGCATCGATTTTTTAGAAATGGGGGATGGCGTGGATAACGAAGACGACTCAATTGCTGGCGCTCCCCTGCCCACGGAGAAGACACTGCGGGCTAGGAAAAATCTACTCATCCAATTTTGGAGATTTATTGCCATCAATTTCCGAATGGTTAGGATGATTTTTAAAGGTAACCACTGAGCGTATTTGACTCATACCCCTAGGGGTATGTTAAAGTTATGTAGTAGGACAATCGAGAGGTAAAACTATGGCTAAGAAAACTCAAACACATGTTCTCACAGATCCAACTCAACTAGACGCCATCACAAAGCGTCTTAAGCGAGCACACGGTCAACTGGGTGCGGTGGTTCGCATGCTCGAAGAGGGGCGAACTTGTGAAGAAATCGTGACGCAAATGTCGGCCGTGGGCAAAGCAGTTAACACCGCGGCTTTTAGCCTGATCGCTGCCAACCTTCAAGAATGTATCGAAGACGCGGATACAAATACGCCTGCGGTGACACTGAAATTGCAGAAACTTTTTTTGAGTTTAGCCTAGAGATTTAGAGAGAGAAATGAAAAAAAGAGTCATAGCAAGTCTGATCGTCCTGCTCGCTGGCGTTCTAGTTTTGAGCGGATGTTCATCAAAATCGAGTGCAATTACAAACATGAATGTGAAAGATTTTTCCGCCAAAATTCAACAGGCTGGCGTCGTCACCTTAGATGTACGCACACCTGGCGAGTTTAGCCAAGGGCATATCCAGGGAGCCATGAACATTGATGTTGAGGCATCCACATTCGATTCTGAAATCGCCAAGCTCGATAAGACCAAGACATACGCGGTCTACTGTCATAGCGGCAACAGGTCAGGTGTAGCGACCCAGGCAATGGCAAAGGCCGGCTTTAACCATCTATTCAATTTACAAAATGGAATTGCTGACTGGATGACCCAGGGCATGCCAACGGTTATGTCTTGATGAGAGTTGTTATTGTTGGTGGAGTTGCTGGGGGAATGTCTGCCGCTACGCGCCTTCGTAGGCTAGATGCCGATGCAGAGATCATCGTTCTGGAAAAAAGTGGGCACGTTTCCTATGCCAACTGTGGCCTTCCCTATTTTGTGGGGGGAATCATTGAGGAGGAAGAGTCGCTATTTCTTCAAACGCCCGAGTCCCTACACGCGCGTTTTAGATTAGATGTCAGAGTCTCAAGTGAGGCTCGAAGAATCAACCCTTCAGCGAAAACAATTGCGGTGATGGATCTGATTTCTGGAGCAACTTCAGAGATTGCCTACGACAAATTAATTCTTAGCCCTGGCGCATCTCCTATTGTTCCTCCGATCCCTGGCATAGAACACTCCATTACCTTGCGCACGGTTGAAGATGTCGAGAAGATCGTGGCGCGGGTAGAGGCGAAACCGAAAAGTGCTGTGGTCATCGGTGGTGGGTTCATCGGACTAGAAGTTGCTGAGAACTTAGTCCATAGAGGAATACCCACGTCTATCGTTGAGGCACTTCCTCAGGTCTTAGCGCCACTGGATCCGGAAATGGCAACTTTGGTGGCCGATGAATTGGTAATTCATGGAGTGAGAGTCATCTTAGGAAATGCCCTTGAATCTATTGCCACAAAATCGGTAAGGCTGGCAAGCGGGGAAGAACTTCCAAGTGAGTTGCTGATCATGGCAATCGGTGTTCGGCCCGACATCACACTGGCAAAACTCGCCGGTTTGACGATTGGTGAGAGAGGTGGGATCGACGTGGATGAATTCAATCGCACCAGTGATCCCGATATATACGCCGTTGGGGATGCCGCAGAGAAGCGCGATTCCATTGATGGCAACGCGACCCTGGTTCCGCTGGCAAATTTAGCCAATCGCCATGGGCGAGTGGTTGCTGATCATATTGCGGGTCGAACGGTAAGGCCGGTTTCAACTATCGGCACGGCCATTGTCAAAGTCTTTGACTTGACCATTGCCACTACGGGTTGGAATGAAAAAAGACTCCTCGCACAAAAGCGCAGTTTCCACGCTATTCATACTCATCCTGCTTCGCATGCGGGCTACTATCCCGGGGCAAGGTCGATGTCATTGAAACTGCTATTTGACGATGTAACGGGTGAAATTTTGGGTGCGCAGGGCATTGGGACAGAGGGCGTTGACAAGCGAATTGATGTCATCGCGACAGCGATGCGCGGGGGAATTACTGCGCCAGAATTGGCCGATCTCGAGCTTGCCTATGCCCCGCCTTTTGGTTCTGCAAAGGATCCAGTCAACATGCTGGGATACATAGCGGAGAATCGTATTTCCGGTCTTTCTAAAGCTGTTCAGTGGAGTCAGGTAGCGGAATATCGCGATCGCGGATATGTAATCGTGGATGTCCGAACCGTTTCCGAATTCTCAAAAGGATCAATACCTTTCTCGATCAATATCCCGATTGATGATTTGCGCGACAGAATCAACGAAATACCTTCACACGACATCGTCGTAAGTTGCCAGGCAGGCGTGCGGGGCCATTCAGCGGCACTGCTTTTACAAGAACTTGGCTTTAACGCCGTAAACCTGGATGGTGGATATCAAACGTGGAGTCAGGCGCCAGCTATTTCGCCAGAGCCGGTACTTATCTAGATGCCTCGTCGAGAGGATTGGGCTAATGCGCTCGCGCAATGGGCCATCCCGCCAGAAATTTTGGCTGGTGCTCTGACGAGTCCTTGGATTCATCCTCCCGTTCTCTTTCAAATTCCGGATGAGATCAACCCAACGATCTCTCACAGTCGTGCCTTCGAAGCACTCCCGGTGGGTGGTTCGGTATTGGATATTGGGTGCGGTGGAGGTATTGCCGCATTTGCTCTGGTACCTCCTGCAGCACATGTGATTGGTGTTGATCACCAAAGTGAAATGTTGGAGATGTTTGCCCAGAATGCAAAGAAACGCAATGTCAGTTGCGAGGTTTTTGAAGGCTTCTGGCTAGAAATCGCAGAAAATGTTCCCAGAGCCGATGTTGTCGTTTGCCATCATGTCGTCTACAACGTTGCCGATATTGGACCATTTCTACAAGAGTTGAGTTCTCACGCAAAATCGCGAGTCGTGATTGAAATGCCGACCCAGCATCCACTGACAAATATGGCCGCGGCTTGGAAACATTTCTGGAATCTTGAACGACCGACGAAGCCAACTTCGATCGACCTCATGGAAGTCCTAAAAGAAATCGGGATTGCAGCGCAGATTCAATACTGGAATGGGCCGCTGCGTGATCGGATTGATATCGAGCAAGACAGTGAATTTATGAGGATTCGTCTCTGCTTGCCACCGGAAAGATTGCCAGAAGTTCGCAAGTTTGTGATCGAGCATCCCCTGCCCAGAACGCGTGAAATCGCGACTATCTGGTGGGACGTGAACGCGTAAATCGAAAGTAACTAAACCACCCGTAGGCGGCTGCAACGAGCAGATAAGGCGCCGCGCTAGCTAGAGAAGCCACGTAATCCACGCCAACTTTTGAGACGTGGATGCCATCTGCAAAGACCGTTGCAAGTAATGTCACCGTCGCGAATGCGAGCGGAGCAGTTGCTGCGGATACGTATTCAGTGCCGGAGCGTCCAAAACGTACGGTTCCGAAAACGGCCACGCAGATCATGATTCCCGTGTAAACGCCGATGCTGTTGCGGACGAGAACCTCGGTTACTGAAACTATTCCGATAAAGAAAGTCTGCAGAATGATGACTCCTGCTTTGGTAAGTCCTTTTGTTGTCACTCCTGCGGGGGAAGTCATTCGTTCTCCTCTTCTACTTCTTCGCCATCAATGAAATCATCCGGAGCAGCAAGGGCCAACTTGGCCTTGAGCGCGCGTACGTTCTCTGAAACCTCAGGGAACGCCTTGAGTTTACTGGAGTCACCCGACACCCCCAGACTCATGATCTTCTTCGCGGGGCTCAATACCGTGCTTTCGGCCGTCGGGATCATGTCGTTGTATGCCTTGAGCGTCTGCTTTAGACGATCGCCAACGGTAACTATTTTCACGTGTAACGAGGCCACGTTTTTGAGGAACGTCCCGGCCAGTTCTTGAATTTCGGTGGCACTTTCTGCCAGGCGATTTCGACTAAATATGTATCCAACCGTTCGGAGCAGGGCCATCATCGTGGTCGGCGTTGCAATTGTGACTCCCTTTGCGAAGGCCTTGTCGAGGAGGCGGCTGTCCACGCGCAATGCCTCGGTGAGGATGGATTCAAAAGGAGCAAAGAGAACCACAAAATTCGGTGAAGACTCTTTATCTGCGTAACCTCGTTTGGCAAGAGCATCTACGTGTTTGAGAAGATCTTTCGCATGTTGAACGATGAGTTCCTCGCGCAACTGCGCGTCCTCGGTATCGAATGCATCGAGAATTCGCTCGAAGGGGAACTTAGAGTCAATAAAGAGCACGCTTGATCCGGGCAGAGAGATCGTAATATCTGGGATCCCGATCTTGTCGTCTTCGCCCGTCATCGATTTCTGACGTGAGAAGTGTTCGCCTTCGATAAGGCCTGCATTTTCCAGGAGCTGTTCGAGTTGGGCTTCACCGAATTTTCCGCGCGTCTGCGAACTCGATAGTGCCCCAGCAATTTTTGAAGTCTCTTCGAGCAAAGATTTATTAGTTGTGGCCATATTGACGAGGTCATTGCGGATATCTCGCTCGGCGAGGAGTCTGCTTCGATCGGCTTCCCGGGCCTGAGTTGATAGCGATTCGACCGACTTCTTCATGGCCTCTAACTCTGTTGCCAGCCTGGTTGTCTCGGTCTGCGCGCCTTGCATCGACGCAATCTGCTTTTCAAGGGTGGCAATCGAACCGTTGGCTATTTCGAGTTTGGCCCCAGTGCTGGCGGAGCGCCCTCGAGCTAGAAGAAAACCGATGATCGCACCAACGACCAGTCCCAAAATTCCCAGAGCAATGCTGTTCATGGGCTTATCGTGGCAGGAACCACCGACGAAGACGCGTAGGCTCTACTCCTCGTGAGCCTTTCAATCGGAATCGTCGGTATGCCCAATGTGGGCAAGTCCACCCTTTTCAACGCCCTGACCAAGAACAACGTCCTAGCGGCCAATTACCCCTTCGCCACGATCGAGCCCAATGTAGGCGTCGTCGGTGTGCCCGATGCGCGATTGGCTATATTGGCCGAAATATTTAACTCACAAAAAATCTTGCCGGCAGTGGTCTCCTTCGTCGATATTGCGGGCATCGTTAAAGGAGCCTCCGAAGGTGCGGGCCTGGGCAACCAATTTCTGGCCACCATTCGAGAGAGCGACGCAATCTGTCAGGTCATCCGGGTATTCAATGACAGCGATGTCATTCACGTCGAAGGTCGGGTGGATCCGGCCAGTGATATGGAGATCATCAATACCGAATTGGCGCTGGCGGATCTGCAAACAATCGCAAAGGCTATGCAGCGACTTGAAAAAGAAGCTCGGATACATAAGGAACGCCAAAGTGTTCTGGACGCCGTGAGAGCCGCGGAAATTGTGCTTAATTCTGGCAAGCCCCTTTCTAGCAGCGGAGTCGATCTCCAAGCGCTGGCAGAATTACATCTACTTACTGCAAAGCCGTTTCTCTATGTATTTAATGTGGATGCAGCAGAACTCAATGACGCCGATCTACGTGCACAATTGGCCGCCCTCGTCGCACCAGCAGAAGCAATTTTCCTGGACGCAAAGACAGAAGCCGAGCTTGCTGAACTCAGCGATGAAGACGCCCTTGAACTTCTCAATTCAATCGGTCTTAGCGAGCCTGGTCTTGCGACGCTAGCCCACGTTGGATTTCGTACCCTGGGCCTGCAGACCTATCTGACCGCCGGACCCAAAGAGACACGCGCTTGGACGATCCATGTTGGAGATACCGCCCCTATGGCCGCGGGGGTAATTCATACTGACTTCCAAAAGGGTTTCATTAAAGCCGAAGTAGTTTCTTTCAGCGATCTCGTAACCTGCGGGTCAATGGCCGAAGCCAAAGCCAAGGGCAAAGTTCGTATGGAGGGCAAGGAATACGTTATGCACGACGGTGATGTAGTGGAGTTCCGGTTTAACGTTTAGCGACCGAGCGCACACTTTATGCATAGCCACCCGGACCTACACTAATAATCATGATCAGTTGGAGAGAGGTGCGTTCGCACCCTAAAGCAACCACTTTCGCCGTCGTTGCGGTGGTGCTAATTGGATTGGGTGCGGGCTTGAGTACCTCCTTCTATCTGGATTTACAGGAACGCCAGCCAGTAAAGATTCCCGCAATCGCAAAACATGCGGAGATCAAAAGGAGCACATTAGAAACATTCGCGCAGTCGTTAGTCGCCACATTGCCAGCAGATGCGAGTCTGTATTCCAATTCAACATGTGCGGGGCAAACGGGTGACTGGGTGAAGCGAGAGAACTTGAAACCCGGCGTCCATATGTCGATGAGTAGTTGGCATAATTTCGATATAGCCAGCCCGAGAGGAAGTCTCCTCTGGCTCGACAAAACTTCAGTTACTTGTGGCGCGAGTGTCGGGATTCACGCGTCATCACATCTGACAAGTGAGGCACCCGCGGGTAAGCGCACCTTTGAAGCGCTTCGAATCGGCTGGTACGGCGGATCTGGCGCGCGACTTGTTTGGAAATCCAAGGCTATTCAATTGAAGATGCAGAAGAATCCGATCGTGAAAAACGCTGAACGCATGGTAGAAACTAGGTGGAAGACAACCTTGACTTTTAACGTTGGTAAAGAATGGGTGCCTGGTTTTTATCTCGTTGCATCAATCTCCCCGAGGGGTGCGATTGAATCAGTTGCTCCTCTCATTGTTAGGAGTCCGTTAGCTAGTTCCAAACTCGTCCTAGTTCATTCAACGCTGACATGGGCGGCTTACAACACCTACGGTGGCAGGTCGCTATACCTAGGTCCCGGTGGCAGCATTGTTGCCAGACGTCTGGATCGAAGTCGGATAGTTTCAATGGATCGCCCCATTGAGGGCAGCGGCGCCCTTCACCTTGACCGTGACGGAATTACGCTGGTTCAGTTCCTGGAAAAAGAGGGAATTAATACTGATCAGATCGCTGATGTTGATCTGCACGAGTGGCCGTCTATCTCGACTCACTACAGCGGAGTCGTCTTTGGCAGTCACCCTGAATATTTCACCCGTCGGATGTTCGACACGGTTACCGCCGATAGAAACCAGGGAATAAATCTTGCCTTCCTCGGAGCGAATAGTGCCTATTGGCAGACGCGTTTGACGCCCTCGCCGATCGGAGCGAACAGACACGTAATTGTTTATCGGAAAACAAGGGAGGATCCGGTAACCTCGAACAAGTCGGTGACGGTTGAATTCCAAGATCCGCATGTCAATACACCACCGAATTTATTAACAGGAACGTTGACGAGCGGCGTCCATGTATATGGGAATCTGCATTCTGTGGAAATTCCAAAATGGCTCAAAATCCCTTCGCCGTCGCACATCTATGGCGTATCGGGGGATACCGAAATAGATGCAACCGTGAAGGGTGCAGCTCAACCTCCAAATGTTCATATCCTCTTCACTGGCAAACTTGATTTTCGAGATTTCTTGCCACCCAGTGAAGAAGAAGTGTCAAAATTTGAAAAGCTCCCGATTGAACAGACTGTTTGGTTCACGACGCCATCAGGCGCCGCGGTATTTGATGCCGGATTGACCACGTGGTCATGTAACCTCCTGCCCTCATGCGTATCTCACGCGGTCATGGCTCCTACTGAGCGCATTCTTCAATCGGTTACGAGAACGGTGTTAACGCTGTGGCAGACGAAGGCAGTGGGGAGGTCACTCAAGTAGATAGGCAGTCGTGAGGCTAGATATTTTCCATCGGTCTAACTTGAGTCTCCTGTTTGCGTCGCCCTTCAACACTCACAACAACAATGACACCCACTATTACGATCAGTCCACCAATGAGTTCAGAGATATGAAATTCCTCGTGAATCAATACCACGCCGAGAAAAACTGCAACGACCGGATTTACATATGCATAAGTGGCGGTCAAACTAACTGGGGCGTTGGCAACTAACCAGACATAGGCACTGTATCCCACTATAGATCCGAAGATAATTAAGTAAAAGAGAGCGAACCAACCCGTCAAGGTGGCGTGGGCCAAACTAGATAGATGCTCTCCAGATAATAGCCCGGCCATCGTCAGAACGACTCCAGCAAAAAAAATTTCGTAAAAGGTGGAGATAAAAGTATTCCTTGGCATCGGAAATTTTGGCGCAAGAAAGGTTCCGAGTGCCCACGCCAGGTTTCCTAGAAAAACGACGACCATCCAGAACCAGAGTCGGCCAGAATTCGAGTGCGCTACCGCGGTTACTTGACCAGGTTTGAGAAGAATGGCAACGCCAATGAATCCCATGGCGATGCCAAACCATGACAGAGCTGCTGGTCTGTCTCCTGAAATGGCGCGGAATAAGGAGATCCATAGAGGTAGACAACAATAAATTAGAGCGGTAACTCCGCTGGGGACGGTGCGCTCGGCCAATGCGGTCGCACCCATTCCAATTCCTAACCTGAGCATGCCGAAGAGCCCGGCGCTCAAAATTTCTTTCCGAGGAAGGAGAAAAGGCTTTAACCCCTTTCGTACTAGTAGAAAGAGCCCCATGAGGAGCGCGGCCAGTAAGAATCGCACTCCCATTGCGAGCAAGGCGGGGATGGATTTTACGACGATTGCTATTGCAAAATAGGTCGATCCCCAAATTGTGTAGACGATCCCGAGAGCGGTCCAGGTTCTAGTCTTTTGCGTGCGCTCCATGAATTACGGACCGAGCAAACCGATGGGCAAGACAAGCACCCCATCTTTTCGTTGATAAGCACTTCCTGAAGCAGTCACCACTGCGAGAAAAGTCGGAGCACCATTTATATCTTGGTCAACTTTATCACCCATTTTTAGCAAATTAGATGCTCCTTCATCAATCCATGCAGCACCTAGCTTAACTTCAACGCCCGCCCATCGGCCATCGGGAAGCACGATGATGACGTCCACTTCAAGATCTTTGTCATCTCGATAGTGGCTCAATTCTGCCCTCAAAGGTTGTGAGTACACGCGTAAATCTCTCAACACTAAACTTTCGAATAGCAAGCCGAAGTAATTAAGATCTTTCAGCAACTTAGACGGGGAGGCGCCCAACATGGCAGTCGCTAAACATGGGTCTACAAAATGCCGAGTTGCTGATTTCCTTAAAGTATTTCTTGAACGCAGATGGGGTGCCCAGGCTGGGAGTTCTTCGGTAATCATCAATCTCTCTAAGATCTTTAAGTCTCGCTTGATGGTCTTCAGATTGTCTGCTTCGCTTCCTTTATATACGTCGCGTGCAATTGTGGAGGTTTCCACTTGCGTTGATATGTGACGTGCATATGAACGGAGTATTCTCTCAATTCTTTTTGGATCTCGCTTCACGCCATCGACTCTTTGAATATCAGCGTGCGTAATTTCCTTCAAATAAGCTTGCATATTTTCTTGGGCATCTTCGGGATTCAGCGAGATAAACCTGGGCCACCCGCCAATACATACCTGTTCAATCATGTCATTTAAGGTCAATCCGCTCGACTGAGTGCCGGAGAATTCTCCATCGAAAAGTGCGGATATTGATATCTTTCCTGTACTGATTTCTTTTTCAAATAGCGTCATTGGACGAGCGTTCAGTCTTCTCATCCGGCCCGCTCCCGTGTGAGTGTCAACGTCGTCCGGGAGAACTGTAGATCCAGCTAAAATGAATTCGCCAAATTTTTGTGAGGCATCAACCGCTCGTCGAACAGCATTCCAAACCCCTTTCTCTACTTGCCACTCGTCAATCAGGAGAGGCTTTTCTCCTTCAAGTAGTAACGCGGGGTCAGCCTTTGCTAGCTCGCGATCGTTCTTGTTCGTGTCAAGGTGGACGATGCGTTTGGCGTATCTGGATGCCGTTTCAGTTTTACCAACGGCCTTTGGCCCCACCAGGACAACTGCTCCGGAAATTTTTAGTAAGCGCTGGATTTCACCGTCGATAACCCTCTTTTTGTACTCCATGAGATCTTTGGTTCCTCCCTTCACGCTACCCAATAGGGCAAGGATACCCTGAATTGTGCTCCTTTTATACCCTGAATTGTGCTCCTTTTATACCCTGAATTATGCTCCTCCAGTATGGTTACCTGTTGGCACTGAATTCCAGTGCTTGAGCATCGTGGAGACCCCTACCAGGCGAAATGCCCTATCTATCCGTGATCTGCCATAAGGCCGTTGGCAGATCACCTTTACCTGCCAAATCGAAACGAAACTGAATCCGGTCAACGCGGTAGACCCCGCGTACAACTTCGTACGGACGTGTCTCTTTTCCCTCTTTGCGAAACTCAGTGCAAAGGGTTACAAAGACCGCAGCCTGAACCGCAATCTTTAGTTGTTCGGCCTCCCAAGGGCTGCAAAAACTAGTTTCGATGGCCACCGTAGCTCGAGCCGGGTCACTCTTGGATTTTTTTGCATCAGAAGTCAGGTTAAACGGGACTTTCTCCTTCAATCTCTGTCGTAAGGATTGCGCAGCAGCCGGCGGGAAAAAACTGTCAAACAGTGCCACAGGTACATCATCAACGCGCAGCAATGTCATTACCCGCAGGATCTTCGCGCCCGATGGAAGTTGAAGTTGCTCGCGAATCCGATCTGGTGGGAGTTCTTCTCGCAGGTCAAGGACGGTCAACTGTTGGTTCTGCATCGCACTCGACGCTAGCCGGCTAATCCCACCAACACGCTGTTCAATCTTTGGGACTGCGACAAATGTTCCGCGTCCGCGCACCCTACGCAATTGTCCATCGTGTTCTAAGACTGACAATGCCTGCCTAACAACAGTCCGGCTAACTCTGTATGTGTCACAGAGTTCTGGCTCTGACGGGATTAGCTCGCCAATGCGCCAAGTGCCCGCTTCAATCCGCTCCTTTAAAAGTTCTTGCAATTGGAAATACAGAGGAATAGCCGTCCCACGTTTTAAATCCTCCGTTGACATCCGGTCAGTATCCCACCGCGATGAGATTTGTCAGTGGCGCAACTCAACATTTCGAGCTCGAAATCGAAATGTTGAGTTGCGATCATGTCTAGCTATTGCGCTGAAGTTCGAGGACAAACATCTCTCGGAAGTCACTTACACCAGCATTTCGTGGGTTTGATGGTGTGGATGTGTTCGCAAAGGCTTTCTCGGACAGTAAATCAAGATCGGCTTCATTGATGAGGTCGATCAGTTTGGGGATTCCTAGCCGATCGTTGCGATCACGAACGTAACTGATTGCCGCTTTAGCCGCCGACTCCTCGTCCATCGTGGATGTATCGATTCCAAAAGCGTGAGCAAGCCGAGCGTACTTTCCCTTCGACACGGGCAGGTTGAACTCCATAATCATCGGCATTCCGATTGCGCAGCATTGTCCGTGTGGAAGGTCGTAGACCGCCCCAACTGCCTCGGCGATTGAGTGAGTCCCCGAGACATCTGTAATGCCGACCGCAATTCCTGCTACCAAACTCGCTTGGGACATGCCACAACGAGCTTCGATATCGCTGCCATCGGCAACGGCACGCTCTAGGTACAGCGCGTTCAGGCGGGCTCCTTCAAGTGCCATCGCATCGGATGCGGGGGTATCCAACTTGCACTGAAGTGCGTCTACCGCGTGGCTTAAGGCATCTAGGCCAGTGGCAGCGGTAATCCTTGGTGGCACCGAGAAAGTCACATCGGGGTCGACGAGAGCAACGCGCGGGCAGATCCTGGGATCGAAGAGATTCATCTTCTTCTGGCGGACGGTATCCAGAATGATCGAAGAGGGTGATACCTCGCTTCCTGTACCAGACGTGGTGGGGATAGCGATGACCGTTACAGGATCATGGTGCAGTGCGCCGAAGTCCTCCCAATCGCGCGGGTGGCCGCCATTCGTCATGAGAATTGCAATGCATTTGGCGGTGTCGATTGAGGATCCGCCACCGATCCCGACAAATAGATCTACTCCTTTAGCCCGGGCTAATTCGGCACCGGCTATGCAATGGATGTCGCGGGGGTTGGGTTTGACCTCGTCAAAGATCGTTACTTCAAGACCAGCACTTTGCAGGCTTTTGACGATTGGGTCAACCAGACCGGTGGAGAGGACGCCGGGATCGGTTACCACCATGATCTTTTTTGCTCCGAATTGCTTAATCTCTTCGGGCAAGGTCGAGATTATTCCGCGGCCAAACTGGACTCGGGTTGGCATATTGAATGTGCCGTCGGCAGCCACGCCAACACCGGTTCGCGCCAGGGCAGGATGGATGGGTTGTTGGCTCATCATTATTCTCCTACCTCTGTCGCCGCTTTTCGAACTGACTTTGCGGCTAGCAAGTAATAGATGCCGGCTCCGACGATCAACCCCACAAATGGTGAAAGATCTGCCCCACCGAGGTATTTCATAGCAATGAAGCCCTGGAATTTGGCAGTGTTCGCAACAAGAGCACCCGAAACAACCCCAAGAACCCATGCGATTATCGCGTTCCAGCCGAATCCATTGGAGTACCAGTATTTGCCACCATTGCGAACAAGCAGATCATGGCTGGCATAATTGCCCTTTCGGAGTATGTAATCTGTTACAAAGATACCGGCCCAAGGAGCTAGCAAGATAACCAACAACGATAGGAATTGCGTGAACACCGTTGAAAAGTCATAAATGAATAGCGAGACGCAAGCGGCGGCTACCGTGATCACTCCGTCAACGAAAACGCTCTTGTATCTGGCGATGCGGACGCCTAGTGCAAGCAAACTCAATCCACTGGAGTAACTGTTCATCACGTTATTTGCTAAGACACCGGCAATGACGACGATTAAGAATGGAAAGAGAAACCATTTGGGAAGTATCTTTGGCAGGTTGTTGATCGGGTCAGAAGTATCGACCAGTGTTCCAAGCATGACACCAAGACCACCGTAAAGAATTCCAGGAATTAGCGTAGCTATCGTTACCCATCCGACTATCGCCCTACCGTTAGTTCGGCGCGGGAGGTAGCGCGAGTAATCAGAGGCATAGTTCACCCAACTGATCGCTCCGGCACCAAGAACAGATGTCAATCCAAGGAACCAGGTAGAAACCGTATTCGATGCTGCCAAAGTGGTGCCCGCATAATGCCAATGCACTTTTGGAAGCAAGATAATCCCCATGACAAGGGTCAGCCCCGTGAGCACATACGCTAACCACTTCTGTGCCACAACTAGAGTCGCATGCCCCAAAATCGGGATCGCAAAGGTAAGCAATGCCATCAAGACCAGGAATGGAGCCAACGCCCACTTGGGAGTGTTCACTCCAAGTTGTTGCAGCAGCGTACGTAGCGCCAGGGTTCCTAGGATGATGTTGATTGTTTCCCATCCCAACGTTGCAAACCAACTAGATAGGGTGGGTAGGAAATTCCCTCGTGTACCAAATGCTGCGCGGCTGACCGTCAACGTCGCAGTTCCTGCTCGCGGTCCAGGAAGGCTACAGATACCGACAAGAACAAACATGAGGTTCCCTACAACTACAGCGCTCATCGCTTGCCAAATATTTAGTCCGAGAAGGATAAGAACTCCGCCCACGATCATATTGATGAATGTTGAGTTTGCTGAGAACCAGGGCCAGAAAAGTTCCTTTGGGGTGCCATGTCGGTCGGAGTCGGGAATGATATCTATTCCGTAGACTTCAATCTTTCCGAATTCATCGAACGATTCCTGTCGCGCGTCGTGAATGTTTCCATCTTTACTGGTGCTATTCATTGGACCACCTCTTCGCTAGGAGTATTTGAACTGGGAAGATAAATTGAGAACTCGTCGAAGACAGCTTCACGCACTCCTGCGCCAGAGCAGTCTCGGTTTGCACGAAAGTTGGCTCGTCCCAAAATCAGATCTTTGGCGCCTTCTGCGACATCAATCAACAGCGATGGCATTGCCGCGTATCTCAGCCAGTGGTGCACCAAGACGACATGCACGTTAGAGGCAATTGCGGCGAGTCTTTCGGCAGAGTGCGCAAATTCTTTGAGGTCAGATTCTGGCCACTGTACATATATTGCGCCAGTGCTGATCGCATCACCGGCGAAGAGAACTCCCTCTGGCTCAAGCAAAAGTGCAACGTGATCGGGAGAGTGGCCTGGAGTTGCGATTGCACGGAGCGCGCGATCTCCAAGGTCGACTACATATCCGTCTTGAAGCACACCACTAGCGCGCGTACCTGGGATCTGCCAATTATTGTTTTCCCTGCGAATGGGGAACGGGCGAGGCTCATCGGCCGGAGCAAGGGAGAAGAAAAATCTGCGGTCAGCGTCAATATATGCGGGTAATGCCTGCTCCATCTCCTCGGCGTACGCGACATACTCCCTAAGAAGTTCACGTGGCACGTCTTTAGCAACCAGCGGAACACCATCTGGATGGATCAGGATTCGTTCAAACTCGTGATTGCCACCAATGTGATCGAAGTGCGAATGGGTGTTCACCACCAATACCGGCAGATCCGTAATCGCTTCGACTACTGGGCGGATTGGACGAACGCCCATTCCTGAGTCAATAAGTGCGGCCTGATTGGTCCCCACGACCAACCATGAATTCACATGGCCCGGCTCTGCCAATAACCAAATGCCAGGTTCCACCTCACGAACGCGAAACCAGCCACCAGCGCTTTGCGAGATCTTTTCGAGCTGCCGTTGCATAGCACCTCTAATCCTGTGCGGTTGTAATTACAACCTTTCGGCGAATTAAACATGCTTGTAAGCCAAGGGTCAATAGCCCACCCGAAGGAATAAATTGCCGCTCCAGCTGGATGATTGGCTGCGGAGTGGCCGACTAGTTCCGAGATAGAGGAAGTCAAAGGGCTAACGCATGAGTCCTTTTTTATATGCGGCCACGATTTCTTTCATCGCGGGGCTTGACGCTGGGCGCGTGGGGAAGAGATACATGATTCGTGGCTTTTACTCAAAGGATCAAGGGCACAGGGAATTGTGCTCCTCCAGAGATAGGCGCTCTTGGAGGGTCGCCCTGTGGCGGATCAGCGAGTTCCCTCACCTTTAGATAGGTGGCTTGTGCGCATTGGTCAGACGCAAGCAAGATTGCGGTTGTGAACAGTGCGCCGCTAATCCGCCCGACGGTACGCATACTGATGTTCGACGCGATGAGACGCACCTTGCTATTTCGAGGTCAAGATCCATCGGATCCAAGTGTGCGGTTCTGGTTTCCACCCGGCGGAGGAATAGAGGACGGAGAGACAGTCCGTGAAGCGGCCCGTCGCGAGGTCTTCGAAGAGACAGGGTTGGCCGACTTCGAACTAGGGCCGCATATTTGGAATCGCCGGCACGTAGTTGAATTCAATGGCGCACACACCGATATTCGCGAAACTTGGCTTCTAGCGCATGTCCCTAACTTTGACATTGATATCTCAGGTTTTAGCGACTTGGAGAAACTGCTAATCCCCGAACATCGTTGGTGGACGCAGGACGATCTCGAGTCAACAACAGAAACTCTCACACCTAGGGATCTTGCCCGGCTCACCCGCGATCTTTTGCGTAGCGGTCCACCATCCACGCCAGTGACCGTTGATGTCTGACGATCAGAAGATATATCTAAAAATGTGCGCTCGCCTGGGCGAATCTGGGCACGGGGTACTAATGACTACCCTTAGTTAGAACTCCACTTTTCAATTAGAAATTGAGATTCTCGCGAGAGCCAAACTTTGTCTCGTTCGATTCTTTCCAGACCACCTTTTGTAACCCAATGGTTGAAGATCTTCACACACTCCACTCGCATCTTTCTCGAAGCTTGATAACCATCCAAGATCCACTGGGCTCTTTCTTCAAAGTTTTCAGTAACTGGTTGTTTCGGCATATTTACTGGATCACGCAAAGGTGCCCAATACCTTAAGGCCAACGCTAAATCCCGCACCCTTCGCCCTGGTGGTGAAAATTCCCAATCAAATAAAGCCTTGGCAATCCCATTCTCGAATATGACATTTCCCGGGCCTGGATCGCGACGGCATAAAACTTCCGGATCCTGTGATGGATCACTGAAACGACTGGAGAAATTTTCTAATGTGTTAACGATGGGGTGCGCCGAGTTGCCTATCCACCCGAGATTATGCTGTCAGAACTCATCGTCATGGAGATTATCATGCCGGAAAATGCAGTACGAAAACCTCTGAATAGCATAGATTCTGATCCATGAATTCAGAGACCGTGATCGTTAACAGTCTTGATCCGAAGTGTTCTGTACTCGAATCTGAAGGCTACGTCGTTGTGGCTGAGTCATGGGGCGCCCATTTAATGTTTCAGGAGACTTCAAATTTAGCGGTTTACCATCAAAGGATCGATTCACTCGAAATGAGAGGATTTGATCTCAAGGAACTAACTCAAGACTCTGCCGATCAGGTTCTAGAATTAGAACTTGAAACCAATGCCGACTATCCCTTTACCCCGGCAACAGCTCACGAATTACCCACGAAAGAATCGACTTTGGCATTATGGAAATCGGGTACATGGATTTTTGGCGCTTTCCGAGAATCAGAGTTGGTTGGTGTTTTAGCAGCAACCCAGAAGCAAGACGAAGTGAATTTGGATTTTGGAAGCGTGAGATCTGATCAACGAGGCTTGGGAGTCGGTTCTGGCATTGCTTCTAAAGCAATAGTCTCGCTTCACAAAAAGGGTATTCGAAATTTCTCTACGGGCGGGGCCGCATCTAATGCTGCGAGTCTTGCCACGGTCGCAAGTCTCTGATTTCACGTTGATGAAATTTGGAGAAGTTATTCACGAGGAGAGCACCATTAGCGATCAGGATGCGGCTAAATACTGGAATGACCGAGCGCCAGAATTCGATAACCAGCCTGATCGCGGCCTTAGAGGACCTCGTGATCGCCAGACATCGAAAGAAATGTTTTTACCCTTGCTGCCCGGTTAGGTTGCACAAATCGCCGACGCAGGCTGCGGAACAGGCGCATTATCGCTTTTGCTCGCCGAGCCCGCCTGAGCTAATCCCTCAGTGCTGTAATCGCCGAACTTGCCTGGAAGGTAAAGTGCGCTCCATCGGAGGATGGGGATTTTAGATGCGAACAGTTTCTTGGATCGACGCCGATGTCCCAACTCAGTTACAGGTACATCAGGTCTACGGCTTCATCTTTGATATAGACGGCCGCATTCTCGTGCAAGAAGATGAGGGACGTCACAACCTGCCGGGTGGCAAACCTAGTGCAGGAGAAAACTTCGTTGAAACATTAACTCGCGAAGCCGCTGAAGAGAGTCAGGTAATAATCAGCTGGACGAATTATCTTGGCTATCAGCACATTCAGGGCAACGAGGAATTCGCACAAGTCAGATATGCCGCACTACTAGACCGCCTCTTGCCAGCGGCACCAGACCCCGCCAGTGGGAGACAGTATGGAAGATTCTGGGTGCCGCCGATGGCAGTGAACGCGCTCCTTGGATGGGGTGAATCTGGCGCTCTGCAGGTAGAAGCCGCAGTGAAAGCAGTGAGTGCTATTAGCGTGATTTGGAACGGCGCGCTTCTAGTAAACGCAGATGTGGGCTGACTGAGGTCTAGAAAGTGTGCGCTCTGTGGGATGGATCTGGGCACTGGGAAATTAGG
>JBBRSY010000007.1:0-41292 GCA_038244965.1 Candidatus Nanopelagicales bacterium | reverse complement strand
CGTTTTACGAACTTGGCTACAGAGCATCTTGGCCTTCAAGTACATTTCTTGCGCGTGCATGAAAGCGGAACGATCTACAAAGCTTATGAGAACGATAATTTCCCGCTGCCACAAGACTCAGTGGGAAGCATCGAAGGGCAAATTGCTTGCAAACATTGGGCAGCTCGCTCTGTCTTCCAAGCGCGCACCCCGGGTATCAGCTTCTATCAGTACACAGATACTCCGAATAAAACATTTTGGTCGGCGGCGCAATCAGAATTGACATCGGGCGGCAACTTTTCTGTCTCAGTTGGTGTCACCTTTGCTGATTCCAAATGGTTTCGTGGCCGCGAAACAACGCACCGAACTCAGTCAACCTGCCCCGATCCCACATGCTGCAAAGAACCCAACGCAGCACTTCAAGAAAAATGGGCTGGATATGCCTGGCCCAGTGCGCACGCCCACTCGCATCTTCTTGCGGCGCTTCCTCCCGGAACCTTTCCCGGTGTTGATTCAACCGAGGTCTTCGAATTTCTGGAAAAAGTCTCTCAAGACGGGATTGGACAGGTCTAGATACCGCGCATAACATTCAATCTGACTCCTATCCATGTCGTGGACGGATTAGTCAACTTGGTAAGGGGACTTTGATGTCTAAGGTGTACGAAAATATCGCGGAATCACTCGATGGAGTGTTAAAGGACGGCATAATCTTAGCCGCGGGCGGATTTGGGCTCTGTGGAATACCTTCGGACCTCATCGACCTCGTGAGGGCATCGGGAGTGAAGGATCTAGTCGTCGTATCCAACAACATGGGTGTAGACGGCAAGGGACTTGGATTACTACTTGAGAATGGTCAAGTTCGAAAGGTGATCGCCTCCTATGTAGGAGAGAACAAACTTTTCGCAGAACAGTTTCTAGCTGGCAAGTTGGAAGTCGAATTCAGTCCACAAGGCACTTTGGCAGAGCGGTTGCGCTGCGGAGGTGCAGGTATCCCCGCCTTCTACACAAAGACTGGCGTTGGCACATTGGTGGCCGAAGGAAAGCCTCACGCCGAATTCGATGGGCAGACTTATGTTCAAGAGCGCGCCATTGTCGCTGATGTCGCATTGGTTCACGCATATCAATCAGACACAGTGGGCAATCTCGCTTACCGATACACAGCGCGCAATTTCAATCCACTTGTCGCGATGGCCGGAATAGTGACCGTTGCCGAAGCCGAACATATTGTGCAGCCTGGAGAGATCAACCCCGATCATATTGTGACACCGAGTGTTTTCGTACAACGACTTATTCAAACTACTAATCGAATAAAAGACATTGAACAGCGCACAGTGCGCCCCATCGCCGAAAAGCAAGGATAGAAGCCATGGCTTGGACAAGAGATGAGATGGCTGCAATTGCGGCAACCGAACTACAAGACGGCGACTACGTAAATCTTGGCATCGGAATTCCGACGCTGGTTGCCAACAATCTTCCAGCCGGGGTTTCCGTAACTCTGCAGAGCGAGAACGGAATTTTAGGAATGGGACCTTTCCCCTTTGATGGCGAAGAAGATGCCGATCTGATCAACGCAGGCAAACAGACCGTCACCTTGCTACCAGGGGCTGCCATCTTCGACTCCTCCATGTCATTTAGCATGATCCGGGGCGGACACGTGAAGGTGGCAATTCTTGGAGCAATGGAAGTCTCAGGCACCGGAGATCTTGCAAATTGGACTATCCCGGGAAAGATGGTTAAGGGCATGGGTGGTGCCATGGACTTGGTAGCTGGCACTCCTCGCGTAGTCGTCCTGACCGAGCATGTTGCCAAAGATGGCAAACCGAAGATCGTCAACAAATGCTCATTGCCACTGACTGGCGTAAAAGTTGTCGACCGAATTATTTCTGACCTTGCGGTCTTTGATGTCACGGATAACGGGCTCGTGCTTCGCCGCAGAGCACCCGGTGTGAGCGTTGAAGAACTCCGCGAAAAAACAGAGCCAGATTTTACTGTCGAAGAAAACTAGAGCGTCAGTAATTAGCGCTTAAAGATCAGCGCATCGCCCTGCCCGCCACCACCGCACAGGGCCGCAACTCCGTATCCACTTCCCTTGTTCTTAAGTTGGTATGCAACGTGGAGGGCAAGGCGCGCTCCAGACATGCCAAGTGGATGACCGACCGCAATTGCGCCCCCATGAATATTTACTGAGTCGAGATCCAAACCCAATGCATTCGCTGATGCGATACTCACCGCAGCAAAGGCCTCATTGATCTCTACAAAATCCAACTTGTCTAGACCGATACCTTCCTTCTTTGCTGCAAGTTTGATGGCATTGGCCGGCTGTTCGTGTAGAGAAGCATCTGGACCAGCAACCATTCCTTGCGCGCCAATCTCGCAGAGCCACTCAAGACCCAATTCAATGGCCTTCTCCTTCAACATGATGACAACTGCAGCGCCACCATCGGAGATTTGGGAGGCCGAGCCTGCCGTGATTGTTCCGCCAGATGAGAAAGCTGGCTTGAGTTTTGCAAGTGTTTCTTGGGTGGTCTCGGCGCGAACACCTTCATCCCTGGAAAAAAGCGTCACATTTCCTTTGCGATCCGTGAGTTCGACTGGAACGATCTCTGTATCGAAAACGCCTTCGGATTGCGCTTTTGCTGCACGCTGGTGCGATTGAAAGGCAAACTCGTCCTGGGCTTCTCGAGTCATCGAATATCGAGCGTTGTTCTTGTCGGTGGCCTCTCCCATCCCTATCTGATCAATCGCACAGAAAAGCCCGTCAAACATCATCGAGTCCTTCAAAGTCGCATCTCCCAGTTTGAAACCAGTGCGAGAATTCATTAACAGATGCGGTGCATTTGTCATCGATTCCATGCCGCCGGCAACAACTACCTCAAATTCACCAGCACGAATTAGTTGATCTGCAAGTGCAATTGCATTTAGTCCCGAAAGACACACTTTGTTGACCGTAATGGAGGGAATGTTCATTGGCAATCCGCCTTTGATGCCCGCTTGTCTTGCCGGTCCTTGTCCAGCGCCGGCTTGAAGAACCTGCCCCATGATCAAGTACTGAACTTGATCGGGTGCGATACCCGCTCGCTCGACCGCCGCTTTGATCGCTAAGCCACCTAAGTCAGTCGTGCTAAACCCACTCAGTGCTCCGTTAAATCGACCGATTGGAGTGCGTGCACCTGCCAAAATTACTGAAGTTCTCATGTGGGTTACATTAGCCAGAAATCATGCCTCTTAGAACCTAAGTCGTCTCCGCCGCATGGACCTCAGCCTCTTCTCGCCTAGCTAAAATCTGTCCGTCGTACCTCCCCGCCAGGGTGTGAAGGTCTATCCCAAAATCTCTCTCGAAGGCCCCGCCTGTTCTGGCCCAAATATCTTCAGGAGCAGACTTCTGAGCGATTACCGCGTAGTCAGGGCTTACCCCATAAAGTACATCACTAATCCCAAGAACTGCATCGCTACCCAGAGTTGCAGCTTCTTGGAGCCGCACGATTTTAATCCGCTCGAATCCGTAGTACTCCGGAATAAATGAGAGGAGTTGGGGCGGGATCGGACGACTCATGAGTCGGGTCGAGATAAAAATTCAAAGTAGCAACCGTCAAGTTTTCGGGATTTGGGGTTTCCATAATTAGTAAACCCCCAGGCAACAAGACCCGAAAAGCTTCGGCCACTACTGTTCGAAGATCAGAAAAAGAAATGTGCTCCACAAAATGAAAAGCAGATACAACCACTCGGCTTTCACTCTCGAGTGAGGCCATAAAAGCAACTGCGTCCCTCTGTTCTACGGTGAGACCGAAATCTCGAGAAATTTGCAACATCCCAGCATCTAAATCGACTCCGTGAGACTTGAAACCCGAAGCCTCCATCAACTCAAGCCATTCACCTCGTCCACAGCCGAGATCTACGATGCTGCCGCCACGATAAATCTCAGATAACGGTTCAATGAAAGGTTGGTAAGCACGCAACCGAGATGTGATGAGACTTCGCGAGCCTCGGAACTTCTCCTCGAATGCCGCGTAAAAATCGTCACTCATTATGGCCTCCAATTTAAAGATCTACACAACCTAGCACTGGTGACATAATTTTTGAAGATTAATTTAGGGAAGGGGTGATGTTCAAGGGCTCACATTAGTTGCGTAAAGAGTCAGCGTGGAGTCGGACCAGTTATCTTTTCCTTGAGGAGTATAAACATAACCTCCATCATAACTCGCCGTTTTGTGCATGTGGACTTTAATAAATGCTATGAGGCCCTCATCTTGTCCAACCGCATGTACTCCAAAGGGTGGCATTAGTACACCAGGATACTGGTCCATTAAGACTCGCTGGATTTTTCCCGTGAGTATTGCATTTTCAACTTCCCTATTCTCCATATCATAAAAATTGTGATACCAATCTCCCCAACTGACCGGCGCACGAGACCCTGATTCAAGATACATGAGGGCATCCCACTCCGAAAGAATCAAGAGATCAGAATTTTCTCCTTTCACCTTAAGATCTCGCGCGACATTGCTTCGAATAACCCATGGAGGGAGATTACCTTTGATCTCTTCTCCAATAGTCACGTAATGAAGGCCCTGAGAAATGGAACTCGTCTGAAATAAACTCTTCATGGAAGCAGAGTTGTTCAACTCCCAAAACCTGGGCTCATCTCGGACGATCTGGCCGTGCTGAATGTAAACCAAAGCCACAGCCATGAGACAAAGAAACACTAGACCTAAGGTGCCCACTGGATTTCTGAAATAGTAATAGTTTTTTGGATGTGTTTCCCGCGGCTCGTAGGAGGATGCCAATTTCTCTTCACGTTTCCGTCGCTTTAATGTTCTAATTGATAATGTGGGTTGAGTATACAATCTTAATTCCTGCCAAACCAAAGCACCCAAAATCATCGGGATCGGGAAGGCGACGGCGCCTAGGGTTGCCTCGTGTTGATTAGGTCGCACAATGTGATACAACAACAGACCCATTCCAACTATGGCGACGTACGAGACTTGAGGATATTTAAAACCTAACCCGACGTCACCTGCTGCCCTGTTAAAGCCATAAGATATTCCCAACGCATACAGAATTACGACAAGAACCCAGGCTTTATTCCAAATTAGCACCCCACCTGAGCCATAGGCACTTAGCGGTCTAGTAAATAATTCCCAGTTGAATGAGGAGTGTGAGCCAGCGGTACCGACTATAAAATAGACAATTGAAGTCGCTGTGAAGGAAGCAATAAATACTAGTAATCTCGTGGCACGGATCCGCACGGGGGTATTGTGTTGAAAAATAATGGCAATAATCAATGCGACAAGTAGGACTATTCCAGTTTCCAGATTCCAAAAAATGCTTAATGCTATGATCAGACCGTGAAGTACGAGCATTTTGCTCGCTTCTATCCCAAACTGGATAAATAGCGCAATACTCAAGAGTGGAAATATCATTCTTATTGGATATACTTGAAAATATTTTTCGTATGGCCACAGTGCAACGGAGAAGCATTGGGCATATATTGCGGCACTTCCTGAAATAAATGCGATGAACTGGTTTTTAATGAGTTTAAAGGTAATAAAGTATATGCATAGTAGTGATATTAGAAATATGACAGCGAACAAAGTGCTTATATTCGTCTCAGTTGGGTGTACAAAGAGCCAGACTGGCTTAAAAAAGTTTCCATAGCCACCATATTGTGAGTACTGATTAAACGCGACCCATTTTCCGAATGCGGATTGCACTATAGAATGTAGGACAATCATGTAATTTAGTGAATTTGCAAAATACGAGTGGTTGAGTGGAACAATCAAAAATGAAGCCAAGTAAAGGCAAATGACGGACGCAATTAAGAAATAGCCATAATCGCCTAATCTTTTCCACTGGATTAATTCATGTGAAACTGTTAATTTAACGGTCAAAACCAGTAGGCACGTCCATAACCAATATGCTGGATTGGAATAGATTGCCGTTTTATCAGCATGTCCAAAGAATATAAGCGATTTATTCATGAAGTACAGAAAAATGAAAAGCGCCGGTATGCCGAAGTACCATCTGAGTCGCGGAATGTAGCGAAGTTGCCGTGAGCGCAACAGTGCTATTAAGAAGACACCTAAAAACATTAAGGCAATTGGAATTTTGTTCACTACCAACCTCGAAATATTAGGGTTCGAGGAAATCTGGTTCAATGGTAATTCTTGAGTCAGGAGGGCGATCCCGGGTGTGAGACAAAGTAGCGTGACCCGCCGCAAAAAATCCGGCTCAAATTTGTTCTGCTTAAATTCAATAACACCCTTTCTCAGGCTTGAATTTTTCACACTCCACCTTATTTTGAGGTCTAATCGAGCGGTTGACTTCTGATCGGAGTATACGTATTCAGGCGGAAATTCGGAATCTCTGATCTGGGCTCTAATGTCGACCGAATTACTTCACCCTCTCTCGACAAAGTTTTCACAGAGGGTTAGCCTCCTAGAAGGCGTCATTTTAAGGTGGTCTTGACCAAATCCTTAGCCAAATAGATTGCAGGTCCCTGGTCATAGTGCGCCCTCAAGTAACCAGCAATTAAGCATCCGCGCCATGTTTGTAAAAGGCACTCAGAGATGCTCCAAAGATTAGAATCTCTAAATGGGCGCACTGAGATTCGGACTTGCACTTGTGGTAGTCATTTTTCATACAGGGTTTCCAGCGGGTGGTCCATTTGCAGTCTATGGTTTCTATGTACTGAGTGGATACGTCATTACCGCCAACATATCTGAGAAATATCATTCGCAAACTTTTTTATTCTACTTCAATCGGATTCTTAGGCTCATTCCAGCCTATGTCATTTCCGCTTTCCTTACGTTTACTTCTGCAGAGATAGTTTTGAGAATATTCCACGTGAGTGCCTTAAAGATTGCAATTCCCGGGAATGATCTGCTTAAGGGCAACAACTTAATCCCTTCGTTTTTCGCGGGTGCCTTCCCCAACTGGCATTTTACTCTGGACCGGTATCCGGTCGTAGTCGGTTTTTTCAAGTGGAATCCAGTTTATTGGACAGTGGTGATAGAGCTAATCTTCTACTTGATCGCACCATTTCTCATTAAGTTCATAGCGAAGAAGCCGCTGATGAGGTCCGGTATTATTCTGGCCATTACATTTTTGGTACTTGTCTACTATTCCTTGGGCATTACCGATTACTCAGAATTGAATCGCCGCGTTTATGGGAATTTCTTTCCCTCAACCGTTTATTTCGCAATGGGCATATTTTGCTACTATTTGCGAAGGGAGAAAAAATTCTCACTCAGTTGGGGACAGTCGACTTTCGTTGGAGCAGTTCTCCTGAGTTACCTACTTTTTGGCGTTCACAGAATTACATTTTCAGCCAATCCGATCCAAAATTGGTTAGCCAGTGCCCTTGTAACAGGATTATTTACAGCTATGACTCTTTTTTCCCGTCGAGTGCCAGATGTGAGAATTGCGAGATTGAGCAACTATTTGGGAAAATTAGCCTACCTGGTTTATGTGATCCATCCATTCATGATTGATCTACCCATGTTTATCCGGCTTTCCTATCGAAGTTCACGGAGTCATGCCATTGGAGCAATAAGTGGGTTTGCTTACGGCAACCTATGGATATCTGAACTGGTGGTAGTCGCATCGACAGTGGCATGTGCAGTGCTTCTTGAGAAGATCGTGGACGCTCCAATCAACAGAATAAAGAGAAAAATCAATGCTCGATTCTTGTAGTTTTTATTATGCGATCCATAATCTATTATTGGCATCCGTGCCCGCGTAGAGATGTGCAAGAGAGCCGCCTCCGGGATTTGAACCCGGGACCTACGCATTACGAGTGCGTTGCTCTACCCCTGAGCTAAGGCGGCTGGGATGTACTTGAGCGTAATTTACCTTACTTATGGAATACCAAGTTCTCCTCGAGAATCTGAGCCTACTTCTCCTGCGAGCGGACGCTCCTTAAAAACTCATCCCACATTGCTGTAATAGTTTCGAATGAGAAGTTCTTCTCGATATGACTCTGCAGTCGCCCCATTAATTGTGGATCTATTTCGGCCAACTTAGCGGCGGCGGCGCCAAGCGCTTCTACTAGTTCGTTGGTCTGAGATCCATTAAAATAAAAACCGTATTCACCGACGGTTTCTCGGTGTTGTGGGATATCGCTGACTACGGGGATGCAACCAAATGCCATACCCTCCAGGGGAGGCAATCCGAATCCTTCGGCGGCAGAAGTTGAGAGAAGTATCTTGCTCTCAGCAAGTAGAGCCTTAACTTCATAGTCCGTCGGTGATTCAGAGAAAGTCACATCGTGTCCAAATGCCTGCTTCCTTAAGTTCGAAACAAGGTCTTCTTCCTGCCAGCCTTTGCCGCCAGCGATCACCATTTTCCAGTCAGGACTGAGTAAATCTTGGTACTTCGCTCTCTTGAATCCTTCAATCGCGAGCATGATACGTTTCCGAGGTTCAATAGTATTGAGCACAAGAATCTGCTTGCGTTTTTTCACTGAATCAAAGTTTCTGTCTCCCAGCGTTACCGCGCACGGAATCACCCTTACGTCAAGATCCGCTCCAAAAGTCGCCTTAAATAATTCGGCCGAAGCCTGTGAATCCATTACCCAAATCTTCCTTCGCCCTTTCAACATAATGCGGAGTGATTTTGAGAATAGCTTCACTGCCATATCATCAAAGAATTGTGGATGGGTGATGGGAAGAAAATCGTGCAACCTGACAATGTGGGTCACTGATTTATGTACTGCCATGGGATCAACTTGTTGCTGAATGAAGATATCGAGATCACTCTTACGTATCTTGAAAGGGGGCAGAAAACCGGGCCTTGCAAAACGTGCCGCATAACTAACTGGAATGAGAAATATCTTCGATTCACCACTGATGCTTTCTCTCATATTGAGATGGCGAAAGGCTTCCTCTCCAAGCGATCTACCAATGGAGAAGGGGATTAACGAGGGGAAAAGCGAGATGGACTGAAGTGCGAAGAGTGGTGTTTGAATCGTACGTGGAAGAACTGATCGTCCGGGTTCTCTTCGAAGTGCGTTACCGAGGTCAGCCGAGGCCCATTTTTCCTTCTTTGAGACGATCTTCCCTCGATATGTCAGACCTTTTGGGTTTAGCAGAAAATCTGTATGAAAATTCGGGTCCGCCTGAAGTATTTTCGCTACAGACAAAGTGTCTCGCGGAATGCCTGAATTGCACCGCGTTGCATAAGTAAGTTCGTACAAGATGTTCAAAAGGGCCCCCTAGGTCCACAAAACTGGAATTTTGCATGTAATCCCAGTATTCCTGCAATGGCGCTAATCTAGTGCCTTGCTTACCTTCTAGCCCGTATTCATCAAGGAGCCAAATGCCTACAGCGCTAATTACTGGGATTACCGGACAAGACGGTCACCACCTGACGAAACTCTTACTCTCCAAGGGTTACAAAGTTGCCGGGTTAATTAATGGCCAACGCAATTCGGGTCAAGAAGGTTTCGTCAAGCACTTTCCGGATGTGCAACTTCTTCAAGGGGATTTGACGGACTTTTCCAGCCTTCTCCAAGTTGTTGACCAGGTCCAACCCGATGAGATCTATAACCTAGGCGCTCTCAGCTTTGTTGGTCTAAGTTTTAAACAGCCAGAACTAACCGCAAATGTCACTGGCCTTGGCGCTCTTCGAATTTTGGAGGCGGTCAGAAAGATCGGCGGTCAGCGAGATATTCGTTTTTATCAAGCTTCCTCCTCCGAAATGTTCGGCAAAGTCAGAACTACTCCACAAAACGAGTTAACCCCCTTTCATCCTAGATCGCCCTACGGCGTTGCAAAAGCTTTCGCCCACTACACCTGCGTCAACTACCGCGAGGCATATGACATGCATATCTCTAGCGGAATCCTCTTCAATCACGAAGGTGAGAACCGCGGTTATGAATTTGTCACGAGAAAGATCACATCGAATGTCGCGAAAATTAAATTAGGTAAGCAAGCGACCTTTACCCTCGGTGACCTTTCACCAAGGCGCGATTGGGGTTACGCCGGAGATTTTGTTGAAGCTATGTGGCTAATGACCCAACAAGAAGTCGCCGATGACTACGTTGTTGCAACAGGGGAAACGCGATCTGTTAGAGACTTCTTGATTGCCGCGCTAATAGCCGCTGAACTCGACCCAGATGTCGAAAAGTATGTGTCATACGACAAGGCGATGGCCCGACCATCTGAGGTCGATCTCCTGGTCGGAGATGCCACTAAGGCGAAGGACGTACTTGGTTGGACACCGAAAACTTCTTTTGACGAACTTGTTGCCTTGATGGTTCAAAACGATCTGCGAATCGAATCACTCAACAAGTAGTCCAATTTAAACTTCGACAACAAGGCCCCAATTTTCAATATGCGATGCGGACTCAGGTGCAATAGTGAATTCATACTTAGAGACACTAGTCGTCGATTGACTCAGGTCTCCAACCAAGGCGCCTTCTCCTTTGCTATTTAGCAGAACTTCTGCACAAACGGGCACCGGCTCTGTGGCCCGTCTAATGCAGACCTTTACGGATGTGAGCGGCACGGAAGCCGTCAAAGGAGTAAAAAGAAACGAATATGTTGGTGCCTTTGCTTTAGATGTTTTCGCTCTAATTTCTCGGATCGCGATCGGCGACGTGGCTGCAAATACTTGCCATTTATCAATGTATTTTAAGCCATAAGGCTGATCAATTCTCCAGAGGAAATCTGATGCTGAGTTGCGCTTAGCAAAGTCGGCAATGGAGGGATCCACCGCAGGTCCACAATTCTGCGCGCCAAAGCTTAACGAGGCGAATCGCGAAGCTCCTTGGAATATTTCTCCAGGGAGATTCGCGAAACATGCGTTAAACGAAGTTGTGATGCTTGACAATTGGCTAGTTTCATTTGGTGTAAGGAGGGTCCGGTCTATAACTGAACCACATGCACCCAAGGCGCGGGCGTATGACAACTGGTACTTAAGCGATGCCCTGGCGAAATTAGGCTGCTCAGAAACCAAAGGTTCAAAGGCCGACCATTGGGTCGTGTCCTTGATTGCAGGATACGACCAGCGGAAATAACCGTTGTCCTGCAACGGCAGATCGAGTTCTGCATAGTCGAGGTTCGCATCATCTGGCCGATCAAATTCTGGGAACGGGTACACAGGAACGATGAATATTGGGCAATTCTGTGCGTAAATACCTTTCATTGCCAACAGCGTGCTTCCCCTTTCAGCGGAAGCAACCTGCGCTGCATTCGAGATCGCAACACTTGGCGGCCGGTCTCTGTGGAAGAAATATGCTTCACTCATAGGAATCGCCAGCAACATCAAAGTCAAAATGCCAGCAATCAAGCGCTTTTCCCAAATCTTGCTGATCAGTAGTGCTAATAGACAGAGTATGAGGAGTGTGAGCACAACACTCATGCGGCCCCATGCTCGAATCTCCGGTAAAACTCTCGAGATGGCGAAATTGAAGGGGCTGGATATATAAAGAGCGAAAGCCACGGCCAATAAGTAGAGAACAAATTGGGATCTGGCATCGGACAAAAAATTTTCGGCGGCGGTGGACTTGATGCTAGAAGGAAAAAAGAAACGCTTAACGATTATATAAATTAAGTATCCAATTCCCAGATATGCTGCTATCCCCGAAAGTGCCCCAAGCTGCGAACCTTCCCAAGATATTCGACTGGCCAGAAAGTTCAACAAATCTTGGCGTTTGACAATCCTTAGAAATAAAGCACTGGAATCGAAAAAGAAGCTATCTAGTGTGCCCGCATATACGACCGCTTCAATTGGGCTTCGATCGGCAATTCCAGTCAGCGCCACACTTTTTTGTGCGTCTATGACAATAGGGAAAAGTTGATAAAGAAGACCAATTAAAAGGAAGGCGAGAATGTAAAGAAAAGAAGAGATTCTGTGGTAAACGCAATGCAACACCTGTATGAAACCTTGTCTTGCCAACGCCGATTTCTGCCTTACTATCTCTGCAAGAATAACCGGGACCACAAGTGCCGCTGTCAGTAGTCCTATAAAAAAGAGGTAATAAAAACTTGCAAAAGCCACTAAAAGAAGAAGGGACGATAAAGCAAGGTAGTGCCGCCAGCCCCGATGAGGATACGTACCATCCACTTGCGGAATGGATGAGAGATAAGCAAGGTAAATTGCCCCGATTCCCAGAGGGATTGCCCAGGTAAATGAGAGAAAGATATGACCCTCAGAGCGAACTAAATTGAAGGTGGAGACGGAATATCCAATCGCTATAACCGCAGACAAAACTCTTGGAAGTTTCAACAATCGAGCGAGCAAGAGAACCGCTATTGCGATTGGAACAATCTTCATTATCGAGACAATGTGGATAAGCGAACCGACATCACTCACTCCTGTAAGTCGTCTCACTACCCGAAACATCAACATATTGCTTGCGTCTCCGATGGGATAGCCTGAAAAGTCTAAATTGCCAGGCCATCCAATCGTGGCGGCACTAGGCACTGGATGTAAGATCGATGACAGAAATGACCTCTGGTTAGCAGTTCTTATAAAGAGCCCTTCAAGCGAACCATCCCCGGCAAGCAAAATGCTGTGCTTAAAGATCGCTCTTGGTCCCTCCCTGAAAATCCAGAGACCAAGAATCGACGTCGTCGAAGCTACTACGACGGCCGTGAGAAATTCCAGAAGAATGTTCCTTCTCTCAATTCTCAGCATGCTCCGGCGGCCAATCCGCGAATATCCATTACAGAAGGAACTGTTATTGGCTTACCGCCCGGACCGTGACCAATAAGTGGCAATTTCCAATATGTCATTGTCAGCCCACCGGACTTCAGACTGGTATTCGAGGATTGCGTATCACGAACAAGACAGATACCGCTCATTGCCGGTGTGAATTCTTGCTTGTCAGCGTTGGAAATTGTCACTAACTTGAAATCAGAAAAGTTAATACTCGCAGTCGGCGCGGACTCAAGCATGGGGGACAGGAAAGCAATCATTGTCTTCGGCGTCATTAGATAAATGTCAAACCACCAGATTCGACTCTTATCCAAGGCACCCGGCTTCATATTGACATTAATCCAGTCATCCGTCGCCTTGATGTTTCTTCCGACGGGTACGAATGCACCGCGTTGTAGATTGGGGAAGACCTTTGCCACGCTATTACGGACGTCTGGGAGAGAACATTGCTCAGTAACTTGTCGGCAATTGGGGAATTGTGGCCATACAATTGACGCATTAAATAGATAGGCCAATCGGATTCCGGTGTTCCAGTAGAAAGAACCAGCGTTCGTCTCGAATGCGTCATTCTGGTTGGCTGAGATGAATAAGTCTCTGGTCTTAACTCCCTTAAACATCGTCGAATCTTTAGTCAGAAGTTGCCATGAGTTGTAAGAGAAATCTCGACTTTTTGTTTCACCAGCGACCCTGGAATTATGAACGTAGTTAAAGAACATCGAAAGCATGAAGCAGATGAGCACGATAATAATTCGGTCTGTATAGACGTACTTCTTCCCCAGCCTCTCCCGAACTTTCATTTACGGCCCCCTTTACCCTTTCTGGTCCGAGCAGCCGCGGCCTTAACATTTTTTCCGATAAAGAAGGCAACGAGAAGTGCAAGAAAGAGCGCAGATCCTAATTCCTCAATTAGTATTCCTAGATAGCTGCGGGTGATTCCAGCTCGATCCCACCAAGTCCTCTGTATGGAAAGCATGAATGCTGGTGAACAGATAAGATCAACGCCGATTATAACAATCGCCCAATAGTACGGTTTCACCATCTTGGTAGCGTGGAAGTATTCGATCCCGCCATTACCAAATGTATGGGCGAGTAGACCGTAAAGTAGATATGCACCCGCAAGTGCAAAAATGATTGCAAATATCTCAGTTCCTCCATTGAGGCCAAACGGCACCAAGTCGCTAAAGTGGAAGACTGCCAGGGGCCATGCGGGAACGAGCTGAGACAAAAAGGTCCGAATCGATTTAAGAGATGTTCCTAGGACATAGGCCCCAGATATCCCCTGCGCCTTTGCTCTCAGATACCCGAAGACGAAGAGACCGTACCCGACCCAAGAGATGAGCACTGGCAGGAAAATCAAAAGATCTTTTGTTAAGTAGCGTTTGTATTTGTTCGTAGTATCTTCAAAGACCCGGGTCTCGTTGAGTTGAACAATGCCAGTCATGAAAGCGATCAGAACGATTGGGAATAGAAGGAATGCATATTCATACGTAGCCATCCCAATGAAGAAAATAACGCCAGCCAGAATCGAAAGCAGAACCCCCCGCAATTTCGTCTTCGCCTGACTCGACCGATGTGCCAAAATCGCGGCTAAGAAGACTTTGATGAGCAAACTTGGGACCATAAATACAAAGGCGATGTGCGGGTCAAAATCTCTTCTAAACTGAATTGTAATAGAAAGGAATAAAAGAGTTAGCAGAGTCAATGAATGAGAGCGGCTGACCTTATAGAGCAGGTAAACAAATAGCAATCCCGCAAGAAGAAGTGCGCCCGTCGCTAATAATTTGTATTGCCACAACGAGCGAAAATAGGCGAATACGAATCGAGATTCGACCCATTGCACAACATAAAACCGACCTTGACCTTGCATCCATTGGTTATTCCAGTATTGCGCTTCATACCAAACGTGGGCTGGTGTAAGGGATCCATATCGCCACTTAACCCAGTACGGCGTCTGCGAATTAGGCCAATCGTCCCCGGACCAACTTGACTTCATAACATTACTTACCGTGATGACAAACAAGGTGCCAGTAAACAAATATAACAAACGCAGATTTTTCCACAGAGGAGTAACCCCCTTGAGTAAGGTATTGGTCACGCTAGCTAGCGATCCGTTGAAGTAGATGCGAAATGTCTGCTTGGCATTCATCATGAGCATTCGCCGACTGGTTCAAAACCTGATCCCACCATCTCACTGTCGCAATCACAGCTTCTCCTTGATTCCAGGAATCCTTCCAAGACAGAGATGATCTTGCGAGGGATGAATCCAGTTGCAGACTCTTCGCTTCGATATTTCCACCGCTTTCTTCGTAGGTGATGGCTACCGATTTGGCCATTGGCCAGTTGCCAGTAGCGATGTCGACAACTTCTCTAACCGTCAAACTTTCGGTTCCTGGTCCAAAATTCATTGCAGACAACATCTTGCCGTCAAGGAGAGCTTCCAATGCCATGAGATACCCTGACAAGGGATCTAGAACATGCTGCCAGGGCCTTGTGCTTTCCGGATTGCGAATCTGGATCAAATTGCCACTGACGAATCCGCGGACCAGATCGGGGATGAGTCGGTTCCCCGCCCAGTCCCCTCCGCCTATAACGTTGCCAGCGCGAACAGAGACGACATCGGGGCCACCAGATACTTTGGCGATCTGTTGCCAAGCAGCCACCACAGATTCAGTCCCCACCTTGCTGGCGCTGTATGGATCTTTACCTGCGAGCGGGTCAGTTTCAATGAATGCCCTGCCGGTGTCATCATTTCGATAAACCTTATCTGTGGTAACAACAACAATAGCTTCAACACTATTTGTCCCAAATGCTGCATCCAGAACGTTTGCTGTGCCCAGAACATTGGTTTCAAATGTATATCGAGGTACTTTATAGGACTCCAGAACCAAAGGTTGGGCCGCCATATGGATGATCGCAGATGGGCGGTAATTAGCCAAACAGGCTTCCACCTCTTCGATATTTCGAATATCCGCATACACCTCGGGTATAGCACCTTCGCGATTTGCTCGTGTGTACAACGATTCTGATTCGGGGGCCAACGAGTAACCCACAACAGGCACATTCAGGCGTTCAAGCAGAAAAGTGAGCCAAGCGCCTTTAAATCCAGTATGGCCTGTCACCAGAATTGGGCCGGGCAACTCTCGGAGGCGATTGCCAAGCGGGAAATCCATGTGCACACAGTAGTCTTGTCTCCTTAGTTCAATGACAACATGGTGCCCAAGTGGCGCGGGATGGGGCTCCAAATTGACTTCAGACAGCGATGAAATGATTGCTGAACTGGTCGCTGCGACCATGAAAGAACGGCACCCAACCAAGATTTTTGTCCCAGGTGAATCGTCGATACCTGTCACAGGAAAGGTCTTTGGAGAGGCTGAGATAACGGCTGCAGTTCAAGCGAGCCTCGACTTCTGGTTGACAGCAGGGCCCTACACCGAGAAATTTGAATCGCAATTCGCAAGAACGGTCGGAATGCGCCATTCCTTCATGGTGAACTCTGGTTCTTCCGCAAACCTTCTTGCCTTGACTACGCTCACCAGCCCAACGCTAGGCGAACGTGCTCTTAAAAAAGGCGATGAAGTACTAACTGTGGCAGCAGGATTCCCCACGACGGTGACGCCAATTCTCCAAAACGGACTTATCCCTGTGTATGTGGATGTTGACCTTGGGACCTATGTTGCTAACGAAACGGCATTAGAGGAGGCCATCGGGCCAAAAACTAGAGCGATAATGATGGCCCACACGTTAGGCAATCCCTTCAATATCGATCTAGTGGAGAAGCTGGCGAAGAAACATAATCTTTGGATTGTCGAAGATAGTTGCGATGGGCTTGGAGGAACCTACAAGGGCAAGAACTTGGGCAGTTTTGGCGATCTGTCAACTTTTAGTTTCTACCCGGCGCACCACATCACAACTGGCGAAGGCGGCGCGGTACTTATCAAAAAAGTAGCCCTGAAGCGGCTAGTCGAGTCGTTCCGCGACTGGGGCCGTGACTGCTGGTGTGCTCCTGGTTGCGACAACACCTGCTTAAAGAGATTCGAGTGGAAGCTCGGCGAATTGCCTTACGGCTATGACCATAAATATACCTACTCTCACATCGGGTACAACTTGAAATCCGGTGACATCCAAGCCGCGATTGGTTTAGCCCAATTGGAACGCCTGCCGAATTTCGTAGAACTGCGCCGCCGAAATTGGAAGTATCTGAAAGATGGGCTGGCAGATCTTTCTGATTACTTTCTCCTTCCCCGTGCGACTGAAGATAGCGAACCCTCGTGGTTTGGCTTTGCCATCACTGTTCAAGAATCAAGTCCAAAAACGCGTAACGAGATCGTACAAGCCCTTAATGAGCGCAAAATCGCGACTCGCTTACTCTTTGGTGGCAATCTCCTTCGCCAACCTGCTTTTATTGGGACGCCCCGCAGAGTTCATGGCGAACTCACCAATACCGACATAGTCATGAATGACACATTCTGGATTGGGGTCTGGCCAGGTCTTACCATTCCCATGTTGGACTACATAATTGAATCACTTCACCAGATTCTTGGAGGATCCAAATGAAAGTCATCATCCTTGCCGGCGGACTAGGAACCCGTATCTCTGAAGAGACCGATAGCAAGCCAAAACCAATGGTTTTGATTGATGACAAACCTATTCTTTGGCACCTCATGAATATCTTCTCCCAGCAGGGACACGATGAGTTTGTTCTTGCCCTTGGATATCGAAGTGAGGTCATAAAACGTTGGCTACTTGACCTAAACGACTTGGATGGCGATATAACCATTGATACCCTTCAGAGAAAGGTTCATCACCTCGGCAAGAGCGACCACTACTCATGGAAGGTGACTGCACTGGAGACCGGTCTAAACACTCAAACCGGTGGTCGAATTGCGCAATGTATGAAAGCATTTCCTGGCGAGCGCGTGATTGCCACATACGGGGACGGTCTTGCAAATGTTTCAATTGGCAAACTCCTCGCCTTCCACGAATCGCATGGCAAGAAAGCAACTGTCACAGCCGTAAGACCACCTGCCCGTTTTGGCCATCTCCATATTGAAGGCGACAAAGTTGTCCACTTCGGAGAGAAGAACCAGGCAGATGCCGGATGGATCAATGGCGGCTTTTTCGTTCTGGAACCAGAAGTTGCCGAGTTGGTATTTGATAACTCCGAGCCATTTGAATTCGGCGCACTCCCCCGCCTCGTTGATGAAGATCAACTCATGGCCTACCACCATGATGACTTCTGGCAACCGATGGATACTTTGCGAGAGAAACAAGAGTTGGCAAGATATGCCTTAGAGTCACCCCCACCATGGCTTAGAGGAATTAGCAAGAGTCTGGACAGTAATTAATATGGGCGCAAAAGTCACCCTAGATATTGTCACTTCTGCCTACAACGAGGAAGAGTGTTTACCGGAACTCTTTAAGCGCATCGAAAAAGTTATGGGAGAAGAACCGGGATACGAGTATCGAATATTGGTCATGGACAATGGTTCTTGGGATAAGTCTTGGTCAATAATTCAGGCCGTTGCAACTTCGGATCCAAGGATCCAAGGGTTTCGAATGTCGCGAAACTTCGTGCTCGATGCTGCCTTTACTTGCGGTCTTGACAACGCAACAGCAGACATTGCAATCATCATGACCTCAGATCTCCAGGATCCACCAGAGGCAATACCGGCACTTCTTCGCAAGTACGAAGAAGGCTACGACCAAGTCCTAGTAAAGATCACAAGCCGTGATTCGGTGCCTTTTTTGCGACGAAAACTTTCCCACCTTTTCTACCGCATGGCACACAAACTGACCGATGGAATGCTTCCTGAATCAGTCAGCGATTTCCGCCTCGTTAATAAAAGTACCTACGAAGCGATCCGAAGACTGCGAGAGAGTCACCGCTTCTTGCGCGGTTTGAGTTCATGGGTGGGATTCAAGACGACGGAGATTGAGTTAGAGCGTCCGCCACGATTCGCAGGGGAGTCAAAGTGGTTGGGAGTATCACTATTTGGCGTGATTGCCTACGCATCTCGTAGCATTCTCGCCTACAGTGCCACTCCTTTGCTCTGGGTTTCAGCACTCGGAATTCTGCTAAGCATATTTTCATTTGTCTCAGTAGTTGGGCTGGCAATATTTTGGTTGATTAGTGGGGTCCCCTTCGCAGGATTTGGTTCGATAATCAGCCTGATCTTCTTAGGCTTCTCCCTCACAATGCTCGGCATAGGAATTCTCGCCCAATATGTAGGATTGGTTTATGAAGAAGTTAAACAGCGGCCCTTGTATATAGTTGCAGAGAAAACCACTAAAAATTCATATGGCGGAAAGTAGCGACAAAAGTTTAATGATGTTGTGCTCTATTCACGCAGGGATGTAGTTTGGTAGTTATTGTTTTTTCAACCAACTTACCCAACGATCTAAGCCCTCTTCTAAACCTATCCTCTGATTAACCCCATAAATGCGCCGCATTACTTGCGTTTCTGGAACATAATTTGACGCCTGAGATTCCATTCCGAGAAAAGAAATCGGTGTCCCATTAAAGGTTTCGGATATCTTCTCGGCAAGTTCGGACATTTCCACTGGAATTCGGCTCCCAACATGGAGCACATCTTGATGTGGCTTTACTAAAATTGCTAACAGCCAATCCGTCATATCTGTGGGATAAAGATAGGAACGCTTAGTCGATGGATTACCTTCCATTCTTATGTCCGTACCAGCGAGGGCATCCCTCATGAAATTGCCCACAGCGAAGTGCGCGTCTAATGCAAGGTGTGGTCCAAGAAACGCAAATAACCGGGGGTTAGCTGCGCGAATAATACCGTCTCTACTAGCTTGCCCAATTATTTTCTCGGCTTCAAGTTTTGCTCGCCCGTAAGCCGATATCTCGCTTTCCAGATTCTTGTTGACCCAACCTTCTTCAATTCTTTCGAGCGAGAGTGGCTGTTTTCCGTAAACCCCGCCACTACTCGTATGAACTAAAACAGGTGGCACCAACATATGGGAGGCATACTCAACGAGATTGCGCGCACCCTCGACAGTAGAGATGTATCTCTTCTCATCGAAGCTACCAGTTGCTGCGACTGTTGGTGTTGCTAAGTGAAGAATGTGCGTGAATTCGTGGCCCAGGTACGCCAGTGGATTTTTCTCGCTCGCGAGATCTCCAGTGACAATTGTTAGAGGATCCTCAGGACGAGGTGATAATTTATTCTTTGCAGCATCTGCGTCTCGGGAAATAATCACGATTTCAAGACTTAGGTCCATTTCTTCATTCGCTTGAAGAAGCGATGACGTGAGCCATGTTCCAACGAATCCCGTTGCCCCACAGATGAGAATTTTCGATGAGCCAAGATTCTCAAGTCTGGCGTTTGAGGATTCAAGGATCTCCGCCAAGTCCGCCTGTGGCACGAGCCCGCGTGTAGAGCGCAAATTCACATTCAGCGCCTTTCTTAGAGACAATTCCAGATTACGGGTCGAGGTGAAGAATAGCCGCCGTTGGCGTTAATTTTTTCTGGGAGGTGATAGTTTGAGGAAGTGAGCGCCCAACCGTATCAAGCCGCACCGTTCCACGGCGGTGCCGAAACGTTGGCATTAGAGGCTCGTAAAAGGATTCTGCAGATGACACATGAGGCACAGTCATCACATGTGGGTTCGGCCCTTTCGGTCGTTGATATCCTTGCCGTTTTGTATAGCGGGAGCGCAAAAGTCTCGCCCGAAACCAGCAATTCTGCCGAACGAGACTGTGTAATTTTATCCAAGGGGCACGCCGCGTCCGCGCTTTACGCGGTCTTGGCGATAAGGGGTTTCTTTCCTCTCTCGTACCTGGAAAGTTACTGTGCCGATGGGGGGCAATTTGGAGGTCATGTTACACACCACGGCAAACCTGGAGTCGAGCTCTCAACGGGTTCATTGGGACATGGATTACCTTACGGGCTTGGCGTCGCTCTTTCGCAGAATAGGCACGGAACTTCTGCTCGCACTTTTGTAGTTCTTTCAGATGGCGAATGCGACGAAGGGACTACCTGGGAGAGCGCGCTTCTTGCCCACCAATTCGGGGCGAGCAACTTAACGGTCATTATTGACCGAAACAGAATCCAATCCCTTACCAACACTGAAGACACCGTTGCTCTTGAGCCTTTCGCTGATAAATGGAGAGCCTTCAACTGGGAAGTTCGAGAAGTCGACGGCCACTCTTACGAACAATTGTCAGCGGCGCTAGCAACTCAGGATCGACCACTCTGCATAATCGCTGAAACCACAAAGGGGAAAGGCGTATCTTTCATGGAGAACAAGGTGCTTTGGCACTACAGGCCTCCTTCAAGTGAAGATCTTGAGAACGCTCTACTTGAATTACAAACGGAGAGTCAATGAGAAATTCATTCGCGAAGCATCTCCTCGAGCTTGCCTACGACGACGAATCGATACTGCTAATTACTGGCGATCTAGGGTATGGCGTGTTAGATGAATTTCAAAGGCAACTCCCCAATCAATACATCAACTCAGGAGTAGCCGAACAATCCATGATGAGCATGGCGGCTGGGCTTGCATCGCGTGGCTACCGTCCATTCGTCTACAGCATCGCCAACTTTCCAACATTTCGATGCCTCGAACAAATTCGCAACGACGTGTGCTACATGAGGAATCCAGTAACGATCGTGGCTGTAGGTGCCGGCTTGGGATACGGTGTCCACGGTTATACCCATCACGCTATTGAAGACATCGCGATAATGCGCGCCATGCCAAATATGACGCTCTACTCACCTGGCGATGCGATCGAAACCAATTACTGTGTTGATCTCATTCTCTCAAACGCAATCCCTGCCTATTTAAGGCTTGGCAAGGGCGGCGAGCCACTAATCAATACAAAATCATTGGGAGAGCAACCAAGTATCCTCATCATTGAAGAAGGCATTGACGGCGTCATTTGTTGGACTGGTGGGATTGGCGCCAAGGTTATGCTCGCATCTTCGATGTTAGAAAAGTTAGGAATTAGACCCATACTGATTTCAATGCCAGTGCTGTCTGACGAGACAATAGGCCAATTGCTTTCGACGGCGAACGGCAAAAAAATTCTTTCGGTTGAAGAGCACACGCTCTCCGGCGGGTTTGGCTCGTGGATCCTAGAAGTAGCATCAGGGATCGGTTATCCTGGGAGGATTTCAAGAATTGGCGTAACTCGAGACACGAATACGGAGATCGGAACACAGAATTACCTACTCGAATATTCTGGTTTATCTCCTGAGGCAATTAGTCTAAAATTCCGAGGATTACTCACCTAATCTATATCAAAAATCTTTGAACAGACACATCTTTCTCGTCCGACAACCGTCTTAAAGGTCTTGAATCGAACTTCTGTGATCCATTTTTGGAAGGGCTTTTGCAAGTTGCGATATTTGAAATTCGAGCACTATGGGTTCATTGCTCTCGGTCAAAATATCTCGAAGATCTTCGAGCTCGTTGAGGCTTTTAACATCGTAGGCCTTAATGCCATACGATTTGGCCACCGCTACGAAATTCGGAGTGCTGTATCCAATCTGAGTCGAAACATATCTTGCGTCAAGGTTTGTCTCCTGAAACTGAGCAACCATGCCAAGTTGCCTATTATTAAATATACAAATAACGATGTTGAGTTCACCCTGCTTGATCGTTTGTAATTCATTGAATGATAACTGAGCACACCCATCTCCTGTGATGACTACCCATTTCCCGGAGGAAGCGATCGATGCTCCAATGGCCGCGGGAATGGCGAAACCCATTGCGCCTAACCCTCCAGACGTAAATACCCGTTGTTTATCGTTCAATACCAACGATTGGGCTGCCCACATCTGGTGCTGCCCTACGTCAACGACATAACCATGCACGGTCGAAAAAATATCACTGAGTCGTTCAATAATAATGTTTGGATGCATCTCCAACTGGGACTCTTGCTCCTCGTCCTGTGGAAACGACTTTCTATCTCGCTCGATTTCTTCCAAGAATATCGAACTATCGACTGAGATTTCGTGCCCTCCCAACATTTCAAAAAAAATATCAACGTCGCTCAGGATTTTCCGAGACGCGCGAATCCGACCATCCAATTCTTCGCCGTCTATATCGACACGATAAATGAACTTATTTTCCTCAAAATCTCGAACAGAACTACCGGTCTGACGACCATCTAAACGACTACCCAAAACAATAAGAACATCTGATCTTGCGAGCGCACGGTTCGCCCACCGATTTCCATAACTTCCTATCATTCCGATTTTATACGGTGATGAGTTCGGCAAGGCATCCAGGCCCATCAGTGAAGTTACAACTGGAATACGAGTTCGTTCAACAAAGGATCTAAATTTGTCCACGGATCCAGAAATCCGAATTCCCCCACCGACTAATATTAAAGGTCGCTGGCTCGAAAGCAGTTGAGTTTTCAACTCTTGTATATCGTGAGTCAGATCAACGGATAAGGGAGCGGGGGCTTTTGTTGACTCAACCCCGTGTACATCAGCCACCTCTATCTGTTGCAGATCTATCGGAATATCAATCAGCACCGGTCCCGGTCGTCCTTCGAGTGCGGTTTGCCAGGCAATTTCTAATGCCTCAACCAATTCATTCACGGACGTAACTTGAACTGCATACTTGGTGATCCCTTTGACCATGGAGACAATGTCAAGTTCCTGAAAACCATTCTGGCGCTGATTAATGCTCTTTCTTAACTCAGCTTGATTCACTTGCCCTGTTAAAAATATGACTGGGGTCGAGTCAAAATAGCAGGACGCAATTGGTGTTATTAAGTTGGTGGCACCGGGACCGCTCGTCCCCATCGCCACGGCGGGTATGCTCCGATAACGTGTCGCCCCTTCCGCCGCGAATCCGGCTGCCTGTTCGTGTCGAGTACAAATGATCGGTGTGGCGCCTCTTCGATAAATTGCATCCGAAATGAATGCAATCATGCCCCCGGACAATTCAAAAACCGCGGGCACTCCTTTGCTATCCAAGAATTCCGCAATGTAGTCGGCCACATTCATCGAATACAAACTCTCTCTCAAAGGTACCTGGTCGTGGAATTGGTGACAGTTCAGGATTCTAGCAATATATCGTTCGCCGAATAGAGACTTCGACCTCGTGAGAAACGAGTGCCTATGTGGCCAATTTGAGATTCTGCCCCTAGGCGGGTCATTGGCTTCTATTCGTTAGGTTCAGTCCTCCGCTTGAGGACGCTTCGACCATTTTCCTGCCTTGAAAACGAATTTGTTCAATACGACATAACTGATTCCTGCTTGGAGACCAGTGGCCACTATTTTTGCAAGTCCGGGATGGATCCCAGTAACGATGAATGTCTTCAGAAGTGCCGTGTTTAGTAGATACCCGAAAAAAAGGGAAATTATGTATCGGATACTCGTTCGCTTGTGATCCTCGCTGCTCTTAAAAGTCCAATAATGATGGGCAAAGTAATTGAAGGATGCGGAGAATACCCCCGATATTAGATTGGCAATAGCGACAGTTTCTATGCGTGCGTAAACATTTACAAAGATCAGCCAATCAATGGCTACGGTCACCCCACCGACCAATAGCCACCGCAAAAGAGGCTTCTCAGATAGTTTCCTGGGGGAAAGATTAAAGTCAGAAATTGTGATTCCTTAATGTTATCTATTTACCTGAGGGAATCAGGGCAAAATTCCCGAAATTACTCGGCTAATCGATTCGCACGATTCCGTTAGGTGTTTGCAGGTGCACCGCCACTATCCCATTTTCGCCATCGTTATCCGCTGGGTCAACCCATACAACTTCAATGCCACCCACCGCATGGGCCATATCGCACCCGCAATATTCTTCAATGCTCTTCTCATTGCCTGCAATTTCAATCTTTACAATCTTTGCATGGGGCTTTCCATCTGAAGATGGGTGCTCCCGCGAAAGCCATTGAATAAAGAATGGAAGTTGAGCATCTTCCAAAACACCCAAAACGCCAATCTGTTTCCAACGAAGGTCAGTTCCATCTGGCTTGGTTCGGTGACCATCGACGGCCGGACGCCCTAAACGCGTTTCGATTTTTGCAACATCATCAACTCCGACAACCCAAGTCAACCAACCGCCGCCCTCTTTTGCACGCTGTGATACGGCTTTACCAAACGGTGAGGCATCAGTTGCAGGATGATCCAGCGGGCAGACAACTTCTACGTAGTGGCCATCAGTGAGGGGCATCGTGAAATTGCGAGTTCCAAACCGAGGGTGAACTCCGCCATCGACAAAGGTCGAACCGAGGCGAGATCCAAGACGTTGCACAGTATCCGCGAGTTGCTCGTGGGTGGTCACATATGAAACATGGTCTAGGTGCATACCTATTATCTTGCCCTACTTATAGGGGTGCTAATTACCACTTGAAGAAGCGGGCTAAATTGGTGAGGTGCAACTCAGATCCTGCGCAGGGGGAATTCCGGTAAGGAGATAATGGTCCACGGCGTTGTCGACACATGAGGAGCCATGACCGTAACCGGTGTGACCGTCGCCATTGAGGGAGATGAGACGAGAGTTCAGGATCGTGTTGTGCAGGTCGAGGGCCCAACTGTATGGAGTGGCTGGATCGCGGGTCGTCCCGACGATGACAATTGGGGTCGTAGATATCTTTTTGATATCAGGGGAGATGATCGCCAATTTTGGAAAGAACTGACAAGCCAGCCCGCTGTAGGCTAGGTAGGGACCGAAAACAGGAGCCTTGGTGGCGAAAATCTTAGCTTCGCTCACCATCTCTCTCGTGGTGCGAGGACCTTTCCAGTCCAGACAATCGATAACGAATTGGGCATCGGTCTCATTGTTGGCGTATGTGCCATCGCCATTTCTCTCGGCATACTGATCTGCCAGAGCAAGAAAATTATCACCGGCCCCGCTCGTTGATTGCTTTATCGCGGCGCGAAGCTGTGGCCATCCAGTTGCGCGATCATAAAGCGCAGAGGCGGTTCCAAGAACGACGAGGGATTCAGTTACGGCGCGACCCTTGCTACTCGATAACGGTTTTTTCGCCGAAGTTTGAAAGAGGGAAATGAGTTGTAGGCGTGCCGCAGCTATAGGTTGGTTTAATGCACAATCCGTTCTGGTAAAGCAATCACTCATAAACGCATCTAGGGCTGTATCAAATCCAAACGCTTGAGTGAGATTCTGCGCGGTACTACTGACTATGGGACTGATGGCACCGTCAAGAACCATTCGCCCAACTTTGTTAGGAAAGAAATTCGCGTACAGAGTCCCTAAGTATGTTCCATAACTCACGCCTAGAAAGTTGAGCCTTTTCTCACCAAGCGCCTCTCGCAGAATATCCATATCGCGCGCAGAGTCCGCGGTACTGTAATGCAAAATATTCTTGGTTCGAGATTCACACTTGGAAACATACTCGCGCATTTGCCTAACTAACGTATTCAACTCCTTGCGATTGTCAGGCTTACTATCCATGGCAAATGAAGTATCAGTCTCGGAATTGGTCAGACAACGAATCGGATTACTCTGTCCGACGCCTCGTGGGTCGAAGCCGACAATGTCGAATTTATCAAGCAGAGATGGACTAAATATGTATTCCGCGTTGTAGGCGTAGTCCACGCCTGAAGCACCAGGGCCGCCCGGGTTGATCACCAAGGAGCCGATCTTATTTCTCTGATTTGTCGCTTTGTGACGCAAAACGCTTAAATTGAAACGACCATCCTTTAGGTTGAGGTAGTTAACAGGGACCTGCAAGTGCGTGCACTCGAAACTCTCATGGCATGTCGACCACGTGAGTTTTTGGGCCTGGAATTGCGCCAAAGAGGTCGGAGCGTGTTCTACCCGTTGGAAAGAGAACGTGCCCATAAAGAGAAATACCACTACCACTACAAGTGCGATGCTCCCCTTACTTGGTCTGATCATCGAGCCAGAACGCACATCAGCGCCTCTACGGTAAGTAAAGGAGCGGCATTAAAACCCAAATTAGTGCGCGCTTTCATGATTGCTTCGATTTTCGCCAAAGTTTTCTCAGGTCGTGACTCCTCGGCCAGTCTTACAATCTTCTCAACCAGGTCTGTGTTAATGAGTGAATCGTCCATAGATGACTGAACCATGAGAACATCGCGATAAAGTGTGGCAAGGTCCAGAAGAGCACTATCCAAAGAATCCCGGATCATTCGGGTGCCCCGCGATTTCTGCTCCTTCTCCAATTCCTTCAGCGCCTTTGCTCCCCCGCTTGCCATACCGCGCCCGGTTGCGCCTTGACCCCAAGCTTGGCCAAGGTCAGCAGATTCCTTCTCCGAACGCGCCTCAGATTCTGCCTTAGCTTCTGCAGTGGCAAGTTCGACAAGAGTAGTTGCTGCCGCAAAGGCAGAGGCGATAGTGGTAATCGTGAAGGGCAAGTTCATGATTGTTTTGCGATGAGAACGACTCTCTTCCTGCCTTGCCAGGTGTCGTGCGCGCCCGATGTGGCCTTGACTGACGCGCGCGGCAAATTCGGCCATTGCGGGCGAGATTCCGTCACGGGAGATCAAAACTTTCGCAACTTCACTTGTTGATGGGGTGCGTAATTGAAGGTGACGGGCGCGCGAGCGAATTGTAGGCAAAACATCAAATAACGTCGGGGCACAGAGCAGCCAGACAGTTCGAGCCCCCGGCTCTTCTATCGCTTTGAGAAGTGCGTTAGCGGCCGATTCGGTAAGCCGGTCGGCATCTTCCATCACCACCACGCGCCATCCGCCCACACTCGGCGCCCACGCCACCCGCTGCAAAAGCTCTCGGACCTCATCAACTTTGATGGAGAGCCCCTCACTCCGCAAAACTTCGACATCTGCATGTCCGCCCGCTTTGGCGCTTCGACAATCTATACATGTTCCACATCCGCCCGCAGGACAGATCAGAGCAGCAGCAAAAGCAATAGCGGCACTTGATCGACCACTGCCGGGAGGGCCAGTGAAAAGCCAGGCATGGGTCATCTCTTGGCTTTCTTCGCCATTGCGCGATGCTCGTACGGCGCCCTGCAGCGTGGAAACTAAGTGCGACTGGCCCACTAGCTCGTCAAAGACCGTCACGGAGGTAACTTACTCCTGACTTTTCGCATGAACCCTTGCGGGATCCGACTCGTCTTCTCCTTTTTTGGAATCTTGCTCAGTGCCGGCAACTCTGTAACACGCGCGAGAACAGCGCTATGAATATCGACAACACTCATCCGCGCATCTACGACCAAGTACCGCTCGGGATCAACCAAAGCTAACTGTAAGTACTCCTGGCGGATTCTCTCGTGGAAGGCCAGTGGTTCGGATTCGAGACGATCTAACTTCCTTAATCTACTCAAACCGATTTCCGCTGGTAGATCCAGAATAATCGTCAGGGTAGGGAAGAGTGATTCGGCAGCCCAACGCGAAATGCGCGCGACTTCACCTGGTTCAAGGGTGCGACCTGCACCTTGGTAGGCGATCGATGAGTCAAAATAACGATCAGTGATCACGATATCGCCTGCTTCAAGGGCTGGTCGGATAACAGAGAAAACATGGTGTGCACGATCGGCCGCATAGAGCAAGGCCTCTGCGCGCGGTGAAATCTGGCCAGTGTCGTGTGACAACAAAATATTTCTCAGATCTTTGCCAAGGGGTGTGCCGCCAGGTTCGCGCGTTAGGACAACCGAGTGACCTTCTTCTTCCAGCCAAGTTTTCAATAATTTTGTCTGGGTTGACTTTCCCGATCCTTCACCGCCTTCGAAGGCAATAAACAAGCCTTTCGTGGGTGCTCTCGTAATTGCGCCCAACTCTCCCCTGAGGGCACTAGCAATATCACTCCAAAAAGAGACACTGGGACGGTCCTTCATCTGGTGGTAGGAAACAGCACCGATCACCGTTGCGATAATGCCCGCAAAGAAAATCGTGATTGCTGCACCGTTGTAGTTAATATGAATGTTCTGGAAAGTTAAAGATCGCTTGCCTACCACCGCCGCAATCAATGGTGAAATGGCAAGTACCGCCACCAGTGTTACGCGAATGAGGGATTGCATAAACGCAAAAGTGCGCCCCCGAACATCATCGGCCGTTTCCATGCCCAGCATGGTAAATCCAGTAACCCAACAGACTCCCGAAAGAGAGCCAAGAACAACCACAATAAAGACCGCCATCACTAAGTTCGGGATCATTGCGAGAAGAACTAGAAAGACTCCAGATGCGGTGAGCGAGGCACCGAAAAGACGGCGTCGCGAAAACTGCGCAAATACTTTAGGACCAAATGCAATTCCGAGTGCCAGTCCAGTAAAGACAGATCCAAATAGAACTCCATAGGCAGCATTACCGCCTCCGAGGTCACCCACAAATGTTCGCGCAAGACCAATAACCGCACCTGCTGCAATGAAGGCACCGGTCATTCCGACAATCAACCCGCTAACAATCTTGGACTTGCGGACCGAGCGCCACCCTTCTAGGAGAGATTTTCCAACTCCAACTTCCCCGGCCGTCTTTGATGCCGCCCCCTTGGGAATCTCGTGCAGACCCCATGCTGTCCAGGCGCCAAAAGCAAAACTTCCCGCATTTATATATAACGCCAGATCGACAGAGTTGCCTTTGAAAAAAGGGACCGCAGTTGCGAGGGCGCCACTGACAAGGGCTAGCAATGAGAAAAGTACCGCCGCGATCGGGGCGGTGCCGTAGGCCGCAAGCAATGAAACTTGGTTAGCGCTCTCCAATTTTTCTTTGGGTACTAAGTTGGGAACGCTGGCCTCTTTCGCGGGAGACCAGAAGAGGGTTACGCACTCGACCAGGATTATCGCGGTATAAAGCCAGACAAAGTTGTGGAAAATCGGAATGGAAATATAAAAAGCAGTCCGCAAGAGGTCAGTAACTATCATCACCCTGCGGCGATCAAATCGATCCGCAATTACTCCAGCAATAGGCCCGAGAAAAACTGAGGGCACCAGACGAGCGATGAAAACGCCAGCGATTGCATAGTTTGCCTTGGCGTAGTTGCCGTGTGAAAGCTGCTGTGCCAGGGCGGTAGTTGCCAAGAGTCCCAGCCAATCGCCCAAAGATGAAAAAGCCATCGAACGCCAGAGCCGGCGAAAGGCTGGTATTGCCATAACGCCACGGGTCTGATCCTGCGCCGGAGGGGCTGGGATTGGAATTGGAATTGAGCGTGCCACGGGGTAAGGGTAGTGCGCTAACTATCGCTTTTGGCTCTGGCTCCTAGGCGACCAATCGCGGCCCCGCTCCTTCCTCGTATAATTCTATGTACATATTTACGTACCAATAAATGTACGTGTATAGTACCCTATGTACCAACCTAAGGGAGAGAGACTATGACAATTTCAACCACTGAGGCACGCACCTCTCTTAGCCAGACTATCGCTCGATTTCGCGCTGAGGGCGCTTATGCGAATCCAGTTGTATTTGGCGATCATCGCAAACCAGAGGGGGTTGTTCTACCTTTCGAGCTTTATGTCCAACTAGAAGACCAGATTGATCAGGTTAGATTTGAATTGGCTACAAAGGTTATGTCTCAAATTGAAGAGATCATTGCCAACCCATCCAAGGCCATAAAAGTTAAACGTCACCGCAACTGAGGCCTTCCGCCAGCATGTATATCTTGAACTGGGAACCGGAAGCCGGGCTCGCGTATAAAAATATAGGCCATCAGCCGGCAGGGTTGAAGTCGGCGGTGGAACGAGTTCTGGATATTCTGGAAGCGGATCCGACCAATAGATTGGTGAGACCGAAAAGTTTGCGCACAAAAACCGGGTATGCAATTTGGAAAGTTCCCATTAGAGAAAGTTTGGAGGACTGGTCTCTGCTTTGGATAGCAGACCCCGAAGATACAAATGCAGTGCTGATCCTCTATTTGGGACCGGCAAGTTACGGGGAGAATCTCTAGCTTTTAGTAGTTCGTACCTTTGCGCGCCCCGTTGCTGCCTTTTTGGCGACTCGCTTGGCAGCGGCTTTTTTCACGACATTTTTTGTCAGAGTCGGTGGGACGTCCTTACTCGATGCCCGCTTAACTGGAGCCTTCTTGATCGCAGCCTTCTTGATCGCAGCCTTCTTGGTCACAGATTTCTTTCGCGACTTCTTGGTAGATGGGCCATTCTCGGCCTCCCAGGCGCGTCGGCCCGCCAGAAGTTCTAGTCCTCGCTCAAGGGTCAGGCCCTCCAAAGTGTCGCCGCGGCGCAACGTTGCATTCGTCTCGCCATCGGTGACATACATGCCAAATCGCCCATCCTTCACCAGAACAGGTTTGGAAGTCGCCGCATCTAGCCCGAGTTCTTTCAGCGGTGGCTTAGCAACGCCTCTGCGTCGCAGCTTTGGCTCCTTGTAAATCGCGACGGCCTCATCAAGTGAGAGTGAGAAAAGTTGATCCTCGCTAGTAAGTGTGCGCGAATCAGCGCCGCGTTTGAGATATGGACCGTATCTACCGTTTTGAATTGTTATATCTTCGCCAGTCTGCGAATCAGTTCCTAGGACTCGCGGCAGCGAGAGCAACTTCACCGCATCATCGAAGGTAATGGTGTCAAGCGTCATGGTGGAGAGCAAAGATGCTGTTTTGGGCTTGTCGCCTTTCTTGGCATCCCCAGCAAGTACCTGTGTTACATATGGACCAAAGCGGCCCGACTTTGCGATAACTTCCAGCCCGCTACTCGGCTCGATACCCAGTTCGCGCTCGCCGGAAGGTTGAGCAAGAATTTCTTTTGCCACAGCTAGTGTCAGTTCATCTGGAGCCATCGCTTCCGGAACATTTGCCAGTTTTCGATCATCACCTTCGCCCTGCTGTAGGTAGGCACCATAGCGACCTACCCGAATTTGAATGTCTTCGCCAAGTCGCATTGTGTTAACTTCGCGCGCATCGATGGCACCCAAGTCAGCAGATAATTCATTAAGGCCAGGTTGACCATCATGACCATAAAAGAAATTACGGAGCCAGTCGACTCGTTGTGCTTCACCATTTGCAATTTTATCGAGATCCTCTTCCATGCTCGCAGTGAATTCGTAATCTACTAATTTTGAGAAGTGTTGCTCGAGCAGACCGGTAACGGAAAATGCTAAGAAGGTGGGGACCAGGGCACGCCCCCGTTTGTAGACATATCCGCGATCTTGGATGGTCTGGATAATCGAAGCAAAGGTTGAGGGCCGACCGATGCCAAGCTCTTCCAGTTTTTTAACCAGGGTTGGTTCTGTGTAACGCGCGGGCGGCTTAGTGTCGTGGCCTTCGCAGTTGTACTCGGAAACCTTGATCGCTTGCCCCACGGTCATGGCTGGTAAGCGGCGATCTTCATCCTCGTTCTTCTCATCGCTGATTTCCTCATAGGCGGCGAGGAAGCCGGCAAAGGTGACGACAGAGCCATTAGCCCTAAATGACGCCTCTCTTGCGTCATTCGTTCCAGCATTAAAATCCACGCGCATCTGCATTTTCTTCGCATCGGCCATCTGTGATGCCACAGTGCGTTTCCATATCAAGTCATATAGCGCAAATTCGTCCCGCGAAAGCTCGGGTGCCAATTCGCCTGGTGTGCGAAATACATCGCCTGCGGGCCGGATTGCTTCATGCGCCTCTTGTGCGTTCTTGCTCTTTCCGACGTAAACACGTGGCGTTTCTGCAACATGGTTGGCCCCGTAGAGTGCTTTAGCAGCATTGCGTGCGGCGGTAATGGCTTGCGCCGATAGATTGACGGAGTCGGTACGCATATATGTTATGTAGCCGTTTTCATAAAGTCGCTGTGCGATGCGCATCGTGATCTGCGCGCCCCAACCTAATCGCCCTCCTGCGTCCTGCTGCAAGGTAGATGTGGTGAAAGGGGGTTTAGGTCGTTCTGTACGCGGTGAATCTTCAATTGACTTAACAGTCAAAGGAGTGGACTTAAGGGATTCCACCAACGCCTTGGCGGACTTTTCATCCAGAAGCAGAATATTTGATAATGCTTTCTCTTTAACTGCGCCATCGGCGCCAAAGTCACTTGTGGCAGCAACTTTTTTCCCATCGACTCCAATTAGCCGAGCATTAAAACCTAACTCGCATTTTGCGCTCACATCCCACCAGGACGAGGAGACGAAGGCCATGCGTTCTCGCTCTTTCTCGACAATCAAGCGAGTGGCCACAGATTGAACGCGTCCAGCCGAGATGCGGGGCATAACTTTCTTCCAAAGAACCGGAGAAAGTCGATAACCAAAGAGCCGATCCAATACTCGCCGAGTTTCTTGTGCATCGATGAGGTGATAATCCAAGTCGCGTGTTTCGTGGACCGCTTTCTGAATCGCCTCCTTGGTGATCTCGTTGAAGACCATTCGTTTAATCGGGATCTTGGGCTTCAAGACTTCTACCAAGTGCCACGCGATGGCTTCGCCTTCGCGGTCCTCATCAGTAGCCAGAATTAATTCGTCAGCGCCCTTCATCAACTCTTTGAGTTCGGCAACTTTCGCCTTTTTGTCCGGGTTGATGACGTACAGAGGCGCAAAATCTTCTTCAATATTTACGCCTTCTTTGGCCCACGCAATGCCTTTGTATTCCTTGGGAATATCAGCGGCCCGCTGGGGTAAATCTCGAATGTGGCCGACACTGGCCTCGACGATGAACTCATCGCCGAGGTAGCCGCCAATCTTGCGAGCTTTTGCCGGGGATTCGACAATAACCAGCTTCTTTAAGTCCTTCGCCATATACGCCTTAGTCTTATTCGACTTTAGTATTCAATCATCGTCGACTTGCGACGGTTATGAATAAGTGCGCCGATGATGACAGCAAAAGCGATAAGACCTATCGCGACGCTAAGGCCAGTGTGACCGCCCAGGGACATGCTGACAATCGCAGGTGTGATCAAGAGACCGACCAGATTCATAACCTTAATTAACGGGTTGATTGCCGGGCCTGCAGTGTCCTTGAACGGATCTCCGACAGTATCGCCGATGATTGTTGCCGCGTGAGAATCCGATCCCTTTCCACCATAGTGACCATCTTCAACCATCTTCTTGGCGTTGTCCCATGCGCCACCTGAATTAGCAAGGAAGACGGCCATCAATGTTCCGGTGCCAATCGCACCCGCCAGGTATGCACCAAGTGACCCAACGCCCAGACCAAACCCGACCGCGATTGGTGCCATAACGGCCAAGAGACCAGGGGTGGCAAGTTCACGTAGTGAATCGCGCGTGCAGATATCGACGACGCGACCATATTCGGGCTTCTCTGTGCCTTCCATAATTCCTGGGTGTTCAATGAACTGCTTGCGTACTTCAACCACCACCGCACCTGCTGCGCGCGATACGGCGTTGATCGCAAGACCTGAGAAGAGGAACACGACTGCGGCACCGATAATCAAACCGACGAGGTTGCGTGGGTTGGCAACGTCAAGGACGCCTTGGAATTGAGAAGCAAGTTTCGCTGCGTTCTGCCCCGCATCCTCAACTGCTTTTTTGATGGCATCGGTGAATGCACCAAAGAGAGCAGTTGCCGCCAGAACTGCGGTAGCAATTGCGATTCCCTTGGTAATCGCTTTGGTGGTATTACCAACTGCATCGAGTGAGGAAAGAATTACTGAACCTTCGCCCTCAACGTCGCCGGACATTTCCGCAATACCTTGCGCGTTATCTGAAATTGGGCCGAAAGTGTCCATCGCAACAATGACACCCACGGTGGTCAAAAGTCCCGTGCCTGCCAGGGCAATTGCCAACAATGAAAGCACAATGCTCCCGCCACCGAGCAAGAAGGCACCAAATACTGCCGACGCGATCAGGATTGCGGAATAAACCGCGGATTCAAATCCGATAGAAATTCCTGAAAGTAGAACGGTCGCCGCACCAGTTTGAGATGAGGCCGCAACGTCATTGACTGGGCGCTTCCCTACTGCCGTGAAGTAGCCAGTGAGCATCTGGATGGATGCTGCGAGCACAATCCCAATGAGAACCGCGCCAAAGGCCAAGATGCGAGGATTGGTCGACCCTGCAGTGGTTACCGCACTTGCTGATAGGCCCGTCATCAAATTAAATGAGCCAGGAAGATAGACGAAGGTTGCCAGCCCCGTGAGAACCGCGCTAATAATTGCCGACATGAAGAACGAACGGTTGATGGCCGACATCGCTGTCTTATCGCTCTTTCGCATGCGGGTGAGGAAGATGCCAATAACAGCCGTGACGGTCCCGATTGCGGGAACAATCAGTGGGTAAATCAGACCAGCGTCGCCAAAGGCAGCCTTACCAAGAATGAGCGCCGCGACAAGTGTGACCGCGTAAGACTCGAAAAGGTCTGCCGCCATGCCAGCGCAATCTCCAACATTGTCGCCCACGTTGTCCGCGATTGTCGCGGCGTTACGAGGATCATCTTCTGGAATATTCTTTTCCACTTTACCGACCAGGTCGGCTCCGACATCTGCAGCCTTAGTGAAAATTCCACCACCTACGCGCATGAACATGGCAACCATTGCCGCACCGAAACCAAATCCTTCTAGAACTGATGGCGCATTTTCGCGATAAAGAATCACAACGAGTGAGGCCCCAACAAGTCCCAGGCCGACAGTGGTCATGCCCACTACCCCGCCCGTTCGGAAAGCAATTCGGACCGCCTTTTCCGCGGACTTTTGCCGCGCGGCTTCCGCGACGCGCACATTCGCACGCACTGCCAGCCACATGCCGTTGTATCCGACCAATGCGCTAAAAGTTGCACCGACCAAAAAGAAGATTGATCGACCGATTCGAATTTCGCCCGCGCCAGGTAGGGCGAAGAGAAGAACGAAAACGATGGCGACAAAGTACGAAAGTGTTCGGAATTGGCGGGCCAGATAGGCGGCCGCACCCTCCTGCACAGCCCCCGCGATTTCGCGCATCTTCTCCGTGCCTTCTTCAGCAGCTAGGACCTGAGCACGCAGCGCCCAGGCAATTCCCAGTGCGACAAGTGATATTGCTAGGACTATGTATACGTAGGTGAGGTTTGTTCCAGTGACATGCACGAGAGAGCTAGCAGCTCGCATTTCTCCTCCATTGGAGATCGGGGCCCATTAACGGGTGCAAAGATGACCAGAGTGTACGCACAGACCCACCCACAAGCCCAAATCTGGTTTGGTTGTACCTATCTATTGCAGGTCTATTACAGGGTAGGGTCTGCCATATATGAACTTGTTGGACGCCAAATCAATAATTGCCGACCTCGGACTTGCGGGGGTTTTAGGTATTCTCTTTGCCGAGACTGGGCTCCTTGTTGGGCTCATTTTCCCAGGTGACTCGCTCCTTTTTATCGCTGGAATTGCCGCTTCGGGATCGGCTGCGGCCCTACTTGGGGGCGCTCATCTCTCGGTTCTCGGTCTCTTTATCGGCGCTCCGCTAGCCACCATCGCTGGCTCCCAGTTGGGCCACTACTTCGGCCACAAATTTGGACGTTCTCTCTTTAAGAGACCCGACGGGCGTTTCTTCAACCACGCACGCGTAGTAGCAACAGAGAAATGGCTCAAGAAGTATGGCCCCGGCCGTGCCATCGTTCTTGCCCGCTACGTCCCCTTTGTCCGCACCCTCATAAACCCGCTCTGTGGAATCGTCCGCGTGCCTGCTTCACAATTTTTTCTGTGGAATGTCGTCGGCGGAATTCTCTGGAGCGATGGAATAGCCCTGCTTGGATACATTCTAGGTGAGCGGCTCAAAGGATCCATCGATCATTACCTGCTACCAATCGTGGCAGTGATAATAGTTTTGAGTCTTTTACCTCTTGGTCTAGAAATCATCAAGGAGATGCGCACAAAGCGCCATCTGAGTTAACGACCAACTTAACTTCACGAACGAAAAGCCGGCTGATCGATTAGTTCCCCATCTAGTGGGGCGTCGGGTAACAGACTCGAATTCAAAATAGACATCTCGTCATCGGTCAATGTGATCGATAGTCCCGACAATGAATCGGTGACTGATGAAATCTTTGACGCACCTGGAATGGGAATCACCGTGGGAGAAGTCTGCAGATGCCAGGCAATTGTTACGGCGTAAGCGCTGACTTCAAGACTAAGTCCGACTTCGCGAAAAGACCCAAAGCCTCCTGCACCCAATTCGTCCGCCCTGGCAATTCCTCCCATTGGAGACCACGGTAGATATGCAATTCCAAACTCTTCACATACCTCCATTACATCGGCGTCATTGCGGTAACGCGGACTGAATTGGTTCTGCACCGAAATGACGCCACCTTGGTCGGGTGTTCCGCCCATCTTGACGGCCCTGCGAAGTTGCTCTGCGCTGTAGTTGCTCACACCAATTCGTTCAATGAGTCCACGTTCCAGCAACGCTAAAACGTTATCAAATTGATCCTCAAAGATCATCGAAGGATCAAGCCGGTGGTGCTGCCAGAGCTTGATTCGATCAAGGCCTAATCGTAACGCTGACGCTTCCACGGCGCGGAGTAGATAATCTAAGGAAGATGCTCGTCCCCAACTCTCCTTTGGCCCGCGCGTGATTCCGCCTTTTGTAGCGATTACTACTTTGCTTTTTGCCTCGCTCGAACCATTCCACGTCCTAAATGCCGCACCCACAATTCGCTCGTTATGGCCAAAAGTGTCCCAACTTGGGGCATAAATATCTGCCGTATCGATCAGCGTCACGCCCGCATCCAAGGCTGCCTGAATTACCGCGACCGCGCCTGCAGGATCGCTAAGAATTTCCGTTCGCTTAGGTGACATTGACGAAAGTGGCATGCAACCCAGACCCATGGCAGAAACTTCCCACGGTCCAAGAGTGCGCTGTGGAAGGCTCATCTTCATAACCCTAAATCACTGGCAGAGAAGGCGCTGCGATAGGCCAAACCAGCGTCGAGTATTGCTTGCTTGGCACCGCGCTCAACTATCACAGCAACGCCAACGACGGTTGCCCCTGCTTCGCGGAGAGCGTCGACTGCAGTTAATACGGACCCACCTGTAGTAGAAGTATCTTCAACGGCAACAACTCTTCGACCCTTAACATCTGGTCCTTCGATGCGCCGTTGTAGGCCATGTTGTTTCTCCGCTTTGCGAACGACAAAGGAATCGATCTTTCTTCCACGTTGTGCTGCAACGTGCATCATCGCGGTTGCGACGGGGTCCGCACCAAGAGTCAGTCCGCCGACAGCGTCGTAATCCCAATCTTGCAGCAAATCCAACATTACTTCTCCAACTAACGGGGCGGCATGGGCATCAAGGGTGACCCGGCGCAGGTCAATGTAGTAATCGGCTTCTTTGCCTGAGGAGAGAATAACTTTCCCATGAACCACGGCTTTCTTGATGATCGCTTCTTTTAGAGTTTCGTGTGAATTCATAGTTTGATCTTACCTTTGAAAAATTGGTCACTTACTATCCGTCCATGGACTTACAGCGACTCGAGACTGCGCGTCTGTTTGCGCGCTTTGGCTTTGGCCCCAAACCCGGGGACTTTGCCAACGCTCTCAAGGCTGGGGTGGAGGCCACACGTAGCCAGTTGCTTAATACCCCTCAATATGATCGCGGGCTAGCCACAGTCACAGATCCAGAATTGAGCGATTTGGGAAATTTCCCGCCAATGGGATCCGCTGCTCGCGCTGCCTTCAATGCGGCGATGAAATCGCAAAGACAAGCACTCCTTCTCTGGTGGTTAGACCGTATGGCACTTGCCGACAACGCGTTCACAGAGCGTATGACCTGGTTCTGGCACGGCCACTGGGCAACATCGATCGGCAAAGTTGGATATGCCTTGCCGATGTACTTGCAAAATCAAACTCTGCGCACGAATGCCTTGGGGGACTTTAAAACTCAAGCACGAATGATGATTACCGATGGTGCCTTGCAGTATTGGCTAGATGGTGGCGCCAATACCGTCGCTGCGCCCAATGAAAATCTCGCACGCGAGTTCATGGAACTATTTACGCTGGGGGTCGATCGCTACCTTGAAATTGATGTGCAGGCCGTTGCTAGGGCACTCACTGGTTATCGAGTCATTCGGTCCAGTGGAGCCGTCACTTTTTTGCCAAAAAAACACGATTCGTCATCACTAAACATCCTGGGCTCTTCCGGAACTTTTAACGCCGAAGGAATTGCAGACCTAGTGGTAGCAAGAGATGACTGCGCACAATTTATCTCCGATCGCATCTGGTTCCGTTTCATATCCAGCACAATCCCGCGTCCGGAATCCAATCCAATCAAGACAGCTTTCGCGCAACGAGATATCTCTAAGACAATCAACGCCCTTGCCAGTTCAAGTGCCATGTCTGACCCGCAGTACTCACTTGTAAAATCACCAATTGACTGGTTTGTCGGTCTCTGTCGTGCATTAAATATCACACCATCACGATTGGCAAAGCCCGAACAGGTAATTAATTTCTTGGATAAGTTGGGCCAAGTTCTTTTTGCACCGCCAAACGTAGGTGGATGGCCATCTGGTGAAGCCTGGTTGACCGCGGCGGGGGCACAGTACCGTTTACAAGTAGCACAACTCTTATTGGCTAATGGTGATACGGCACCGATCGCTTCACTTCCCTCACCAGCGAGGTTCGATGCAATGAGCGATTTGTTAGGCGTCGCCAATTGGAGCCTGCGTACAGAACGCGCACTCCGTGGTGTATTGGACGACCCGAATCGTCTCATCTTGCTAGCTGTGTCTAGCCCCGAATATATCGTCAGCGCTTAGGTAAGGGAGAAGCAATGGACACATTGAGCAGGCGAAAGTTTCTCCAACTCACCGGCGGCGCCGCGATCGCTGCTGCTGCGCCGATGTTGACGATGGAACAGATTGCGCAAGCGGCGAAACTAAGGCCACTTGCATTAGGAACTCCCATACTCGTTGTAATTACTCTGTACGGAGGAAATGACGGATTAAATACTGTTGTTCCGTATAAAGATCCTTTGTACTTTCAAGCCCGCCCCGACATCGCCTACGCACCGGGTGACTTATTACCACTAGATTCTGAACTTGCGCTTAACGGTTCAATGACCGGCATGAAGGCTCTCTGGGATCGGGGAAAAGTCGCAATAGTTCGCGGTGTTGGCTATCCCAGCCCAGATCTCTCGCACTTCACCTCAATGGCAATTTGGCAGAGCGCATCGCCAATCCATCACATCAGTTCGGGATGGCTAGGACGCTGGCTAGACACACAGGCACGAGATCCGATGCTGGCGATCAGCTTGGGATCGGTTCTGCCGCCCTTATTAGCCGGAAATAATGTGGCGGGTTCGGCATTGCCATTGGGAGGAATTGTTGTGCCTACCGGAAGTCTGGCTCTGGATTGTCAAAGGATTTCCGCTGCTACGACCACTGATTCTAAATTGATGGCAACGGCCGCAACTTCACTTCGAAATCTTTTCGATTTATCCAGCACCATTACCCCAATTTTGCAGCAGCCTGCGCCACAACCACTTGACCTGCCTACGGCTGACGGCGGCGTAGCGGGAGGTAACTCAGATCTCCAGCAACAATTGGATGTTGTCGCAAAATTGATCGCGGCCGGATCACCAACCAGAGTCTGGTCGGTCAGCCTTGGTGGTTTTGATACTCATGCAAATGAGAAAGGTGCGCAATCAATTCTGCTGGGAAATGTATCAGCTTCTATTTCCAGGTTCATGAGCCAGATGAGAGGTACAAGCCGGGCCAACGACGTTGTTGTTCTGGCCTACAGCGAATTTGGGCGAAGAGTTAAAGCCAATGCCTCACAAGGCACGGATCACGGTACATCTGGACCAGTCTTTGTAGTCGGAGAGCGAATCAAAGGTGGTTTCTATGGCGACCAACCAACGCTTTCGAAATTGATAGCAGGTGATCTGGCCGTCACTACGGATTTCCGAGATATTTACGCAACTCTCATCGAAAGTGTGTTGAAGAGTCCCGCCAATGCTGTGTTAGACAATTGGAAAGGGCGAACCAATTTTCTTACGAAAGTCTAATTGTCCTGTTTGTAAATGATTATCGGGGTTGCCCGGCGCTTTGCCAAAGATTTCGGAGGGTTGGACTCCAACAGAGCATCCATCTCGACCCGCAATTTAGCCACTTCCAGCGCCATATTTGCCACAGCCGATTCCAATTCGATAATGCGTTTGATTCCTGCGTGATTGATCCCCTCGCCAATGAGACGTTGCACATTGCGAAGCAAAGCAATATCCCTTAGCGAATATCGTCGACCTCGGCCGCTGGCTCGTCCAGGAGAGACCAGACCCAATCGGTCATACTGCCGCAGCGTCTGGGGGTGCAACCCAGAAAGTTGGGATGCTATAGAAATCACATAGACCGCGGCCTCATCATCATGCTCGGGATTTATTGTTGAACCTTCCTCGTTCACAATTTCGCCCTTGTTTTGAACTCGGCGCGCACATCTTCTTCGGAAGTTTCAGCGGCAAATTCCGCTAATGCTTTCTTCGCGCTGGCGCTCAACCGTTGCGGTACTTGAACATCCACGCTGACCATTAAATCTCCGACTGCACTGGCACCTTTCACCCCGTGACCTTTAATGCGAAGTACCCGTCCGTTTGAAGTTCCGGGAGCGAGTCGCACCGTCACTTCTTCCCCCGAAAGTGTCGGAACCTTGATGTCGGCACCAAGGGCGGCCTCTGAAAAAGTTACCGGCAGAGTCATTAAAAGGTTATCTCCCTTATGCGTGAAGATGGGATGAGCTTTGACGTTGAGATGAATGAATAGATCACCAGCCCCCGCCTCGCCGTGTGCCCCCTTACCACGGATGCGGATCTTTCCACCATTCTTAACTCCGGCCGGAACGCGAACCGTGATATTTGCCGGCGGCCCACCATCACTTGATAGCCGAAGGTCCAGATTTGTT
>JBBRSY010000006.1:0-48082 GCA_038244965.1 Candidatus Nanopelagicales bacterium | reverse complement strand
TGCGGGTTCCGGGAAATGGCAGGCAATGCGATGGCGCGGCGAAATTTCGAGTAATTGAGGGACTTCAGTGCGACATATGTCCTGCACTTTCCAGCAGCGAGTATGAAAGACACATCCCGCTGGTGGGTCTACCGGGCTCGGAAGATCGCCCTGCAAAATAATGCGCTCGCGGGCACGACCCTTGATCGGATCTGGTACAGGGACGGCAGATAGAAGCGCCTTGGTGTATGGGTGGCGCGGGCTGGCAAAGAGGTCAGCCTTATCGGCCTGCTCCATTACTTTGCCAAGGTACATAACAACCACGCGGTCAGAAATATGTTGAACAACGGACAGGTCATGTGCGACAAAGAGGTAGGAGAGACCAAATTCCTGTTGCAGATCATCCAGCAAATTCACAACCTGGGCCTGGATGGAAACATCAAGGGCCGAGACCGGTTCGTCGGCAACGATGAGTTTGGGCTTTAGAGCAATAGCTCTGGCTACACCGATCCTCTGTCGCTGGCCTCCCGAAAATTCGTGAGGATAGCGGTTTACGTGTTCGGGATTTAACCCCACGCGCTCCATGAGACGCTCCACCTCTCGCTTCGCGCCACCCGGAGGGGTAATACCCTGAATATCAAAAGTAGACCCTATGAGGGTTCCGACGGTCTGCCTGGGATTTAGCGAAGCGAACGGATCCTGGAAGATCATTTGCATCTGCGAGCGAAGCGGCTTCATTGCCTTTCGCGATAGGTGGGTGATGTCTTGGCCCTGAAAAATAATCTTGCCATCTGAAGGTTCGTAAAGTTTGAGAACTGTACGACCGGCGGTCGTCTTTCCGCAGCCGGATTCACCGACTAATCCCACCGTCTCCCCCGGGTAAATCTCCAAGTCGATGCCGTCGACGGCTTTGACAATTCCCTTTTTCTTACTGAAGATGCCACCCGATGTTGTATCAAAATATTTTTTAAGGCCCTCAAGTCGCAGTACTGGTTCGCTCATGAGTGAACCTCCAATGAAGCGCGCGCTTGCGTCAACTGTGCTTCGCTCAGATGGCAACGTGAAAAGTGATTAGCAAATTTCTCGTTCAATTCAGGCACTTCTGTGGCACATCGATTGTTAGGAACAAGCTTCGAGTAGGTGCACCGCGCTCTAAAAGCGCAACCCGCAGGTAGGGAAATCAATGATGGTGGTTGTCCAGGGATTGCCTGCAGTCGCCGGCCCTCCATTTGATCCAAACGAGGGATGGAGTTGAGCAACCCCATGGTGTAGGGATGGTCCGGTTTGTAATAAATTTCGTTGATATTGGACTGTTCGACAATCTTGCCGGCGTACATTACGCAGGCGCGATCAGCAACTTCAGCCACAACCCCAAGATCATGGGTAATGAGAATAACCGCCATATTAAATTCTTTCTGCATCTGCCGAAGTAACTGAAGTATCTGAGATTGAACCGTAACGTCGAGAGCCGTAGTCGGCTCGTCGGCTATGAGCAGGGATGGGTTGTTGACCAGAGCCATTGCAATCATCACGCGTTGGCGCATACCGCCGGAAAACTGATGAGGGAATTCCTTAACGCGCTTATCCGCCGCTGGAATACCGACCAGATCTAGCATTTCCACAGCCCGTTTAATTCCATCAGCCCTAGATCCTTCGTTATACAATTTCCAAGCCTCTGAAATTTGATCGCCGATCGTGTAATACGGGTGAAGCGCCGACATCGGGTCTTGAAAAATCATCGCCATAGACTTGCCTCTGAGTTTTCGAACCACGTCTGGGCTCGCCGAGATGGTGTCTACTGGTCCCGTGGGCAGATTCAAAATAGCCTGACCAGAAATAATGGCGCTTTTGCGATTGTGCAAGCCCATTACGGCCAGAGAAGTCACCGACTTTCCTGAGCCCGATTCTCCAACGACTGCCAGGGTCTCTCCTCTGGCCACCGAGAAGGAGATGTCATTTGATGCTTTGACAAGACCATCCTCAGTGGGAAATGTGACGGAGAGATTCTTAACTTCCAGAAACGGCTTCATCCAACACGCACCCTTGGATCAATGTAGGCATACAAGATATCCACCACGAGATTTGCCACGACATAAAAAGTTGCGGCGAGCAATGTCGTGGCAAGAATGGTTGGCAGATCATAATCAATGAGAACCGAACGCAGGGAAAGTCGCCCTAGTCCGGGCAAGTTGTAAACCTGCTCGGTGATGATCGCGCCTCCTAGAAGACCTGCGAAATCCAACCCGGCAATAGTGATAATCGGGGCAAGTGCCGCCCGCAATGTGTGCTTGCGTAAAATCACACCCTCGCTCAATCCTTTTGCCCTCGCTGTTCGGATGTAGTCCTCACTTGAAGTTTCGATCACGTTTGCTCGAGTAAATCGGGTATATGTTGCAGCGAAAATGAGAGCAAGAGTTATCCAGGGGAGCATAAAGTTCTTAAACCACGCCACGGGATCAGTAAACGGTGAAACCCATCTGCCCATATCGATCGGATTTATCAACCCGAGTTTTAATGCAAAAATTAAAATAAGAATTCCTGAAACGAAGGTAGGCAGAGATATACCCACTAATACAAAGGCGGTGGCAGATTTGTCCTGCCACTTACCTTGCCGTCGCGCCGCGACTATTCCAAGGGATACGCCCATCAGAATCCAGATAATAAAGGCGCCGATAGCCAGACTAAATGTCACCGGAAAAGCTTCTTTTAAAAGTTGAGTGACGCATTCGTGTCGATTAAATGAGTAACCAAATGCGGGAGCTGGGCAAGAAAGTCGCGCACCGCCCTCTCCGTAGGTGCGACCAGCAAAAAAACCTTTAACAAACCGGCCATATTGAACTTGAACCGGGACATCCAGACCTAACCGGTGCCGGTTGGCCTCAATAACGGGGGCGGAGCACCCCTTGCCGCAAGTAAGGCGGGCGGGGTCAATGGGGAGAAAAGAAAAAATCATAAAGACGGAAACACTGACCAGCACGAGTACGACAACGGTCGCGCTCAAGCGCTTGGCTAAGAATTTCAGCATGGGTTCACCTTACTCACTGGACGAAAACTATTTGGCGCAGTTGAGGGTGGCTCTGGTATGAGCCACCCTCAACCCGCTTGTTACGTATTAACTTTCTTCTGCTTGTGCCTTAGGCCTTGACGTAAAGTTGTCCGAATCCAAAGGTTCCTTGCGGTTCCCAGAAATAAACGCCTCCGACCTGAGAGCCCCAAGTAATTTGGCCCCTACCAAATACTGGACGAATGATCCAGTACTGATCCATTGCCTGCTGTGACAGAACCTTCCAAGCCGCAGCTTGCTGTGGCCGATTGGTCATGGCCAGAGCTTTCAAGACGCCTGCCTTAAAAGCTGGGTATGCGGCATCGTTCCAGTTCTGGGAGAGATCAAATCCACCTTCTTTTACGAAGAGTGGGTAGATCACGGTCGAAGCATTAGCCCAGTCAGCGCCCCAACCAGCAGTTGAGATGTCACTCTGCTTGTCGGTGTTCTGAACTGTGGCGTAGTACTGACCGCCTGGAATGAAGTTGAACTTCATAACGATTCCGGCAGCATCCATCGCAGTTTTAATCAAGACCGAAGCCTTGTTGTTAGTAGCGGTATTAGAGAGATCCCACGTGATGCCCTTAGTTGGATCCGTGGCCTTAGCGTAGGCATCTGGGCAGGAAGTCTTAGCTGCTGCCAACAATGTCTTAGCGTAATCTGGAGCGCCATTAATATTCCAGTTTGGATCGTGGATGTTGCCCGTCGTTTTGGCATAGTCCAGACCAAGTACTGGCTTAATCGCGTTATCACCAGGTACGCCATAGAAGACCGATCCACCCGAAAGGTCGATCAATGCCTGAGTATTCACGGCAAAGAAGACGGCCTTACGTATGTTAAGGCAATCCATGTGGCCTGCAGAGACATTCATCGCTGCATAACGAGTGTATGGATCAAAGACGTTGAGTCGTTGATGGCTCTTTGATGCATCTGCAAAGAATGCACGTAGATTTGTGGGCTGAAGCGCATCTAGATCCACCGTGTTTGGAATGCTGTCGCCCAACATGATTTGGTCTGCTACATCTTGCGAAAGACCAAAGCGGACAACAATGTCATCTGGGTAGGGAGTACGGACCAAGTCGCTGGACTTCTTCCATTTGGCATTGCGCACCAAGTGCAGTTCATCGCCTTGTTTGTAGGACTTGATCTTGTAAGGACCATCAGAGTATGGACGGAGGTCGTACTTGTCTCCGGTGTCCTTTGACTTCTTTACAGGCGATCCTGCTGGGTAAGTAAGTGCATAGTTGAAGTCAGCAAAGGAGCGGTTTAAGTTAAAGGTAACCGTGCTGCCCTTACAGGTAACTGCCTTGTCATAAAGTGCTTGACCAGTCTTCTTGTACGGACCCTTGTAGACAGAACTGCCATCGGCGGCGACTGGAATCTTCAATGCGCCAACGAGATACTGAGGACCATCTGTGATGACGTCCGTTGCGAAGGCACGAGATACGCCGTATTTGACATCGGCGCAAGTGACAGCCGAGCCATCTTCCCAGGTTACTCCCTTACGCAAAGTGAACTGCCAAGTTTTTGCACTATGGCTAGGAACACCGGTATTTGTTGCTAGGTCTGGTATCAGGGATGAGCCTGCAGATCCCTTAACTGGCTTATATGAGACCAAGTTGCGGTACAGGTAAGAGTTAAAGAACGCAATATCCTGACCCGTGTAATTACGGGACGGATCCATGTGGTTAAACGACTCGTTGTGAGTGATGAAGTACAGAGTTCCACCAGTTTTTACGCTGGCAGCACCTGCACCGCCTGCTGTGCCTATAAGCGCGCCGGCAGCCATCAATGCGGTAGCTGCAGTCGTGGCGATAAGGCGACGGCTTAAATGGCGCTTTGCCATTATTGAACCGGACATATGTCCTCCTCGTAGATTGTTCATTCCATTTCGCGGCCGCGAATTGGACCTTTAGCTATGAGCTGCGAAGCTCGCGAACTACCCAGCAGCGCTAGATATTCATTTTTCTTTTCCGCATCACTACGGAAATCTATGTTTGGTGCGGTCTTCATCATGCTGGCGCCGCCTTTGGATCCAGGGCGTCTCTAATCGCATCACCAAGCAGATTGAGAGCCAAAACCATCGTGATCAAATAGATAACAGGAATTACTAAATAAGCCGGATCTGATCGCCAATATTGAACCGCATCAGAGAGAACCAGACCGAAGGAGGAACCGGGCGCCTGAACTCCTACTCCTAAGAATGAGAAGGTGGCCTCGGCGGCCAAGTAGCCAGGCAGAGAGAGCGAAAGGAAAACGATTGCACTCGGCCACAAATTGGGAAGCAATTCCTTGGTGATGATTCTAAAACTGGACGCACCTAATGCTTGGGCGGCCATCACGAAATCGCGCTCTCGCATGCTAAAGGCCTGCGACCTAATGAGGCGGGCAAAGCCCATCCATCCAAAGAAAGTGAAGAAGACAATCAGCACGATTACGCGGGCCCCGTTGTCCCGGGCAATTCCCCATCCTTCAATGCGCTGTGTCATCGGAAGACTTAAGGCAATAATCATGAAGGTGGAAGGGAAAGAAAGCAGGAAATCGGAGAATCGTCCGACGATCGCATCTACTTTGCCACGAAAATAGCCAGTAGATATTCCGATTAACATCCCTAGGCCAATTGAAGCGACACTGACGATAAATGCAATCGTAAATGACAACCGTGAGCCGTAGAGCATGAGTGTCAAAAGATCGCGACCCGCACCAGGCTCTACCCCTAGCGGATGAGCAAGACTCATTCCGCCATTCGCTCCAATTGGCATAGCAAAATCATTTAGCGTCTTCGGATAGGTATCCTGATCCTTTAGCCCCATCAAACGAGTCAGTACCGGCGCCAGGAATGCTGCGGTTACAAAGAAAATAGCAACGCAAGCAGAAAGTACACCGACCTTATTTCGCTTAAACCTTTTCCAGGCAATCTGTCGTTGAGTCCGTTGAATAATGGGCGCATCAACTAGTACTTCCTCGGCTACATCTAGTTGCGACACGTCAATTGCTCCATTCTGCGCCCCTACCGCCGCTCCCCATTGAGTGGACACCAATTAAGTACTGAACGGTAGCCAAAATCTCAATAAATGGAAACCCCAAATGCAGGTTTTGAAGCTTTTCGCATCAGCTTCACCATATTAAGGCGAGTAAGCGTTGCAATTGCATAACAATCTCAGCACGATGCTTGACAATCAAAGAAATATGGCCGTTTTCTGGTATGAAGTGCAGTTCGGCTCGAGGCATCTGCGAGAGCAGCCATTCCTATCAATCCGCCAAATCCTTCACGCAGTCCTTCACCAGTTATGTGCTGCATGCCCACCGTATTGGCGTTCATCCCACGGAAACAAAACGGCGGATCTAGTATGCGTCAAGCACCTGAGATAGATCAGCAACCACATCGACCACCTTGCGCCCCAGTTGTCGAATTGCCAGGAGTACCGTGGTGAAAAAGCACCGCGTTTTGAGAGTCGGTACGATTATCGAGCAAATCCAAAGTGCGCCCGTCGGTCAGAATATATTGGCTCATGGACAGAATCTGACTCTCCTAAAATGGAATTGGCGATAGGTGGTTCAATACCGAGGTGGAACCGAGTCAATTCTCCTTTGAGATTTCCCATGCCGGACCGGGTTTGGCGCGCGCGGGAACGATAACTACCCCTCATGGTTTCATTCAAACACCCTGCTTTATCCCCGTTGGCACAAAAGCGACGGTGAAGGCTGTCCTGCCAGAGGCCATGGAAAAAATCGGATCGCAAGCACTTCTGGCCAACGCCTACCATCTCTACCTCCAACCCGGCGCGGATGTGCTCGAAGAAGCTGGTGGGCTTAGCAAATTCATGAATTGGCAAGGGCCTACTTTCACTGACAGCGGAGGATTTCAAGTCCTCTCCCTTGGGGTCGGATTCAAAAAAGTACTAGCGATGAACGCCGATACCTTTAGAGCAGATGATGTCGTGGCACCTAAGAAAGACCGGTTGGCACATGTAGATGATGAGGGCGTTAACTTTAAGTCACACATCGACGGGTCTATGCATCGCTTCACACCAGAGATATCCATGCAAGTCCAACATCAAATCGGGGCTGATATTATTTTTGCCTTCGATGAATGCACGACGTTGCACAACACTCGACGCTACCAAGAGGGGGCAGTAAGCCGAACTTCTGCCTGGGCTATCAGGTGTCTAGATGAGCACCAACGACTCAATTTATTACAAAGAGAGCGCCCTTATCAGGCGCTTTTCGGCGTAATTCAAGGGGCGCAGTATGAAGACCTTCGCCGTGCCGCGGCAAAAAAATTGGGAAGTATGTCCTCATCGGGTACTAGTTTCGATGGCTTCGGCATTGGTGGAGCGCTAGACAAACACGCCCTCGGCACAATTGTTTCGTGGGTGAATCAAGAATTACCAGAGCAAAAACCCAAACACCTGTTAGGCATAGGAGCACCGGAGGACCTCTTCACGGGAGTCGAAAATGGTGTCGATACTTTTGACTGTGTCACACCGTCCCGGGTTGCCCGCACAAGTTCGGTATATACGATGCATGGACGGTTCAATATTTCCAATGCCCCGTACCGACGCGCCTTCGAACCCATCGAAATCGCATGTGATTGCTATACCTGCGCTAACTACACTCGTGCCTACCTACACCATCTCTTTCGCAGTAAGGAAATATTGGCCGCCACACTTGCAACGATTCACAATGAAAGATTTATCGTGCGGTTGGTGGATCAGATGCGCCAAGCAATTATTGAGGGAACTTTCCCCGATCTGAAAGCTGAATTCTTAGGCCGGTATGCCCTAAGGGGTCTCAATCCCACGTAAATCAGCGGGGATCAAGATCCAACCCCACGGGGTTCCACCCACTTGGCACCAGAGACAATGATTCGTCTGGACCCCAACTATGAACAAAATATGGATGCAATTTCGTGGGATTCTTTAAGATCGGTTCGAGAACCTGCCAAGACTTCAGCACGGCATCGATTCGGGTAAACCTAAAATGGTCTCCTTGCAATGCAGCATCCAGCAGACGCTCATAGGCTTCTTTGCGCGCTCCCAAAGCCGCTGCGAACTCAACAGTGAGATCTACGGGGTATGTAACTAGACGTGCCCCCGGTGCCTTGGCCTGGAGTGAAATGTCTACGCCATCTCTTGTGCCCAACCGAAATCGAACGATATTTGGATGAGGTTTAGGCGAATTGGAATCCGTGAATAGAACACGCGGTGGCTGTTTGAACTCAATAACTGCCTCCATAGTTGTCTCCGCCATTTTCTTGCCCGTGCGCAAATAGAAAGGCACCCCTTCCCATCGCCAGTTGTCGATGAACAGACGCATTGCCACAAAAGTTTCCGTGTCTGAGTGGGTGGCCACGCCTTCCTCATTGAGATAGCCCACATACTGACCACGAATAACATCATTGCAATCCAGCTGTCGAACTGCCGATAGAACCTTCATCTTTTCGTCCTGCATTGTCTGAGCCGTGAGGTCAATCAGTGGCTCCATCGCGAGCATCGTGAGCACTTGAAGCAGGTGGTTCTGGAGGACATCTCGAGTTGCGCCAACACCGTCATAGAACTTACCGCGCCCTTCAATTCCAAAATCTTCCGACATGGTGATTTGTACGTTGGAGACATAATTTCGATTCCATACCGGCTCAAACAGGGTGTTGGCGAAGCGAAAAACCAGCAGGTCTTCTACGGCCTCTTTACCCAGGTAGTGATCAATACGATAGATCTGATCTTCCGGCAGTAGTTTCTTGAGGGCCTCGTTAAGTTCTACTGCGCTTGCATAATCGCGACCAAACGGCTTTTCAACAACGACCCTGGCGTTTTTAGTGATTCCGACTTCGGCAAGACCCTGAGTGACGGGCTCAAACATGTCGGGCGAAATCGCCAAATAAATTACCGGAAGTTGGAACGGCGCCAATTGGTCGCGCAGTGCCGCAAAAGTGTCCGGACTTCTGTAATCCCCAACTACCAAGTGGAGTTCGTCCAAGAGTCGCCCCAAAATTGCTTCATCAACGTCTTTTATGCGCTCGCGAATAGATTTTTCCGCATTGGCGCGGAACTCAGCCTGTGTCCATCGGGAAGAGGCAACGGCAATAACCGGGATCTCAAGTTCGTTGGCCTCTTCCATTTCATAGAGTGCGGGGAAAAGCTTCTTTTTGGCGAGGTCTCCAGTGCCGCCAAAGAGAACGAGTGCGTCAGCGCGCATGGGCTACTTCCTCTTAGGCGACTCGTTGTGGCCGCCAAACTTATATCGCATTGCGGTCAACACTCGATTGGAGAAAGCATCATTGTTGCGTGAGGTAAACCGCGAGAAAAGTGCGGCACTCAAGACTGGCACTGGAACTCCATTTTCTATCGCCGCTTCCACGGTCCATCGGCCTTCACCGCTATCACTTACTTCCGTAGCGTAATCTGCAAGCGATGGATTCTCATGGAGCGCTTGTGCTGTCAGGTCAAGGAGCCAGGATGCGACGACGCTGCCTCGTCGCCATACTTCAGTAATTTCCGGGATATCCAGATCAAAGGCGGGCGTCGCATTCTTTGCTGCCTCAAAAATCCCAAGTCCTTCCGCAAATGCTGCCATCATGCCGTACTCAATTCCATTGTGGACCATCTTCACATAGTGCCCAGCTCCGACCGGGCCACAATGTAGAAATCCTAATTCGCTTGTGCTCGGTTCGCCACTTCGACCAACGGTTCGAGGGGCAGAATCAAATCCCGGTGCTAATGCGCGAAATAGTGGTTCTAACTTCGAGACAATCTTCTTTTCACCGCCAATCATCAGACTGTACCCACGTTCCAATCCATAAACACCGCCACTCGTGCCAACATCAACGAAATTGATTCCCTTTAATGCTAACTTCTCGGCGTTGCGCAAATCATTTCTGTAGAAACTATTTCCGCCATCAATAATTGTGTCACCAGAGTCCAGGTGTTGCGCCAAAGTTTCAATAGTTGATTCGGTAACACCTGACGGCACCATTACCCAAAGTACGCGGGGCGTTTCCAGTTTGCTCGCCAAGTCGGCAAAATCACTGGAGCCTATGGCTCCCTCCTGCGCCAACTCGGCGACCGCCCTTGGCTGGAGGTCATAAACGACGCTCGATATTCCATTCCTCTGGAGTCTTCGCACGATGTTGGCTCCCATGCGACCAAGCCCCACCATTCCAAAATTAATGCTCGCACTCCCCGACATCGTCTTCTCCGCTCCAGTTATCTATAAATCCTACTCACTCGTGAGCGTAACCTGATCGGTAAAAAGTAGAGTTTCAAGGCGTCCATGCGCATAAGTGGCTGGGATTAAGGCGTCTCTCGCCATGATCCTTGTGAGCACCTCTCGCTTTTCTTCTCCGCTGGCTACAAACCACACTGCATTTGAGGCGTTGATCTTGAACATCGAGAAACTGATTCGTTGAAGTGGAGGTTTTGGCGAATCATGCACGGCAATCACACCACGTTTCTCATTTTCGTCCCATTGCCCGGGAAAAAGTGACGCCACGTGTCCATCTGGTCCAATTCCCAACAACGTAAGATCCATGTCGATTCCTAGAAGATCCAGGCCATAACGTTTTACCGCCTCTTCAAGTTCAACATGCGAATCGGATGGTAGAGACTGGTGTACATGGATTGGCGAGCCTTCTCCCAAACCCAGAAGTACGGGGTGCGCATTTCTATCTGCGCTTAGCTCTGGCACGAAACGTTCATCTCCCCACCATAGGTGAAGCCCAACATATTTATCGGGCGCCTCATTCCAGCGGGAAACGAGTAATTCAGAGATCAAAATTCCCAGCGATCCACCCGTCAAGGCGAGATGGAAAACGCCGGATTTAGCGAGATCTGCAATGACTCTGTCATCAATCAGATTGGCAACGCTTTGACCGATTTCACTTTTACTTCGGAGGACTCGTATTTGCGGTACATCAAGAGAAATCATTCTGCACCGAACTTTGTCAAAAATTCTTCCTTAGACATTTCATATATGCTTTCTGGGCCATCCTCTTCATCAATCTGTTCGCCTTGATACCGAAATCCGAAAGATTCGATAACGCTAATTGAGGGGGCATTGTTCACACTCACCGTGTAACGAAAAATTTTCACAAGAGGATCCGCACTCGCCCAGAGCCACATGCCAAGAAGTGACTCTTTCGCATAACCCATATTTCGAAAACCATCTTGTATTCCCAGACCAATTTCAATCATTCCGTCAGGGTTGGGAGCCCCGTGAAAACTTGTGCTTCCGATGATTTCAGCGCTCGCTCTCAATACGATCCACCTAACAAACCAATGATTGAGCGCCGGACTATCTTTTACTTGTGGAACTCGCCAGGCCAGTGGACCTTTGTCGTCCATAAGTTGCCGGTAGGGATTGGAATAGGGCTTGCCTTCATAGATAGAGAGATTGTCAGGTTCTTCATAGAGGGTTATCAGATCCTGGGCACCTATATGGTGCAGTTCAAGTCTGGGCGTACTTATAACCCTCTGTATGCGAATCCAATCATTCACGGTGGAACGATAACTCAGAATGACCATCGCAAGAGTCGCTTTCGACTTTATCGGGCGATATGGTTTTGCTCTTATGAGCGCTCCGAAGCTATCCACCTGTGTGGTCCTTGCGGTGACTTCCGAAACGGCATTTTTGACGATCAAGGGACTTCCCAATCTCGTTCGAGTCCGTAAGTTTCTAGCAGAGTACTTCGCTTCAAAATCGGTCATTGTTGTGGCTCCGAAGCCGCTCGCGCGTGAGGTTCAAATCATCTTGGGCGAGTCGGATAAACCAGATACTTTTCTCACCTGCCAGATTCTGGATTCACACGCTTTGGCAAAGTCTCTGGAAAAATTACTTCTGAATTTTGAGGCAGTTTTTATTCATGATGCCTCGCGGCCATGGGTTTCACAGAACCAATTCGATACAGTTTTGGATGCCATGAGTAGTGACGTTGACGCCGTTCGCCCTGCAATGGCATTTACTGAGACGTTAAAAGTGCTTAGCTCGCAATCGAAAATTCTGGGAACTTTGGATCGATTCAAGGTGCTGCGGATTTCTACCCCAGAATTGATCCGAATTTCTGCGATCGATCTGCATGAATCCGATTCAGGTTGGTTCCTACCATTGAGAAAAGGTGCAAACGTCCTTCACGTTGAAAGTGAACCTCAAAGCGTGAGAATAAATTCGGAAGCTGACCGCGATCTACTGGAGTTTTACTAGATCTCTACTAGCAAGTATCTTGCCGGCGATTTCTAGATCCTGCGGGAAAGTAATCTTGATATTCGTGGTCTCCCCCGGCACAGCAATACGCTCCGTTTCCGGGAAGTACTCCTCCATGCATGCAGCAGTATCCGTGCCGACAAATCCATCCTGCTCGGCTTGTAAATAGGCCGCCAAGACCTCCTTTGCCCGAAAGCCCTGCGGAGTTTGGACTCTGGCTATTCGGTCAACCGTGACGATATCTATTTCAAGTGGATCCACATCAATCGCCGGTAAGGCTCCGCCATGAATACGTGCGGCAGTAGCAATCTCGCTGAAGAGTCGGCTCGTCGCGAGTGGGCGAGCGCCATCGTGTATCAGTACCACATCAATCTGCTCAGACAAAATGTCCGCGGATAAATATCTCAAAGCATTGGATTCAGAATCGTGGCGGGTACGGCCACCGTGCACTACCTCCACCGCCAACTCCGGCATTTCGAGCGCAAGTATTTCCTGCGCCAACTTCTCATCCGCAGGGTCAATCACTAAAACTGTGCGACACCGTGGAAAACTTTTGGTGGCATTGATGAGGGCATGAGAAATGATTCGTCGATTATTAAGTGGCAGCCAGACTTTATTAGTACTGTGGCCAAATCGCGTTCCGCTACCCGCCGCGAGAACAACGATCGCAATTTGGCTCATGCGTATGTAAGACCCAGGCTGTCTTGTTTGCGTCGAAGTTGCACGATCAGCCTCGATTCGTCCACTTCAACCTGATCATAAGAAATTAGGTCACCGACTTTGATTGCTTTCTGCACAATCCCGCCTTGTATCAATCCAATCGGCACAAGGTCCTCTCGACTGGCATCAGCCGCAATATCGGCATAGCCGCGCACGGTGTAGCCGCCGATCCCATCGATCACATCTCCAGGATTCAGATCCTTTTTGGCCATTGTGGCGACTTCGGCCATAAGGCGCGGGGCAAATAAAGAGGGTTCGCGATCCAATACAGCCCGCGCAATGGATAACGGGGCCTCAATAGAGGCTAGATGAAATGGCCGATATAAAGCGAAATATGGGCCAGGTCCCATCGCCAGATAACTCATTTCGTGATTGATATACGGAGCATCTGATCGCACAATCACAAATACGCCAGGAGCAACATCGCCCATGCAATAGTCAACAACGCCAGGGCGGTCCAGCACTCCTCCATCACTTTGTAGGGCAAAAACATTAGTTAAGGTTTTGATTGTTGCCTGCGGTCCGTACATCCCTCGTTTGGACAATTCCAGCCCAGTTGCATTAGCGAGTGCCACCATCTCTGTCATTGTTTTCGATCCATCGGTAAACGAGCAGAGCATCTTGGGATTCATACCCCTGGCTAATGCGCGTTCTCGGACAGTATCCGGCGTGCTCAAAGGTTCAAACGGATTATTTTTTCCTTTGCCCGCTGCGACAATCTCAAATTGGAGATCGCGCGCAAAATCAACCAGGACTTTAGCCTCAATAGGCTCATCGCCATGACAGACGGTGTACACAGCACCGCCGCTTGCCGCGACGTTGTGGAGCAATGGTCCAATCGTTACATCCATCTCGACATTGAGAACTGCAACATCCTTCTTTGCCTGCAAACACGAATAGGCAACGTGTGCACCAACTTCGGGGACTCCCGTAGCTTCAACAACAATGTCGTATGGCAAATCGGCGATAAACTCTGTGGTTGTCGTTCCCGTGGCTTTTCCTGCCAAAATGGCATCACTTAGGATCTTATAATCGGTGCTGATCACGACATCCTTAATTCCCATGTCGTTGAAAAGGCTACGAATTCGGTCTGGATCCACATCAACTACAAGGGCAAGAGAAAGTCCCGGCATGCGAAAGACCTGATACCCGAATCCACGACCCATCTGCCCCGCTCCAACAAGGGCGACTCGAATGTCTCGCCCCAAAGTTTTTGCATGTTCTTGAAGTCGCTGGGAGTACGCCATTACGCAAATCTAGTGGATAACGAGTTGTACATTGTGTGGGAAACTGGCCCCCATGATCTCCACACAGAGCCTTGAGTTGCGCGCCGGTGCGCGATTACTCATAGGCGGAGTCACTATTCGAATCAATCACGGCGACCGCATCGGATTTGTCGGTCGCAATGGTGCGGGCAAGAGCACGCTGGCTAAGGTACTGGCAGGAGAGAGACTTCCTGAAGGCGGCCAGGTTCTGCGAAGTGGAACGATCGGATATCTCCCGCAAGATCCTCGAACTGGCGATGAAGAAGGATCCGTCGTCGAGCGTATCCTCTCTGTCCGGGGGTTAGATCAAATTGTCGCCAGAATGCGCCAAACCGAGCAGGCCATGGCCACGGCCGAAGGTGAAGAACTAGACGCTGTAATGAATAGGTACACGCGCGCAGACAATGAATTCGCTGCGGCAGGGGGTTACAGCGCAACTGCCGAGGCCGAGGCCATTATGACCAGTCTTGGAATTCCAGAAAGATTATTTGACGAGCCTCTCAGCGCGTTAAGTGGTGGGCAACGTCGCCGCGTTGAACTGGCACGTATCCTATTTAGCGGAGCAGAAACACTTCTACTCGATGAACCCACCAACCACCTTGATGCAGATTCTGTCGTGTGGCTCCGTGATTACCTTACGAAATACTCGGGTGCGCTGGTCATCATTAGCCACGATGTGAATCTGATTGAAACAGTGGTCAATAAAGTCTTTTATCTTGATGCCAACCGAAACGTTATCGATGTCTACAACTTAGGTTGGAAAAAGTATTTGCTCCAGCGAGAACAGGATGAACACCGTCGCAAGATCGATAGGGCAAACGCCGAGAAAAAGGCGGCAATCTTAGAAAAGCAAGCAGAGAAATTACGTGCTAAGGCAACGAAGGCAAAGGCAGCGCAGGGAATGTTTCGCAGAGCCGAGAAGTTGCTCTCTGATCTTGAGGATGTTCGCAAGAGTGATCGAGTTGCCAAACTACGCTTTCCAATCCCTTCGCCCTGTGGGAAAACCCCACTTTCGGCCACAGGTCTGAGCAAGTCATATGGATCCCTGGAAGTTTTCACCGATGTCGACCTAGCCATCGATAAGGGTTCACGGGTTGTCATTCTTGGATTAAATGGTGCGGGCAAGACAACCTTGCTTCGCATGTTGGCGGGTGACCTAGAACCCGATACCGGTGAAGTTGTGGAAGGCCACGGCCTTAAAATTGGCTACTACACCCAAGAACATGAATCACTGGATTTTGAGAGAACGGTTCTTGAAAACATGTCCAGCGCCCCTGCCGAACTGCGCGAGCCCGAAGCCAGGAATGTATTGGGCTCCTTTCTATTCTCAGGTGATGACGTATACAAACCGGTCAAGGTTCTCAGCGGAGGTGAGCGGACTCGACTAGCTCTCGCGGTCTTGGTTGTGAGCGCCGCAAATGTCCTACTCTTGGATGAGCCCACAAATAACTTAGATCCTGCTTCCCGGCATGAAATTTTAGGCGCGCTCGGTTCCTTTCAAGGTGCCGTCGTACTTGTTTCACATGATGAAGGTGCGGTCCGTGCGCTCAAACCAGATCGCGTTTTATTGTTACCCGATGGCGATGAAGACCTTTGGAATGAGAGTTACTTAGACCTGGTAGAGATCGACTAAGACAAAATGAGGGCGGCCCTTGTAGGGGCCACCCTCATTTTGCGATATTTATTTCTTGATCTTTCCGTAATTATTTCTTAGGCCTTGACGAAGAGCTGTCCGAAGCCGAAGGTTCCTTGTGGCTCCCAGAAGTAAGCGCCACCGACCTTGGAGCCCCATACAATTTGACCTTTGCCAAATATCGTCCCGATGAGCCAGTACTGGTCCATCGCCTGTTGTGACAGCACCTTCCAGGCCGCGGCTTGCTTGGCACGGTCGGTCATATTCAAAGCAGCTATTACACCGGCTTTGAAGGCTGGGTAGGCGGCATCGTTCCAGTTCTGCGACAAATCAAATCCACCTTCTTTTACGAAGAGTGGATAGATCACCGTCGAAGCATTAGCCCAGTCAGCACCCCAACCAGCCCGGGAAATGTCACCCTGTTTGGTCGGGTTCTGCACGACGGAGTAATACTGACCTGATTCAATGAAGTTGAATTTCATTACGATTCCGGCTGCGTTCATTGCAGTTTTGATCAAGACCGAAGCCTTCTGCTGCGTGGCCGTGTTAGGGAGGTCATAAAAGATGCCTCTCTTTGGATCTGTGGCTCTGGCATAGGCAGCTGGACATGATGTCTTGGCAGCGGCCAACAAAGTTTTTGCATATGTTGGGTTACCCGTTGCTTTCCAATTTGGATCGTGGATATTGCCCGTCGTTGGCGCATAGTCCAAGCCAAGTACTGGCTTCACTGCGTTATCTCCCGGCTCTCCATAGAAGGTCGATCCACCCGCTAGGTCGATCAAGCCCTGATTATTGAGCCCAAAGAAAACGGCCTTTCGGATATCGAGACAGTCCATGTGTCCGGCAGAAACATTCATCGCCCCATATCGAGTATATGGATCAAAGACGTTGAGTCGCTGACCTGCCTTTGTTGAGTCCGCAAAGAATGTACTTAGGTTTTGCGGCTGGAGAGCATCCAGATCGACCGTATTCGGATTGCTGTCATCCAACATGATCTGGTCTGCAACGTTCTGTGAAAGACCAAAACGGACGACAATGTCACTTGGATAAGGGGTACGAACAAGGTCACTTGACTGCTTCCAAGCGGTGTTACGAACCATATGAAGTTGATCGCCTAGTTTGTAAGAAAGAATCTTATAAGGACCATCAGAGAATGGGCGAAGATCGTATTTATCTCCGGTGTCCTTGGACGCCTTAACCGGCGATGCTGCTGGATAGGTTAGTGCATAGTTGAAATCAGCGAACGAGCGATTCAAGTTGAAGGTGACGGTGTTCCCATTGCAGGTAACTGCCTTGTCATACAGTGCTTGACCCGTCTTCTTATATGGACCTTTGTACTCGGAACTGCCATCTGCTGCAAGCGGAATATTCAGTGCGCCAACAAGGTACTGCGGACCATCTGTTATGACATCGGTGGCAAAGGCACGCGATACGCCGTACTTGACATCAGCGCAGGTGACAGCAGATCCATCTTCCCAAGTAATTCCATCACGCAAAACAAAGGTCCAGGTCTTCGCACTATTGCTAGCAACACCGGTATTTGTTGCAAGGTCTGGAACCAGGGACGAGCCAGCACTGCCTGCAGCGGGATTGTATGAAACCAAATCGCGGTACAGGTAAGAGGTGAAGAAGGCAATATCGCGGCCGGTATAATTGCGGGAAGGATCCATGTGGTTGAACTGTTGCGCGTTAGTAATGAAGTTCAGCGTTCCGCCCTTTGCGATGCTGCCGGCTTTTGGGGCCCTTGTCAGCCACACTATTGCGCCTGCGGCGATTAACGCCACTATCGCGATGACAGCGATCAATCGACGGCTTATCTGGCGCTTGGCCATTGTTGAACTGGACATATGTCCTCCTTGTAAATCGCTCATGGCCTTCATTATGTGGGCGTTCTCTGTGGCTCATGATGGGCTAGTCTGTGAATAGTTTGTGGTTCCAATTTTCAATTACTCAATAAATGAAAACCTACGGCTACTTACAGACACTGTTGACATCATGGTATGCAATTTTTCACACAATCATGTCGCAATTAACTCGCGATCTCCTAAAGTTCCAGGCTGATCAACCGGACTGATAGATTTTCACAGACATTTAATCGCGACGTTCGCCAGAACCAATTAGCTAGATTTATGAAGTAGCGCGTGCGGGACGACTAGGCAATTTCAAGCGCCAAGCAAAGAAAGCTGCACAAAGAAGACCTACAAATAGCAACGCGATCCAGAGTCCCCACAATCCCGCACCCAATAGAACGCCAGCGCTGGCCGGTCCCATAATCATGCCAATAAGCCAGGTATTTGTAGACGCGGCGTTATAACGGCCCCTCAAATGATCTGGCGCTATTTGGTTGACGATCGCCGGCATGATAGGAGACCACACCATCTCACCGATAGCAAAGACAAACTGACACACGATTAGCGCCGGTACGGCAATGCCTTTATAGAGACCGGCAATTGATAACACCGCCCACGCAGCTGCCCAGAACAACATTGCGATTGCAAGTGCTCTTGCCCGGGAAAATCTCTCCAAACGTTTTATAACCCAGAGCTGAAAAAGGGCAATTACCGCGGTATTCACGGCATATGCCCACGCGAGTCGTGATGGACGAACTTCAGCCACGATCGTTGCGAAGGAGGTGAATCCCACTTCAATCTGGCTATAGCTTAAGAAGATCGCAAAGAGCGCGACAATCCACACTCTCACGAAAACGCGATCGCGAATTACATCACCCCATCCACCTTCCAGGGTGGCATTGTGATCACGCTGCGCCTTGCTTCGATGCCCCACATTCTTTAGACTCAGAACCACCATGACGTAGACAAAGAAAGAAAGCCCATTGCCGACGTAGAGCATCTCAAAAGTATGTGGCTTGTCAATTGAAACTATCAGTGACGATGCAAGGCCACCAAGGCCCAATCCCAGATTTAACAGCGCAAATTGAAGACCATAAATTCTTTCGCGTAGGTGGTCAGGTGTGAGTTCTGTGGTCAGAGCGCCTTGGCTTGGCCATGCCGCCGAGTTTCCGATTGCGGAGATAGTCATTACCAAAAATGCTTGCGGGATAGTTCGGATCAACGAAAAGGATGCGTACCCAACTCCAAGAGTGCACAGCGAGAGAATCAGTATCGGTCGCGGACCCCATTTATCAATCAAGTTGCCGACGATAGGCGCGGCCAACAACGAAATCAACGCGCCATAGCTAAAAATGAGGCCGGCGATGGAGGTCGGAATGTGGCGAACCGAGTGCAGGTAAACGAATGCAAAAGGCATCACCAGCCCATTGCCGAGTGCATTCAGAGCAATACCTAGAAGCATCCGACGCACGTCACTTGAAAGGGGATCGTGCGCCTTCCTAGTGAATTGCATTTCACTATCCTAGGGGTGCCACTCATGAGCATTGCTACCCTGCCAGCGAAGTTTTAGCCTTGATTTAACTGCGAAGTCGCACTAGGTATTGATAGAGAGGTAAGCCGATGATTACGAAGTCTGAATTTTCAATGCGAAGAAAGGGCTCAGCAGCTTTTATAGGTGTAGTACTTCTCTCCTCTTTATTAACTCCTTTAATATCGGCTCGGGCTGATGATGCAGGCTGGGTGAAACGGGATTCAAGTTGCTCCTGCCAAGGTGTTGCCTCCTCTAGTGACGGCAGCAAACTTGCGGGATTCGTAAATGGCGGCAAGATTGTGACCTCTTCCAATTATGGCGCTACCTGGACTGTGCATGAATCAAATCGAAACTGGACCGGAATCGCCTCCTCTAGTGACGGAAGTAAATTAGTTGCAACCGTAGAAGGTGGGCAGATCTACACCTCATCAGATTCGGGCGCAAATTGGATGGCACATGAATCGGTGCGTCCGTGGTTTGGAGTTGCATCATCTAGTGACGGATCAAGGTTGGTAGCGGTCGTCAACCCAGGTGAAATCTTTACATCATTGGATTCTGGCGTGACATGGACTGCCCACGAATCTGTGCGTGCCTGGCGGGCTGTAACATCCTCAAGTGACGGAAGCAGACTCGCCGCCGTAGTACGCGATGGCCAGATCTACACATCAGCTGATTCTGGTGCCACCTGGACACCTCGCGATTCTGCCCGACTCTGGTTCTGGGTCACCTCCTCAGCCGACGGAACAAAACTTGCAGCTGTGGTGTATGGCAATCCTGGAAATATTTACACCTCATCTGATTCTGGAGCAACATGGATATTGCGCGCAAGTGACCTGAATAAATATTGGCAGGGAATCGCCATGTCGGCCGACGGATCCAGACTTGTTGCCAGTACTTACATGAGTACCATCTACGTTTCTAGAGACTATGGCCTCACGTGGGTTACCGACAACACCATCCAGAGTTCATATGGGGTTGCCTCATCATCCGATGGCAGCCATCTGGTAGTGACCGCGCCCGGTTACATGTACACCTACGGAAGCACTGCGCCAACACAGACAACTCCCGCTGTTACTCCCGTAACAACGAGCAACATTGCATACACCTGGACAAAATTGGATCTAGCGAATTGCAGTTGTAATTCCATCGCCTCCTCAAGTGACGGGTCAAAACTCATTGCAGGCAATGATTTTGGTGCTAAAGGCGGACATCTTTATATTTCCACTAACTACGGAGCAAAATGGATGGAACGCGGCCCGATCCAAATATGGAGTGCGGTTACATCCTCTAGCGACGGATCGAGGCTCGTCGCGACTGTCAAAGAGGGCCAGATTTACACTTCGAGCGATTTCGGTGTTACCTGGATACCTCGTGACTCTGAAAGACGTTGGGATTCAGTCGCATCTTCTACCGATGGGTCCAAACTTGTCGCGGCAGTCGAAGGAGGTTTGATCTATACCTCCGCTGACTTTGGCGTTACCTGGACTGCGCGCGACTCAACCCGAAATTGGACTTCTGTTGCTTCCTCTAGTGACGGAACGAAACTAGTCGCAGTGGCTAGAGGAGATCAAATTTTCACATCTTCAAATTCAGGTGCCACCTGGACCCCTCGTGGATCAGCGCGTCTCTGGCGTTCAGTTGCTTCCTCCGGCGATGGAACAAGACTTGCCGCGGCGGTTTATGCAAGCGATAGCAGCAGTGTCATCTACATCTCCGCAGATTCGGGACTCACATGGTTCCCAAGAGCTAACGACGCTGCCAGATATTGGCAGGCGATCGCCATGTCACAAGACGGCTCCAAACTCGTAGCGGCAAGCTACATGGGAACGGTGTATATATCGCAGGACTATGGGCTGACGTGGATTTCAGGAAATTCAATTCGTGACGGCAGCGCAGTGGCGGCGTCGAGTGATGGAACAAAATTAGTTGTCTCAGGTTCGGGTGGAAGTATTTACACAACCGCCAAATTTGTAAAAGACGTGGCAAAGTATCCGACGAGTAAAGCCAAAGGTTCGATTACTATCAAGAAGTTAAGTGCCAAATCCTATCTTCTGAGCGTTAATTCGAATGCGCCACTGACAAAGTTCACTATCACTGCAACCAAAAACAAAAACCGAACGCTCACGTTCAAAGGGACGACCAATTCCAAGGGCGGAGCGAGCGTGAAAGCGAGCGTGAACCTACTGGGGTACTCCCTCATCCTCAAGTTCTAATTGACCCAGATCACATTCAATTCTTCAGCGACCTGGCCGTTCACGATCCACTTGTAATGTCTTATGCCAGGAGTCGTCACGGTAAGCTCTTTCCACGGAGCGGTGAAGCCTGAGCCACAATTCCACGAAATACGAGATCCCCACGGCTGGAACCAGTTGTTACCAGTGCCAAGTGAGACCCATGAGCCGTTGATCTGCTCTTGCAGTTCCACCGAATTTACGGGATTCCAGCATGATGTTAATGCTCCAATATTTTGAGTTCCGGTCGGACAGTAGGCATATTGCAGTCCATCGGCTCGTGCGATCGGATTCAAAATGCAATCAGCCCTTAGACCCTGATCATCTGTATGACCGGTCCACACTCTCAAAGTCAAAATGTTGGGACCCTGTGCGCTAGCTGTCCCTACATATCGAGTCCTCTCTTTATCCATCGTATAGATGGAGGTAGAACAGGGGCTCGTACCTGCCGCCATCAGGTCACACGGATCATCCGTTGTATGGGCCACCCCAAAATTGTGCGTCAATTCGTGCACCCACGTTTTAGACGCATAATTTTCAAAGGAAGATGCGGACTTACCAGAACATATTCCGCCTACCGAGACGTTCTGCAACGCAACAACTGCCGTCATTCCCGGTGTGCTTGCCAATCCGCAGTACTTTTTCCCGCTGTCGTCTAATCCTGGAACCTCAATGAAGAAAATATAATCCTTGCGGTTGTCTCCCGGATTCTCCATCGCCTTAATCTCAGCTAAGAGCACAGAGGCATCTGACGTAGTTGAATTTGTAGCGTTGGCATGGGTACGAAGATACTCAGTGGAGTATTGCGATTTCAAAAATTGTATGTCATAGCCATTGGTCGTCCGGTCAATTGGAATAGTGAGGCTAATCTGTGAATTCAAATAACTATTACCTTCATCCAATATGCCAGCCAAATAACCATTCGTGTCATACGAATTATCCGTGCCGTCCGATGGCACGACATAAATGGGCTTAACTTGAAATCCACTTACCGAATCAGGCAGGTCTGCCGTTACTCTGCTCGTTGATATCTGAACCGACTGCGTAACCGAATCCGCCTTGGCAGTGAAGTCCTCGCCATTCTGGCTAGCCACAATGGTACAGAGTCCAGGTTGAAGCAATGTCAAATGCGAGTCCGTGACGGTGCACACCGTGATCGTCGAACTTGTGAGAGTAACTGCGAGATTAGAACTACTTAAAGCAGATATCTCATAAGTTCCTTGACTGAGCAAGAGCGCACCAGGCAGACGAAACTGAATTACATTCGTCCGATAGATCGCTACTTCAACTACAATCGATTTTGCCGGTTGAAAGTACGCATTGCCATTCTGGTTCAACGAGAAGCGGCACAAACCAGGCGTTCCTGATAATAATATTAGCGATTTTCCCAGATTGCACACCTCTGGCGTCAGGGCCGTAGCAATCACCCGCAGTTGTGATGATGCCGAAAATGTGAAACTCATGGATCGATCGGCAACAGAGCCTTGACCGGCAACTGTAAATCTGATGTTCTGAGTCTGCTTAACAATTTGCCATTTTAGCTTCCCACCGACTTTGACACAGGTTAAAGTTCCGGAATTTAGTCCGACTTTGGCGCACGCTTTACCAACTTTGGCCGTGGCACCAAAAGCTTGATTTAAACTCATGCTCATTGCGACAAGAAGGCAGAGCGTCAGAATTCGATTTCTCACAACCAGCTGGTTTCTCTTTCAGCCAACCAGTAATCAACGCTATAGAAAATGAGCAGCAAGCCTATTGAGAGAAATATCGACCCAGCGAAATCACTAAACCAGTGAATTCCCAAGAACAGTTGGACTAGTCCTATCAAAATTGCGGCGGTACTCGTTGCCAGCAGAATTAAGAACCGCTTTTTCCTCGCATAAAGGAGCCAGGCACTTCCGGCGGCGATGGTAAAAGTCACATGGGCGGAGGGATAACTGGTCGTGAAGTCAAAATAGGCAGCCACCTCAATGCCCGGGCGGGGGCGGTTGAAGTACCACTTAGAAATGAAGGAAATGATGGCAGCGGAGGTGAAAAGAGCCAACGGCAGAAAATCTCGCACATACCAAGAATTTGTCTTGTAATTAAGGAAAAGTAAAATTATGACACCCACTACAAAAACGATAAACGGTGCCGTGAGAGCACTTATAACTCTAGCTACCTCAATTAATCCGCTAGCTCGACGCGCTTTGACCCAAATCGCGATGGAAGTATCCAGTGAAAGAGATCCAGTCCTAGCAATTAACCCTAATTCTACAAAAAGCACAAGACTGAGAATGCCAAATGGGAACAACACATAGCGTCTCACGTTAAGGGTTCACCTTCTCTACGCATTAAGTAGGATAGCCCAAATCCCAGTAAATATCCCTCCAGTGCAGACATTTTGCGAGAATTGAACTCGGCCTAGGCTAACGTAGGTGGCATCAACCACAATTACTGCGAGGTGTGCGATGGTCGACAGAGTGCCCTTATCCGAGCGAGGACTTGCTACTGGAAAGAAAACTCGCCTTCACAGAATCTTGCATCAATTTGGCTTGAGGAACGGAACGGCCCTCTTTCTGCCCTATGACCAAGGCTTGGAGCATGGGCCGCGTGATTTTTTTTCTAACCCAGAATCTTCGGATCCTAAATACATCATTCGTCTTGCTCTTGAAGGCGGATTCAATGGCATTGCGATCCAGATTGGCCTGGCAGAAAAATTCTTTTGGGACTTTGCCGGCGAACTCCCCCTAATTCTTAAGTTGAACGGGAAGACAGACATACCCTCGGATACTTGCGCACTTTCGCCGGTTCATGCAACCGTCAAGGATGCAGTACAACTTGGAGCTGACGCGGTGGGTTATACCCTTTATGTCGGTTCTCCGGCGCAGGAGCAGGACTTTGCCCAGTTAAGAGAAATCCGGACTGACGCCAAAATTTACGGAATGCCACTGATTGTCTGGGCATATCCGCGCGGCGAAGCGATCGAATCTAAGGGCGGTAATAGTTCCTTTTATGCTGTTGATTATGCCGCCCGAGTAGCGAGCGAATTGGGCGCCGATGTTGTGAAAGTTAATTTTCCCCACCCTGATTTACGAGCCAATGTGAAGAAAGAGTATGACCGAGAGTTCACCTCTCAAGAGGCAATTAATGCGGTAGTTCGCTCAGCCAATCGCACGCTCGTTCTGGTATCTGGTGGCGAAAAGGCTGGAGACGAAGTTATGTTGGAGAAGGCGCGTGAGTCTATGGAGGCAGGCACTACGGGACTCATATTTGGACGAAATGTTTGGCAGCGCGATCATAAAGAATCGCTCAAGTTTGTCAATTCGCTTCGAGAAATTCTAGAGAAATACCCAAGCAATTGAATTGTCGCAGAGATGTGAAGATCGCGTGGAAGTAAAAAACCTACGGGCGATAGCGCCATTGCTTGATTCTTATTTATCTTACCTAGACGGGGGCAACAAACCTTTCACAACACCCGGGCACAAACAACGCGCAAAGCTTTTAGACAGTGATCTTGGAAGAGTCGTAGATTTGGATGTGCCCCTGTACGGCGGACTAGATGAAGTCAAACTCTCGCGGAGCGTCTTGGAAGAAGCCGAAAATCTCGCCGCGCAATTCTGGCACGCAGATTGGTTGCGATTCTCCACTGGCGGATCGACCCACGCCAACCAGGCAATTATTTTTTCACTTGGTAAACCAGGCGACAAGGTCGCGATCTCTAGAACCGCCCATCGTTCAATTCTTACCGCCCTTGTGTTATCGGGTCTTGAGCCAATCTGGCTGATGCCCGAAATCGACCTACCAACGGGAGTGCCCATCGGTATTCCGCTCTGGGAGGTGGAGAAGGCGTTTCTTGAAAATCCCATCGCACTTATTCTCACCGAACCCGGCTATCTTGGGACGCTCTCCGATATCCCCCCGCTGATTGAGGCCGCGCATAAGAGAGGTATCCCAGTCATTATTGATGCCGCCTGGGGCGGGCATTTTGGGTTACATCCCTTGCTACCTCCGCATCCGTTGCAGCTGAACGCCGATGCGTTCGTTACGAGCATTCACAAGGCGCTCCCCGGTTACAGCGCCTCGGCGATCGCCGCAGCGCGAACAACTTTGCTAGATCGTGCGCGGCTGGAACAGGGATTCGAATCAACGCACACCACTTCCCCCGCCGGAGCGCCTCTTGCATCCATTGACGGAGTTCGGGCCTTGATGCAAACACGTGGCGTCGAACTCCTTGACCTGCTTCTAGCCAACGTGAAAATTTTTCGAGAACGGTTAACTGCAGAATTCGGCGACGAAATCCTCCTAAAGCCGCAGGACTTTAGAGCAGGGAGATTCGATCTGGCGAAATTAGTCCTTCGTGCAAACGTTCTGGGTGCAGATGGAATCGAAATCGAGAACGATCTCATAGCCTCCAACATTCGAGTCGAAATGGCCGATCGAGATACTCTTATTTTCCAAGTGACGATCGCAGACAATTCTGCGACACTGGCAAGACTTGCTCATACTCTCATTCCGATTCTGCATCGACACTCAGGTGCATCTCGAAAGAGCACCGCTGCCCTCAGTTGGACGATAACCCCAAGAAGAGGCGCCTCATTGAGAGATGCGTATTTTGGCAGAAGCCACCTAGTTGTGGCGAGTGAGGCGGTGGGAATGGTGAGTGCGGATCTGATTGCACCCTACCCGCCTGGCGTCGCAGTTCTTGCACCAGGTGAAATCATCACCAAGGAGATCCTAGATGGCCTGTTAGAGGCAAATGCGGAAGGGACGCGCATTGCCTACGCTACAGATCACACACTCACCCACTTCAGAGTGCTCGCACAATAGTGAGCTTTAGGTGTCTTTCGAGTAAACTCAAATACACGGTCAAATCCTAATAAGAAAGGGTGAAATGTCTGATCAGAATTGGAATGCCACTGGCTTAACCTGCAACCATTGTGCTCAATCTGTAACCAAGAACCTACTGGAACTCAATGGCATGACTAACGTGGAAGTTGATGTCAAGCCAAATGAGACGAGCACCATCGCAACCCACGGCATAAGGGAATTCTCGGCACAAGAGATTTCCAACGCCCTACGTAAGGCTGGAAAGTACGTCTTAACTTCTTAATTTTGAGATGCCTCGCGCACTGCACTCTTGCTAGTCTTGCGCGCATGTCTGAATACCAAATCACTCGATGGCACCAGATTCCGAGCATGGTTGTTGCCCGTCAGGGCGAGCAAGTCATAAAGATTATGCTCCCAACCCGGTTCCAAGAAGCCATTGATGAAGCCGCAATGCGGATGGGCGAAATTGATGCCGATGCCTATACCGCGGGATGGAATCGTGATCCTTGGGTCGATTCAAGTGAATTGCCTCAAGTCGTTGTAGAACGCATCACAGACGAGCTGGAAAATACATATTCGGAGAAATATTTGCAGGAAATTCTTGATGGCCTAGGAGGAAAATAATGTCGACGATTTACCAAGTTCTCGAGAGTTCCACCATGATCTCCGATGGCGCTATGGGGACAATGTTGCAAGAGCGCGGTCTCACCGATGGTGGATCACCAGAGTTGTGGAATGTTGACAGACCTGAAGTAATAGAAGCCATTCTTGAAGAGTATGCGAGCGCTGGCGCGCAGTTACTGACGACGAATACTTTTGGCGGGACTCGTGGCCGTCTTGCGATGCACGGCCTCGAAGACCGAATCTATGAATTGAATAAGGCTGGCGCGCAGATTGCAAAGCGAGTTGCATCCCGACATCCCGGAACCTTCGTAATGGGAGATATCGGCCCCACAGGGGATTTGATGGATCCCATGGGCACTCTGACTCTGGAGAGCGCTAAGGAGATTTTCGCGGAACAGATCCATGGGCTTGTCGATGGTGGCGCAGATACATTACTCATCGAAACTATGAGCGATCTCTCCGAAGTTGAAGCGGCAGTCAACGCGGCGCGCGAAATCGCGCCACAATTGCCAGTCATTGCAACCATGAGTTTCGATACCAATCTGCGCACCATGATGGGCGTAAAGCCAGCGCAGGCAATCCAGAGGCTTTCATCCCTAGGAGTGCGGATCATCGGAGCCAATTGCGGCAGAGGTATGGATGAGATGCGACTCATTGCGAAAGAGATGATCGACGCCAGGCCTTCGGGAGTCTTCATCATTGCCCAATCCAATGCGGGACTTCCCGTACTCGTCGGTGACATCTTTGAATATCAAGGTTCACCAATCGAAATGGCGAAATTTGCTGAGGAGATGCGAGAGCTTGGAGTAGACATCATCGGTTCTTGTTGCGGATCTACCCCTGCCCACACCGTTGCAATGGCAAATGCTATCAAGTCCTAACGCGCCGGTCTTTTGTCAGTTTGCTATGGCAATCCAATCTAGATTCTGAGTACACAATTCTGGAATTCTCGAAATTGAAACTTGTTGCACCTTCACATCCCCGGCGGTCTGACTCGAAAAGTATATCGGGCCAAATTCAGATGCTAAATCTGCACCTGGCATTAGCCGTGGACTGTCGTAGAGGACAGTTAGAACATGGGCACCTGCCGAGAGTGAGGTATCACCAAGCGGATTTGTTAGATTAAGATTTCCTTCAAAAATTGAATGACCTGAAAATACCTCTACGCCGTCTACCAAAACGCGAAGCCTGCCTGGATAAGAACCTGCGATCCACATGTTGTATGTGCCTGTTTGACCAATGTTGAAATTCCTATTGAAGGACCCCGGCTGAGAATAATGGACCGAGCCCGGATTGGCGGCCAAAGCAACCCAATTGGCCGGTAGCTCTCCATTCGCCAAATTAATGACATGCACTGGATTTCGCGTGGCCGTATACACCTTCTCGTTATTGGTCCGATCTGCCAAAAAATCCGCGACCGCCCGGCAGCTCGGTATCGCCCCCGGGTTTTGTGCAGTTCCGAGGGGCAGCGTCTTTCGAACAGAGACTCCAGGAATTCTTTTCCACACATCAAAGAGTTTGCCAGACCACGCCAGGCTGTAGTTAAGAGGGGGGCGACTCGCATTCGGTGCCTTCCTTATAACAAGGAGATTGAAGTAGTCGATCGTTGCTGGGTCAAATGAGTCGATGTCGGCCGCTGCACCTCTTGGAATCTGATTGCCATCCCTAGTCGGAATCACATGGACCCGAAGTTCGCTGACTGCCTCTGCTGCAATATTTCTTAAGAAGTATCGAGCGCCGTAAACGGAGTATTCCGGAATTAATGTTGGACCTTGACCTGCGAACATTTTGCCAATATTTTTCAATTCACTCCCCTGTTCATAAGGGGCGAGCGAAACATTGCGGTAAGTGTAAGCATCTGAAACGATAACGCCAGCTCCAACCATGACTGCAAGCAGAATTACAACGACCCGCGGCTTGTATGGCGCGAGTCTACGGTGTGAATCCTTGCCCAATTCAAGCCATAAATCATAAATACCGACAGAGGCCGCCAAGAGAAATATTGGAGAAGCGATAGCGATGGCTTTCCCCGTTAGCCAAATCCCGCCCCAGAAATATGATGTCAAAACTACTGCCACACAACCGACTATTAAGGATGGCATCAACCACATAGATTTTACAACGGAGAAATAGACTCCCGCCATTACAAAAAAGAGGGAAATGCCGATCAGAGTAAAAGTTAGCGGCTTCAGTATTGGGTCCAAACGAAAATCTTGGCTGGGCCAGATGCCGGCAATCTGTCCCATGTTCAACGACTTCCAAAGATTTCCCACATCACCGGCCAGCGGGATAAAAAGGTTTATTAGCATCTTATTTCCAGATTTGAGCATGGCGATCAGTGCAACTGCCGATAGGCCTGATATCCCCGCAAGGAAATAGAAATATTGACGGTTCTTCTTCCACAACGCAAGGAGAACGGCAATAAACATCACTGGTGCCGCGTAACCAATGCCGGCATTGCCGCCAATTACAACAATCCCAAAAAAGGAAATAATCGCGTAGGCTCGGAATTCTCGCGCATTTCCATTTTGCAAAGTAGAAAAAAACGTTAAAGCGAAGAAGGTGATTGGAACAATAAGGAAAATTTCCTTGATGCCACCCCACATCACGTAGGAATAGATGGTCGATGCAAGAGAAGATATCGAAGCAAATGCAACAACAAGATATCGATTTGGTACTCGGCTGCTCAGAATTACAACAAACATCATTGCCACTAAAGCCGCACCGAAGGATAAATACGGCTGATAGAACCAGGCCTTTTCTACACCCGTGAGTTTGGATATAACTCCAAAGGGAATGAAGGTCCCAACTGGATAACTAAAGTGTCCACCCGCATCAGATGCGAACATTGTTTGGATCACTCTGTCGTAAGTCGATGCCACAGGGATTGGCACACTTCTGCCAACATTCATTAAGCGATCGGTTACCGCCAGAAAAGTGGAATTATCATCTAATTTGATCCATCCCTGCCAACTCGGCCTTCCATAAGCCAAAGTTGGAAGCGCAAACGTCAGATACGTAATGAAACCCGCGATTATCGGCAGAAAATCGATACGAAAATAGGATCTAAACCAGATTGCACCCACGAGCAACCCTGCTGCACTTATCAAACCAAACGCTACGGCGGTGTATGGCGCGGTCGCTGTGCTTATGGTCGTCAGGCTTCCCAGAACTGCCATAAGCAAGAAACCGATGATAACCGTGAACGTGAAGTTCATTGATTTGCGCATAAGGAGGGCGAAGACAAGGCCAAAGCCATAGCATAGCAATGTCAGCAAAATCGGAACGATGGCCCAAACTAAAATCATTTCGATCATAATTCAGAGGCTCTCACCCTCTAATAATAGGGAGGCATATCTTGAAATATGAAATATTGGCCACAAACGTCTCTCAGCGGGAGCAAGCGGACGCTTTTGTGGCGTTAAGCATTTTTGGCAATTTCACGACGGTCAAATTCATGCGCTGATTGTCAACGAATGACTCCCTGTTGGGCCTCGATTCGGTCCCACGTTTTGCCATCGAGGGTGACCGCCGTAGCAGGAAAAAGCCCATTCTCCTCGTTGCTGATATTGTCGCGGAGCACTCTCTCCAACTGCCAAACCAGGTTAATCTCACTCGAAATAATTCGGGCGATCAGCCCATCAATTTCTGTGTGCTCGCGTCTCAATTTCGCGAGCGTCACGGTAAATTCCTGATCGGGCTCAAGGGCGTCAAAGAGCCCCTCTTCTTCGAGTTTGTTATGAGCGATTAGCAAATTCGCCAAATCCTGGGCGAATCTTTGACATTGCTCAACGTCCCCTATCTGAGAGGCTCGACGAACTTCTCCAAATTTATTTATTACATGCTCGTGCTGAACGGTGAGCAATCTGATCACGGGCAACGCCTGACAACCACAATACGAACACATCGGATTAACCCAGATTCGGGGCAGTTTGGCGAGTAGTCTTTCTCATACAACGACCTTACCGTGAATGATTCATGGCTCAATCCCTTTTATCGAATAGGACTGCAATGACGACGACGAGAAAAGCATCAGCAATCTGGAACGGCACGCTTATGGAAGGAAAAGGAACGGTTGCCCTTGTGTCATCTGGAGCAGGCACGTTCAATGTTTCATGGCCTGCGCGTAGCCAGGAACCAAATGGACTCACTAGTCCAGAAGAACTGCTCGGCGCCGCACATGCCGCTTGTTTTTCGATGGCACTATCGAATGGTTTGGCAAAAGGGGGGACTCCCGCGACCGAGCTACGAACATTGGCGGAAGTTGATTTTCTCCCCGGTACGGGTATCACAGAAATTCGATTAACAGTTAGCGGGGATGTTCCAAATCTCGATGCAGATGATTTTCGTGTGGCAGCCGAATTGGCCAAGGTGAACTGCCCGGTAAGCCAAGCACTGAAGACCGTTCCAATAAAACTCACCATCAAATAAGCGAAATGTGAGGTAGTGTGTGCCTCACACGGGAGTTCGGTACCACCGGACTGAGAGGAAGACTACGTAGTCTTCGACCGTCTAACCTGATCTGGGTAATGCCAACGCAGGGAGACCACTCTTAACCGTGCCTCTTCTTTAATGAAAGGGCATTGATACTGACATGAAAATATCTCGCAAAATTCTGCTCCCCCTCTCTTTAATCCTCGTTGTAGGACTCGTGGTCGTCGCAATCAACATAACCGGCAGCAAAGGACCCAAAGAGGTTGTATTGGTGACCCACGATTCCTTTGTCATGAGCAAAGAGCTCATTGCCGATTTTGATAAGACTTCTGGCTACACTCTAAAACTCCTAAAGGCCGGTGATGCCGGAAGTCTTACGAATCGCCTAATTCTGACAAAGGCAGCGCCCATCGGCGATGCTGTCTTTGGCATTGATAATACCTTCGCGAGTTTGGCAACAAGTAACCAGATAATCGACGGGTCGCTTTCCCCCACGGATTACGGAGACGTCTGTTTCAACTACGACAAGACTTGGTTTGCTCTGCACAAATTCGCCGCGCCATCGTCAATATCTGAATTAACTCTCTCGAAGTACAAGGGATTGACGGTGATCGAGAATCCGAATTTGTCATCTACCGGACTCTCGTTTCTGGCGGCAACAGTCGATATTTTCGGGAGTTCAGATTGGGAAACGTACTGGCGATCCCTGAAGAAGAATGGTGTAAAGGTAGACAATGGATGGGATGCCGCCTATTTCACCGATTTTTCAGGATCTAGCGGGAAAGGCTCGTATCCGATCGTATTGAGCTATGCATCCTCCCCCGCTGATGAAGTTCGCAGTGATGGACAATCGCAGACCGCGAGCATGACGGATGGTTGCTTCAGACAAACTGAATATGCCGGCGTATTGAAAAATGCTAAAAATTCAAAAGGTGCGAGGGCTGTGGTGAAATATCTTCTGTCCGCTAATTTCCAAGCAACATTCCCTAAAGCGATGTATATGTATCCAATTGTGCCCGGGACTCCCATTCCCGCTGCTTGGAGTAGCTTTACCCAACTTGCATCACATACCTATGGAGATACTCTCGACTTCACTGCCAACAGAAAAAGTTGGCTAGCTAAGTGGTCAGCCATCTTTGAATAAGAATCAAGGCCAAGCGGTCATTTGGGCAGCCCCGCTATTTTTTTTCGGAGTGCTGTTTTACTGGCCGCTTGCCCGGATTCTGTCGATCGGCTTGGGCGGTGACTGGCTCCACACAATTGTTACGGCAAGAATTGCCTCCCTTACGTGGTTCACCATATGGCAAGCCGCGCTTTCCGCAGGACTCTGCCTGCTCTTTGGTATTCCTGGTGCTTATATTCTCTACCATCGTAGTTTTCGAGGACAGAAAATCCTTCGCGCCGTTATCACTGTTCCCTTCATGCTACCGACAATCGTGGTTGCGATCGGCTTTACCGCTTTTCGAGACATACCATTGGTATCCAATCTCCTACATGGACATTCCGGTGTTCCAATAATCATCTGTGCCAACATCTTCATGAATTACTCTCTTGCCGTTCGTATTATCGGCGGAGTATGGACGACTTTGGATCGGGAAATTGAGGACGCCGCTGCCTTGGACGGAGCGGGACGATTTCGGACGCTAATGAGCATGACATTTCCCCAACTTAACCATGCAATTGCCTCCGCCGGTGCCCTCATCTTCCTGTATTGCGCGGCAAATTTTGGATTGGTGCTTGTTCTAGGCGGCCCATCCGTTAGGACCATCGAAACAGAGATATACCGAGTTACCACCCAGAACTTGGATCTTTCGAAGGCCGCAGCTTTGGTGCTAGTCCAATCGATCCTGACCGTCATTACCTTCGTTGCTGCCCAACGTCTTTCCAGGTCGCGCTTAGATTTCTTGGGTTCGACAACAATCGAGCGCCGCCCGCGAATTGATAGACGCGACTATCCAGCAATTCTTACCACTTTGATATTCACCTTCGGCCTCATATTTCTGCCCTTAATTACGGTTGTCTGGCGTGCCTTTCGCATAGATACCGGATTTGGACTGCAAAACTTCCTTAATCTCGCAGGATTCGGCGCCAGAGATGTGCTCAGCATTTCCGTCGGTCACGCGGCGGTGAATACTCTACGAAACGCGATCATCACGGTGGTACTGAGCATGGCAGTAGGCACTTTGGCGAGTTTCCTTCTTTCAAGGCCCAAAAGACATGTCAGTCAAGGTCGGCTTCAACGCGTCATGGATATCGTTTTCCAAATGCCTGTGGGTATATCCAGCGTCGTGCTTGGTTTCGGATATCTCATAACATTTGGCGGAGGTATTTTTCCACTTCGATCAAGTTGGCTAGTAACTCCCATCGCCCAATCGCTGCTAACGATCCCGCTCGTAATTCGAATGGTGTATCCGGCAATCACAGCAATTGATAATCACCTGCGCGAAACCGCTCAGACCGAATCAGCTACTCCAAAACAAATCTGGTGGTTAATCGAAGTTCCGATTATTCGTAATGTCCTAGTTATGGCGAGCGGGTACTGCGCCATTATCGCCATAGGAGAATTTGGCGCGGCCAATTTCCTTGCCTACGGTGAGCAAGGAACACTTCCCACGGTTCTGTACCAATTGATTTCGCGTCCCGGTGCCCAAAACTACGGCATGGCCCTGGCGGCAAGCGCTCTTCTCATTGGAGTGGCTATCTTCATCATGTTGCTCATCAGTGCTCTTGAAAGTCAGGCGCCCAGACCTTCTGCATCCGAATAAGCCCAGATGTCCATCTCGTCTAGATCAATTGCCGTTATTCCGTGGTAATACAGAAGGCCGGCGATCTGTGCCCGATGCTCTGTCGCATGGTAAATCGACTGACCCAATATGGTTGATCGAGCACGAATAATTGTCTTTCCTTCACGCCGATAGGTTGTCATGGCTTCGGGCATCATCGCCAACTCGCGCAGTTGCTCGTCAAATGCGGCACAACGTTTAGCAAGCCCCGATAGATCATCCTTCGATGTAATAATTTCATAATCGGCTGGGAGCGGAATGCCAGTGACACGAAATATATAGAATCCCGCAGATCGTACATAGTGCTCAGCGATCACCTCGACTGAATATTCCTTATTCTCGGTCGTTAGGGCGAGTGCCTCACTTGGGATTCTCTGAAGTCGTTCAAATAGGTATTGATTGGCCCACGCCATATGGCGAAAGAGGCGGTCCAGAATTGGGTTCGGCGCAGAGTTAGTCATAGCGCAAAGATAAGATCTACTCGTTAGACTCGCAAGGTGCTGGAGAGATGGACCCGCGGAGTTATCCGCCATCGGATGAAAGTATTAGCCGTATGGATCGTACTCATCCTACTCGGGCTCATGGCAAGTACGAAGCTCAATGAACACCTGACGACTTCTCTTGCCGTTCCCGGAACCGAATCGGCCAAGGCAGACCAAATATTGACCGAACACTTTAACGAGAATATTGAGGGTACCTTCACTATCATTTTGAGATTTCCGCAATCCACGCAGGCAGAAATTGAAAATTTAGAAGCAAAAATAGCCCACGCCGCATCCGCTATCCCAAGCGCAAAAGTGACGCAACAGAGGGCGCTAGGAGGCGTGCTTTTCACCAATGTTGGGACGTCATTTACCCTTCTTGAAGCGGCCGCTTACACAGACAGACTCAGAACTGCCCTCGCACACCAGGGTCTCTCTGGCGCGCTGGTGACGGGACCCTCGGCAATAAATCGGGATGTAACCCCTGTACTGGCTGTCGATTTGCTGCACGGACAGATCATTGCCGTCCTTCTCGCGCTACTTCTCTTGATCTTGGTCCTTGGGTGGTGCTGGGCCGTTCTCATTCCTTTTCTATTCGCCGGCGCAACAATCTCAGTCGTGCTCGGAATGATCTTCTTGATCGCTCAAAAATTTTTGATGGTTCTCTATATTCCAAATATCGTCGAACTTATCGGGTTAGGGCTTGCCATTGATTACTCACTCCTGATGGTTCATCGTTTTCGCCGTGAAATGATGGGTGAGGAAGTCGTACATGTCGACAATGCAATAGTTAAAACAATGCAGACCGCTGGACGCACAGTAATTCTGTCCGGGTTAGTTGTCTCCATAGGACTTGCCACTTTATTTTTGGTTCCTATTCCGTTTGTCCGTTCCCTTGGCGCCGCAGGACTGCTAGTACCGATCATCTCTGTCATCGCCACGCTTACGCTTCAGCCGGGCCTCCTGTCCTTCCTTGGGCACCGTGGTGTCAAGCCGCACGGTTTTCAAGGCCTACTAGCTAGGCGAGACTTAATGTCGGGCTTCTTTGCAAGGGCATCGCGCTTTGTAATCCAACGACCGAAAACAATCTTGGCCTTTTCCTTAACGTTATTAGTAATCGGCGCCTCGTCGGTTTTATGGTTACAAGTAACACCGAGTGCACTCACCTCGATTCCTTCATCCCTGGAATCTTCTCGTGCCCTTTCGATGGTGACCGATCGAGTCGGCCCTGGCATCATCACGCCAACGCAGATTCTTATCGACTTGGGCGGCCCTGGGCTGGCAATAACGCCAAGAATTATTAGTGCCAGAGTTAAACTGGCAAAGGACATCCTGAAAGACGCGGAAGTATTCGTCGTTGCCGCAGGAGAAAAGCCCCCTTATGTTGACAATACTGGAAGATTTCTCCGAATGTTTGTGATTGGACGACACATTTTCGGTGCACCTGTGTCACAGAAACTCGTCGTTGACTTAAGGCAGAATTACTTATCGAAAACTGATTTTCCTCCAAACACAAGGTTCTTTCTGGGAGGTGTTCCTCCGCAAGGAACCGACTTGCTCAAGAGCATTCTCGCTTCATTTCCACCTATAGTCCTGCTGGCTCTCCTGTTGGCCTATCTCATCCTGGTACGGGCTTTCCGATCGCTCGTACTGCCTTTGAAGGCAATTCTGATGGACCTCATTTCGATTGCCATCGCCTATGGGTCGATGGTGTTGGTATTCCGATTTGGCTGGGGGTCTTCAATTATTGGTACCTATCATCTCGACCAAATTGAAGCCTGGGTACTTATCTTTCTTTTCGCAGTACTTTTTGGTCTTTCTATGGATTACGAAGTCTTTATTGTCTCCAGAATTCGAGAGGCAAAGGATCGCGGCATTTCCAATTCGCAGGCTATTACCGAAGGGTTGGCCCACACGGGTGGTGTCGTAACTGCAGCAGCAATCATATTAATTAGCGCCTTAGCCGGATTAATTTTTGGCCGAATCCCAGGTCTTCAGCAACTTGGTATTGGACTGGCATTCGGTGTTTTCATCGATGCCACGTTAATCCGCGGCTTGCTTCTGCCAAGTGCCATGGTCTTACTAGGTAGGTGGAATTGGTGGTTACCCGCAGCGATTGCTAAATTGGCAAGAACTAAGGCCTCACCGCTCGAAGATCGAGAAGTGAGGCCTTAGTCAGTACTGTGAAGTGACTACTTCGTTATTGTGATTGCGAAGTGCACTGCAGGTGATTGGTAGCCAAGGGCTAGTCCAGGTATATCCGATGCATATGTGAGGATCGGAAGTGCGCCATAAGGGGTATTGGCGAAGGATGGCTGGAAGATGTACATCACAGGATGCAAGTCAATGATGTGAGTTCCAGGTGCACCGGTGGCAATCAAGTGAACCACCATGTATCCGTTGGAATTGAAGCCGCAGCCATATCCAATGTAGTTGTTGTCATAACTAACAGCCATAGTGTTATCGAGCTGAGTCCAACCGACACCCTTCATTGCGATGGTGAATTCTTCGCCAGCCTTAAAGGTTGACTTAGGAACACCCGATCCATCTCGCAACTCGGGAGTATTGGCAGTGTCTGCCTTGGCAAGACCATTACTGAGGACTTTTCCCTTCGCGTCCTTGTACTGGAATATGCTCTGCTTTACAAAATATGGAATCTGCGCCTCAATAACTTCGCCCTGCTTCACTTGGATAACGTGCCATCCGCCGAGATTGTCGGGAATGGTTACCTCTTGGCTAATGTTTCCGTTTGTCGGACTTGCAGTGCCCATCGGTACGCCGTTATAAACCCAGCATGTTCCAGTGCAGTTAACGCGATTGCCTACCACTGTGGACCAGACGATCTGGTGGACGCCAGTCGTAGATAATCCCGTGACATTGAGCATCGTCTTTGACTCCACGATGCCACTTGTCTGCGACAGCGTTGCAACCGCCTTGGTGTTGGGATCAAGGCCAACGGTGGAAAGTGTCGTACGTAGTGGAACTGAAGGCTCTACTGATGGTGGAAATTCTATCGATGCCTTTGGAGCACCCATGTCTTTCGTTACCTTAAAGGAAACGGCTGAACCTTTGCCCCATGGGACCGGCGATTGCTTAATGTTCATGTACTGAACACCAATGGCTGCAGTCGACGCAATGTAGTGAGTGCCAACTGGACCTGCTGCGCGAATCTTGAAGACTGCAGTGCCGCGAGTCCAAACTCCAGTGGCCACGCCGGCGTAATTGTTGTCCCAAAGAACGGAGACAGCTCCCGTGTAAAGGTTTGCTCCCATGCCCGTATAAGTCACAGTGATTGGCGTACCAATCGGGCCACTCTTTGGCGAAATCGACATGGTAGTTGCCATCTGGTAACCAGCGTGAGCAACGGCAACTCCATTTTGCACAACATAAATGTCGTGAACGGCGCCGAAGTCCCGCGGGGCCTTCGTTTTAAAAGTGAAGTTTCCACTGGCATCCGTTGTCACTGTGGTCATATCAATGTTGAATTTTGTGTACTTGTTGCCCATGTAGTTGACCGAGTTTGGTTGTACATCAGCAATCCATGCTCCCTCAGCTGTGGACCAGGTCATGGGCATCGTGGCACTTGCGGGCAAACCCTTTCCAGAGACCGTGATCGGCGTTCCTTCTGCGCCTTGGTTTGGCGTCACATCCAAAGTAATCATTTTTTCAGGAAGTGAGAATGCTGCCGACTTCGTACCAGTAAATGGGAGTGCGGGAACGCCTGCTAGCCCAACCGGTGCGATCAATGTGACTGGGGTAGTCACGGAATCAGCACCCATAGCGGGGGTAATCATTGCTATGGGAAGAATGGCGACCACTGCGACTCGAAGGACGTTGGTCCTCAATCTATTAGAAAACAAAACTTTTTTCATTTTTCCTACTTTCTCCGTATTTTTAGCGACGTGGTGTGTTATAAAACTTGAAGTCCGAGTCAGTTGATTCGGACTCGGACTTCAAGTTTATTGAGACGATCTAGATTAGGCAGTTGGAACTGCGTAGAGTGTTAATAGCGAGCCAGCAGCCCAGTTTGGTGCGAATGTGGCAACTGCTCCTGCAAGAGGAGGATTAACAGGAATTGTTCTAAATGCTGGGACGCGCTCGTAAACACGCCTTCCATCAGCATCTTTAACCTGTACTCCAGCAACCATCTTGCGAACCAGTTTGGTTGTTAGAACCTGAACCGTGTTTAACTCCTTGGCAACCATAGTTACTTTGAAACTAATGACACCCAAGGTGTTATAGAGACCCGAAGCTGTACCGGTCTTTAAGACCGCAGTCCAGAATGCAACTCCACTGTGATTTCCGTAGGAAAGTTGGATCGGGTCTTTTACGCCCGCGATCTCAATGTAGGCCTTGGCAGTATTAGTTGGATCCATGACTGCGCCGGCCAGGTCTGAATCATTTCCATAAACTCGGAACACAATCGTCTGACCAACAATGAATTGGCTCGTGATGGCGCAACTAACTCCGAAACGGGGTGCGAGTACGCCGGTTGTGCCACTTCCTATAACAGTGTCCACATATAGATGGATTGGGGAAACCACTCCTTGAATGGGGGTTCCTACTTTCACAGTGAATGCCGCTGCATCGGCTGAGGTGAAGCCAGCGGTATCAGTTGGCGTTAGCGTTCCGGTGAGAACGGTCGCGCCACTCTTTGCGGGAACCCACGAGCACTTAGCAATAAATGGGGTCACCGTAGTTGTTGCGACTGCTCCGCAGCCCGTAACGACAACTCCATCGGCGCTAAATTTAACTGCTCCTGCTGTGCTCGCTGTGGCTACGATAATTGCTGGATCAAGTCCAAAGACTGCACTTCCGCCAGAAATCACCAGGGTCGGAGTAGTCGCTGCTGATGCAGGTGTACCTCCAACAACGGCGCCGCCGACCAGTGCCAGGGCACCAATCACAACGCTCGAGATGAATCTTTTCATATAACTACTCCTTCTCCTATTGGTGTACACGTGTATTTCTCTTGGTTTATTGTGGTTAGTTATTTGGTATTGATATTTCCAGACAAAGTCAATGTGAGAGCAGTTGTCTCACCAAACCCGGCCGCGTTGGACTTGATTGCAAAAGTACCCGTGGCCTTTAACGTTCCGGTCGCCCCGGCATACTTACCGGTGCCCCCAGTGATAGTTGCAGTACCAGTCACACTTACACTCGTTGGTGCTGCGCCTTCGGCTGCGCACGCTTTAGCGTTCGAGTCAAAAGTCACTTTTAAAGTATTGCCATCCCCACTTAAGACACCAGATCCATCAATGGAATCGCACTGGTTCTGAGGAGAAGAGGAACCGGTTCCAGTCAATGCATCCAGACCCAGGGTGGTTCCCGTTCCGGTCCCGGTAATCGCCGAAGCTGAGACGCCACTATCACTCCAAAGCACGGACATCTTGCCTTTATACGTTCCAGAAAATGCCACGACTCCGCCAGTAGCTTTTGTTGGTGTTGTCGCGGGCTTTGGAGTTACTTTTACGACTGGCTTCTTCGTTGACCAGCCTTTTGCACATACTGGCTTGACAGCAGTAACTTTCTTGGCAACTTTGCCTTTGTAGCATGTGATTGTTTTCTTGGTAACTGCATTGGCAACCGTCGCATTTGTTGCAAGCAACCCTAGGGCTACCACGACAACTAAAACTCCTGCGAACTTGGAATCGGCTTTTAACTTCATTTTAAATCCTCATCTCTCCCTGAGTAACTTATTTTCTGCTTCTCGTTTACAAGCTGATCCTTTCACCGCGAACTTCTAAAAGGCGAAGTTTGTGCGAGGACTAACACTTTCCGGACTATTCCCTTCGTCACTATTTTTCGTATTCCGTAGATCACATCAAATCTGGCCGATCAAAAAGGAAGTGTCTAGCAATGGGAATTTCATTACTTCGGCAAAATCAATTCCCTCGCATATACTGACGAAATTTGAATGTGACCCCAACCACCTATTCATGGTCCCTTGCAAGGCAGCGAAAATCTCTCGAAATCAAGGTAGTTATTGGCTAAAACTCGTTATGTACCTCACTTCACGGAGGCTATGAGAGGCTACACCTCATGAAGATCAGCAGCGATGTCACCACCTTGATTGCTCTTTTCGCCATCGTCAGCCCGATCACATCCATACCGGTATTCCTTAACCTGACGGGTGGCGCCACAAAAGAGAAGCGCCGAATAATTGCCTTACAGACGGCCGTGGTTTCTGGGCTGACACTATTCGTTGCCTATTTTATCGGTGACATCATTCTTAGACTTCTCAATATCCAGATGGATGCCTTCAGGATTGCTGGTGCTCTCGTAATTGGCGCGATTGGTTGGAGCATGGTGATGGGCAAGAAGGGCAGCGCAATAGAAGCGTCTCCGACCGGTGCAGCCGTCGTTCCACTTGCAATCCCCATGATGGCGGGGCCTGGCGCTATAGCCACCGTCATTGCTATTGGTAACTCCGACCGCGGAATTGTTCGCATTGCCGATGTCATCATCATCCTTGTCTTATCGCTGATGACATTTCTACTTCTTCTCTTAGCCGAACCAATCGAACACATTCTTGGCGATCAAGGTCTAATGGTCCTCACGCGAATTTTCGGTCTACTACTTCTGGCCATTGCGGTCTCCACAATAATGTCCGCGATTGCCTCATCATTTCCGGGATTGACTTAATCAAAAAGTACATTTAGTCGAAAATCGGTCCCACCGTTCGACTGCGCTTAATCTCGAAGAATCCTGGGAAGCTTGCGACAGCCAGCACGCCATCAAATAGTTTTCCAGCCTCTTCGCCCTTGGGGGCAGGAGAAATTACTGGTCCGAAGAACGCTATGTCACCTACGCCAATTATTGGTGTACCCACATCTTGACCCACAAGTGAAATCCCGCGAGTATGACTTTTCATTATCTCTATATCTACCGTTTCATCGTGCGCAAAATCTAAGAGGGAAACTGAGAGTCCTAGGTCATTTAACACTTCAAGTATTAATTCATCGGAAAAATTCTGCTTTTCTAGGTGGATTTTTCTTCCAAAGCTTGAATATAGGTCGCCGACGATCTGCTCGCCAAATTCCTCTGATGCGTGCGTGATGACCCTCAGTGGGCCGAGCGCATTATTAGCGTGTTCCAAGTATTCTTTAGTTATGCCATCGCGTCCTTTGTTGAGATAATAGAGACTCATCACATTCCATGTAATGGAAATACTTCGTACTCGCTCCACCTCAAGCAACCATCGAGAAGTCATCCAGGCCCAAGGACAGAGAGTATCGAACCAGAATTCCACTTTTTGTTTTGTCATAGCGTCCTCTTCACATTCGGCTGACGATTGTTTTCCCGCCCTGCATAACAAAATCTATCTCGCCAAGATTCATAGGATCCTCCAGCGGATTATTTGGCAATGCTACAAAGTCACCGATAAATCCCTCGCGAATTTGCCCTAAGTTATTGCTCTGATTTATAAGAGCTGCAGCCGTAGATGTAATGGACTGAAGCGATTTGAGAGTACTCAGCCCAGCTTCATGCATTAAGAATAATTCGTGTAGGGCAGCAGGGACACCATCCACTAAGTCTCCTGGCGGGTAATCCGTGCCATTAGTCATTTTAATATCGGCCTTGATGGCTAACTTTACACTTGCCAAATGCCGATCACTGACCGCTAAACAATTTTGAATTGATGCTTCCTCAAACCCCTTTTCGCGCATCCACGATTCCGAGCGCGTTACACACAAGGTTGGGGAGTAAAAAACATCCTTAGCTGCCATCGCGTCCACCGTTACCTGTTCCATAACATAGCCATGTTCAAAGGATCGCACTCCGAGTCGTAGCGCCTGTTGGATGGCTTCTGCGCCACCAGCGTGGGCGACAACGTATGTATCAAATTCCTCCGCGGCTTTTACTACACCGCGAATTTCTTCATCAGACATTTCCGACGTCTCAGGTTTCTCCCCCGCGTGAGCTAATCCACCAGTGATAAAGATCTTCAAGTGATCTGCTCCATCTTTCAATTCACTAAGCCCGGCCTGGTAAAAGCCTTCAAAATCCTCCGCGTAACTGCAAGCCGATCCCTTTCCATGACCATTGGGTCGGGACAGCGCCCGTCCGGCGCCGAATATTCGTGGTCCTTCGAACCAGCCATTCTTGGCTGCATTGCGCAAGGCTAAGTCCACTTGATTTTGTTCATGAACTGAACGCAAGGTAGTAATTCCAGAAATTAATGCTTCACGAGCTCGCTGAGCCGCACGAAAGGCAGTAACGGCTGGGTTCTCATGAGGGTCGGTCTTAGAGAAAGGGAAGACGACAGATAAATGCGTGTGGCAAGAAATCAATCCTGGGAAAAGATAGCGTCCGCCAAGCTCGATAACTTCTTCGTTAGCTACATTCTTAAAGGAGGAAACTTTTCCGATATGAGAAATTATGCCCGCCTTATCAACTCTGACGGACGAATCTCTGATTATCTCTCCATTGAGAACATCGACTACATTCACATTTGCCAAAAGCATCATAGATCCTTCGTTTTAATCCTAGAAAGTCATGGGAGTGGGCGCGGTATTGCTTATCTGCAATAGACATGAAACTTGCCGATTATCGCTCAAAGTTACCAGTTCAGGTTCGGTGATCGCGCATTCTGGCATGGCTAATGGGCAACGTGGGTGGAATCGACAGCCAGTTGGTGGGTACATTGGATTTGGAACATCGCCAGGTAAATCAGAAGGCATGAAAGATCTTCCATCAGCATGTGGAATGGCCGAGATGAGTGCACGCGTATAGGGATGAGAAGGGTTTTGCCAAATTTGTGTTGTAGTTCCAATTTCAACAATCTTTCCTAAGTACATTACTGCCACTCGATCAGAGATCCTGCGCACAATAGATAAATCATGGGAAATAAAAACCATGCCCATTCCAAACTCCTCAACTAAATTCACCAGTAGATTGGCCACTTGCGCCTGGGACGAGGTGTCTAGCGCTGATATCGGTTCGTCGGCGATGATTACAGTTGGGGAAGCCGCCAATGCTCTGGCTATGGCAATTCTTTGTCGTTGACCTCCGGAGAATTGGTGAGGAAAGCGATCTATGGCGTCTTTTGGCAAACCCACTTTGCCTAAAAGCGATTCTGCATTCTCCATGGCTTCAATTATCTTCATGCCTGATACAAGCAAGCCATCGATGATTTGGGCACCGATCTTCCTGCGTGGGTTTAGCGAACCATATGGATCCTGAAAAACCATTTGAAGGTTTCGGAAATGTTTAGGAAGTTGACCTCGAGTGAGCTTCTTTACCTTCTCCCCATCAAAGGTAATTTCTCCCAGAGCGGGCTTTAGAATCCCAACCATTGCCTTTCCGAGCGTGGATTTTCCGCACCCAGATTCGCCAACAAGTCCCAGAATTTCTCCGGAATTAAGTGTTAAATCTACGCCTGCAACCGCGCGAATTGTCTCATTGCGTCGTTCGTATTCGACGACGACATCCTTGAGATTCAAAATCTCTTTCATACCCCTATGTCCACACTCTTCTTTAAAGGATTAATCGGACAGAAAATGCGATGAGTATCAGAAATCTGCAACGCCAACGGAACTGAGTCGCTGCAGCTTTTCTCTGCGAAAGCGCAACGCGGATGGAATGCGCACCCAGATGCAAAATTTCCTAATTCTGGGGGCATTCCCTTTATGGATGTCAGCACTTTTCCATCTTTGCTTGCTCCAGGAAGTGCCGAGATTAACCCGTTGGTGTATGGATGGCGGGGATTCATTAATAAGTCAGATGTTTTCCCCGACTCAACCTCAGATCCGGCATACATTATCATGATCCGATCTGTCAGAGAAGAAAGTACGCCTAAATCATGGGTGATAATCATGATTGAAAGATTTCGCTCATCGCGCAATTGATGTAATAGTTTCAAAATTCCCGCTTGAACCGTAACGTCCAAAGCCGTCGTTGGCTCGTCAGCTATGAGTAGTTTTGGTTCACAAGCTAGCGCCATTGCTATTGCAATTCTCTGTCTCATTCCACCGGAAAACTGAATCGGATGGGCACGCAGTGCTGCTGCTGGATCAGGAATCTTGACGGTGTCCAGAAGTTTAAGGGCGCTTTGGCGAGCACTCTCCTTATCTACCTTTCGGTGATACCGAAGATGTTCCGTCAATTGGGTTTCAATGGTAAGCATGGGATGCAGTGAAGTCATGGGATCTTGAAAAATCATCGCAATATCTTTGCCGCGAAGATTGCGGTATTCCTTCTTCGTGCACGTCAGTATCTCTCGCCCATCAAAAAGTACAGATCCTTCGGCTCTTCCTTTGTACGGTAGAAGTCCCAGCAAACTTAACGCGGTCATCGTTTTTCCGCTTCCGCTCTCACCCGCAATCCCAAGAATTTCACCGTGACCGAGATTGAATGAGAGATTACGAACGGCTTGGGCATCCCCTGAAGAGGTTGCCAGCGTGACAGTCAGGTCAGTAACTTCGAGGAGTTTCATCAGTTACGAAGCGCCTTTGCAGTTCTTGGATCCAAGGCATCTCGCAATGTATCTCCAATAAAATTGAATCCGAGAACGGCCGTGAGAATTGCCAAGCCAGGGAAAAGACCAACCCACCAGCGATCAAAGTTAGCCGCCCCCATTGAAACCATAGATCCCCATTCGGCGGACGGGGGCTGTGCACCCAAACCTAGAAATGAAAGTCCCGATAGAAGTAGGAGTGCATTGCCAACTTCAAGTGCAGCAAGCACAAATACTGGGCCAGAAATGTTAGGTCGTAAGTCCACAAAGAGAGTCCGGATCGAAGATGAGCCAAGCAACGAGGATGCCGTTACATAATCATTCTGTTTGGCATTCAAGATGAGACTTCGAACCAATCGGGCGTAGACGGGCCAAGCGACTATGGTGACAGCTATAACAGCGTTTCGGATCTGCGGACCAAGCGCCGCTGCCACGGCCATAGCCAATACGATTCCCGGAAATGCAAAGAACATATCAGTAACACGCATGAGGACAGAATCGACCTTTCCGCCAAAATACCCGGAGATTCCACCTATTACAGAACCAAGTATTGCGGAGAGAATTACAAGTAGCAGAGCGTACGGGAGCGAAATCCTCGCACCATATATTACGCGACTCAAAATATCGCGATTCAATTCATCCGTTCCCATCCAATGGGCAGCCGAAGGGGTAACAAATTTGTCGCCGGCTTGAGAAAGGGGATCGTAGGGCGCAATCCAAGGAGCGAAAATTGCCAAAATGAACCAGATTACGATGATAGCGATACCCACTATCGCCAGCGGTTGGCGCCAAATCGAATTGGAATTCTTCTTCCTTTTCACTCTCGGAGACTTCATTTTAGATCTCTCATCTGAGGATCAATTACTCGATAAAGAACATCAACAATGAGATTCATAAGGATGTATATAGTCGCTACAACCATACTGACGCCCATAATTCCGGGTAGATCTAGACCCACCGCCGCTCGATAGGCATATTGACCAAGACCGGGCCACGAAAAAACATTTTCCACAAGAACAGATCCAGCCAACAAACTTGAAAATGCGACGCCTGCAACGGTGATGATCGAGAGAAGTGCCGGACGCAGGACATGTCGGCGAATTACCGTAAATTCTGGCAGACCCTTTGCCCGCGCAGAACGGACATAATCATTTCCTAGAATTTCCAGCACTGAAGCCCTCGTAAAACGAGTCAGAACTCCCACTGCATAGACGGCCAGAACCAGAGCAGGGAGAAGTAAATGGGCAAATGCCTGCTTGAAAGTCGAGAAATCTCCGTTCAAAAGAGCGTCTACCGTATACAAGCCCGTTTTATGTGGTGGTGGGTCCGCTCCGGGCTCCAGTCGACCACTACCAGGGGCCCAACCAAGTAGAAAAAAGAATACGTAGAACGCCGTAAGAGCCGTCCAAAAGACTGGCATCGAAACGCCCGTCAAACTAAATACCCGAATTATTTGGTCAGGTAGTCGATCACGCGTGATTGCCGAAATAGTTCCGAGAAGAATTCCAATAAATAGGGCGAAAAAAATGGCAATAAGAGCTATTTCAAGGGTGGCGGGAAAATATTCTTTTAGATCCGTCGTTACAGGTCGTTTGCTGGAGAGCGAAATACCCATATCTCCCTTAACTAAGTGGCTGGCATACTTTATGTACTGAATATAAACAGGTTGATCTAACCCAAATTGCTTTTTGAAGGCGGCGACAATTGCCGGATCGCTATATGCGCTCTGACCAAGGTTTGCGGCTACGGGGTCACCTGGGACCAATTGCGTAATAGAAAAGGCAATGAGAGTGATTCCAAAAATTAGGAGAATGCTGGTCAATAAGCGACGAACAATAAAAGGGACAAAGCCAGCGCCAGAGAAGATTTTTCGCGAGGAAAATCTTCTATCTGACGCTGGCTTCATTTGTCCCTTTCCAAGTAAAAGAAGTCGTTATTTCTTCTTTTTAGTTGCCGTTGCCTTAACCGCCACGGTCAATTCCGGAAGGTTGACCTTCCAGATCGGATGATCGGTGACGCCAGCGACTGACTTATTTGCTACCAAAATAGCAGCAGGCTGTACGAGCGGAATAAGCGGACTACGCAAATTCATCTCCTTTTGCCATTTTGTAAAGATTGCCGCACGCGCTTTGGAATCGGTGGCAACGGCAGCATCTGCGCGAAGCTTCTCGATCACCGGATCAGCACCGGCAAGCCAGCCCATACGTAGACCGACTTTGGTTCCTGGGCTAAAACTCTCGGTGTAGTTGGTTGAATCGGGCCAGTCTGGACCCCATAGCCACTGTCCCATTTCTTCCTGGTTGTCCCGATAAATCGGCAATGAAACAGCAATGGGGGCGCCCTTAAGACTGACATTAAAACCGACGCCGCGAAGATCTTCGGCAATCAGCGCTGAAATGGAACCAAAGTTCAGTCCGTTTACCGCACCACCGTCGCCCCAATAACCGATGCTAACTGGAGTGTCTTTCATACCACATGCAGCAAAGGCCGTCTGGGCACGGGCGGTATCTGTCTTGATGGCATCCTTGGAGGTAAGTGCGCCAGAGAAGAAGCTAGGTATGATTCCCGCTGCTTGGACTGCTCCCAGACCTGCATACCGGACAATCTTCTTATAATTAATTCCGTAGCGAGCCGCTTCAACGCACTTAGGATTGGAAGTAAATGCTGTTGCTGCATCAAATGTTTTATTGGCACTTAGATAGAAGAAAAAGACATTCGATGACTTTCCTTGAATCACATTAACCTTTGAACCGACCCCATCTGCTTGATCTGGGGAAAGGTCTACGGCAATGGAGGATGCGCCCTTTATTACATCGAGGCGTTGCACGTTTACGGGAACGTTGCGGATGATGATTTTATCGTAACCCGCCTTTGCCACCCCACCCCAATACTTAGGGTTCTTAACGAGTACGACCGCTGTGGTGAGATTAAACGAAGATAACGTATAACGTCCGCTACCCGCTGATTTAGTTTTAAGATATTCAAGAGCAGTGTCTGAAGTAGCAGCATCTGCCGCATCGGATCCACCGTTTGCCTTCACG
>JBBRSY010000005.1:0-76676 GCA_038244965.1 Candidatus Nanopelagicales bacterium | reverse complement strand
GCTGACACGGTAATGCTTGGCTCTCTCTTGGCGGGCTGCGATGAGTCACCTGGTGAATTAGTTGAAATTGATGGTCGCAAATACAAGGCATATCGCGGGATGGGTTCCCTCGGTGCCATGCAAACTCGCGGCGGCAAGAAGTCTTATTCCAAGGATAGATATATGCAAGATGACGTCCTGTCCGAAGATAAATTGGTTCCCGAAGGCATTGAAGGCAAAGTTGCCTACCGTGGGCCTTTGGCTCTGGTTGCCCACCAACTTATTGGCGGGCTGCGCCTGGGAATGGGCTATGCCGGTGCGGCAGATATCGCATACCTTCGGCGCGAAGGTCGGCTTATTCAAATTACGAGTGCGGGTTTGCAGGAAAGCCATCCCCACGATGTATTGGATATTTCATCAGCTCCGAATTACGTGAGAAATAACTAGAGGAGGGGCCATGAGTGAAATTGAGATAGCACCTGGAAAGCGCGCTCGCCAAGCTTATTCTTTTGACGATATTGCGATTGTTCCAAGTCGTCGTACTCGCGACCCGGAAGAAGTTTCCACGGCTTGGCAGATCGATGCATACAAATTTGGAATCCCCATGATGGCAGCTCCCATGGATTCTGTGGTGTCACCGACAAGCGCTATCGAAATCGGCCGCCTCGGTGGTCTTGCCGTTCTCAACCTGGAAGGTCTCTGGACGCGCTATGAGGATCCGCGGATTCCACTCGGCGAAATCGCTTCCATGCCCGATGTCCACGCGACCAGGCGAATGCAGGAGATTTACGCTGCACCGATTCAACCCACGTTGATTAAAGAGCGATTGCAGCAAATTCGCGATGCGGGTGTGACCGTTGCCGGTTCGCTTTCTCCGCAACGCACTGCGATGCTCTATAAAACAGTGATCGATGCAGGTGTGGATATTTTCGTTATCCGCGGAACAACGGTCAGTGCCGAGCATGTGGCAAGTAAGAATGAAGCACTTAACCTGAAGAAATTTATCTATGAACTTGACGTGCCAGTGATCGTCGGCGGTGTAGCAACGGCGACCGCCGCGCTTCACTTAATGCGCGCCGGCGCGGCCGGTGTACTTGTTGGTTTTGGTGGCGGCTCTGCCCACACCACCGTGAAGGTACTTGGGATTGAGGTACCGATGGCATCGGCTGTGGCGGAGGTTGCCTCGGCTCGGCGAGATTACATGGACGAATCCGGGGGACGCTACGTTCACGTTATTGCAGATGGTTCGGTCGGACGCAGCGGAGATATTGCTAAGGCAATTGCCTGCGGAGCCGATGCAGTGATGATGGGATCACCGCTTGCCCGAGCGATTGAGGCGCCCGGACTTGGCTGGCATTGGGGCAGCGAAGCACATCATCAGGAACTCCCACGTGGAGAGCGCGTTGCAGTTGGAACTCGGGGAACGCTGGCGGAAATCTTGCTGGGACCTTCTCGCGCATCCGATGGATCCATGAACCTATTTGGCGCGCTTCGCCGGGCAATGGCCACCTGCGGATATTCAGACCCTAAAGAATTCCAAAGGGTTGAGGTTCTCATCCATCGTGACTAACGCAAATGGAGTATTAGTCGTTGATTTTGGAGCGCAGTATGCACAACTTATTGCACGACGAGTGCGTGAGGCCAAAGTTTATAGCGAGATAGTTCCGTCAACGATTACATCGGCGCAGATTTTGGCAAAGGCGCCAGCGGCGATCATTCTTTCGGGCGGTCCATCCAGCGTGTATGCACCGAATGCACCCACGATGGACTCCGAAATATTTTCGCTGGGGATCCCGATATTTGGAATTTGCTACGGATTTCAGGTAATGGCGGCGGCTCTGGGCGGCGTTGTTAGCCAGACCGGAAAATCTGAGTTCGGCCGCACTGAATTGAATTCTGATTCAACATCACAAATTTTCTCCACGCTTCCAACTTCGCTTAGGGTCTGGATGAGTCATGGCGACGCAGTAACGCAAGCCCCGCCTGGATTCACGGTCTCTGCCACGACCAATGACACTCCTATCGCGGCTTTTGAAAATGGATCTGGCATATTGGCCGGAGTGCAATTCCATCCAGAAGTCCTCCACACCGAATACGGACAGGAGATTCTCAAGAATTGGCTGATTGAAATCGCGGGCTGCTCGCCGTCATGGACGACTTCTAACATTGCCGAACACGAAATTGCCAAAGTCAGAGAACTCGTCGGTGCAAAGCGCATTATCTGTGGGCTTTCTGGTGGCGTTGATTCGGCCGTCGCGGCGGCAATCGTTCAAAGGGCCGTTGGTTCGCAACTTACTTGCGTATTTGTCGATCATGGCCTGCTTCGCGCCGGCGAAGCCGAGCAGGTTGAAATGGATTTTGTTGCTGCAACGGGGGTTGAGCTCAAGATCGTGGATGCGCGCCAACAATTTATGGACGCACTTGCTGGCGTTAGTGAACCTGAGGCAAAGCGAAAGATCATCGGTCGCGAATTCATCCGCAGCTTCGAAGCGGCCGCCAGAGAAATCGAAGCCGAAGGCGAAGTGGAATTCCTTGTGCAGGGGACGCTTTATCCAGATGTGGTCGAGTCAGGCGGCGGAACTGGCACTGCCAACATCAAGTCGCATCACAATGTGGGGGGGTTGCCCGATGACTTGAAGTTCACTCTCGTAGAACCCCTGCGCACTCTGTTCAAGGATGAAGTCCGACAAGTTGGTTTGCAACTAGGCCTGCCCGCTGAAATCGTCTGGCGTCAACCTTTTCCGGGTCCTGGCTTGGCCATCCGCATTATTGGTGAGGTGACGAATGAGCGCCTGGAAATATTGCGCCAGGCCGACCTGATTGTCCGCGAAGAGTTGCATGCTGCTGGGCAAGATCGAGAAATTTGGCAGTGTCCAGTTGTGCTTCTGGCGGATGTGAGAAGTGTCGGAGTTCAAGGCGATGGGCGCACATATGGCCACCCCATTGTTTTGCGTCCCGTCTCAAGTGAGGACGCAATGACTGCGGACTGGTCCAGACTTCCCTATGAATTACTCGAGCGAATTTCTACCCGCATCACCAATGAGGTCAAGGATGTCAATCGCGTGGTGTTGGATATAACCAGCAAGCCCCCTGGCACTATTGAGTGGGAATAGGCGATAATTCTGTATTACTACGAAAGGGTAATCTCGTGAAACGTGGAATCTACTTAGGGGCTATTGCTCTAGTCGCAGTTGTTGGACTGTCGGCATGTTCGAATACGCCGGCAAGCACTCCAACACCCACGCCAAGCGAAGTCGTGACGCCAACTCCCACCGCAATTCCAACACTTTCACTTACCCCCACGGCCACGCCAACATCGACCAATTTGGCTGGTGGCGTTGTATGTAAGCCGACAAAGGCAGTTGGCCACACTCCTATTGTGATTACGCCACCTACAAAAATGGATGCCGGAAGGATTGGAAAGTTCACTCTGATTACCAACTGCGGCACCATTGTTATCAGAACGGACGGCGTCAAGGCACCTGTAACAATGACCGCTCTCACCGCCCTTGCCAAGGCGAAGTACTTTGATGGCACTCTCTGCCACCGACTCACCACTTTAGGTCTTTTCGTTTTACAGTGCGGGGATCCCAGTGCCACTGGAACTGGCGGACCTGGATTTACATTCCAAGATGAAAACCTGCCAAAGAATGTGGCCAATAACTATCCAGCGGGCGCCGTAGCGATGGCGAATTCTGGACCTTCAACCAACGGAAGTCAGTTCTTCCTGGTCTACGGTGATACGACCCTATCTCCGGCTTACACAATCTGGGGCCAGATTACTTCTGGTTTGAGCATTATCAAGGCGGTGGCCGCCGCGGGAGTTAAAGGCGGAGGCGGCGACGGCACTCCAGCGCAGACTTTCGCAATTGAAAAGGTGATCCTTAGTTAATACGGGTTAGTTCGTATTAACAATTTTAAAAGCTTCAGCGATTCGGCCTTCAGCTAGGCCGCCAGCTACAGCATTTCGCTCGCCCCACGAGCGGACCATGTTTTCCATTTCCGAGTTGTGCGCGGTCTGAGATGCGTGCGCGTGGAGTGCGGCCATCTTCAAATGGAAAAAGTCGGTAACATCAACATAGTGATCTGATGCAGCATGCGCCGTCACCCATACTTCCTTCACACGCCAAGGTTTTAGTCCTGCATCTAGCAAGTCCGGAAAGGCAAATGGGTTTCGTGCATCGGGATAGACCGCCTGAATTGCGGCTTCTCCGGCTGCTAAATGATCTGGGTGACTAGCCCCAATCCGCTCCCAATTGCGTTCGGGACTTTGACAGACCATGCGATCCGGTTGGGCAATTCGGATGGCGCGAACAATATCTTTTCGAAGACCTATGGTCGGTTCGAGAGAACCATCTCGATAGTTAAGGAAAGTAATATCTGTAACGCCAATTGCAGCGCCTGCAGCGCGTTGTTCTCGCTGTCGGACGGCAGGCATTTCCTCAACTGGGATTCCAGACTCTTCGCCACCTTGATCGCCATTGGTCGCGATGCAATACGAAACGTGAATGCCTTGTTTGATCCACGATGCGATAGTTCCTGATGCACCGAAATCTGAATCATCGGGATGGGCACTTACGACTAATACTCGTTTGATTTCACTATCAGGAATCGGCTGCATTTGTGCTCCAATATTCGAAATTCAAGCTAGACGGTGAAGCCTAATAGACTGGCGACCATGACCAGCCCAGATACGTTACTAGACGGGCTAAATCCGCAACAAAAGTTGGCCGTGGTTCATGTGGGTGGGCCCCTGTTGGTCGTGGCGGGCGCTGGATCAGGTAAAACCCGGGTCTTGACCCGCAGGATTGCCTACCTGATGAAAATGCGAAAGGTTGCTCCTTACGAAATCTTAGCAATTACCTTCACTAATAAGGCAGCCGGCGAGATGAAGGAACGGGTGGCCGAACTCGTGGGGCCGATTGCTCGTTCAATGTGGGTCTCTACTTTTCACTCGGCGTGCGTAAGAGTACTTCGGCAAGAAGCTGGGCGGTTGGGATACAGCAATTTTTTCAGTATTTATGATCAGGCAGATAGTTTGAAGTTGATAACTATTGTGGCGAGAGATCTTAATCTGGATTCTAAGCGTTATCCCGCTCGTCAATTCCAGTCGATGATCTCCAATGCCAAGAACGAATTGCTCGGACCAAATGATTATGTTCTGGCAACAAAGAATCAGTTTGAACAAGTAGTGGCAGAGGTATATGCCGTATACCAGCGTCGGCTACAGCAGGCCAATGCTATGGATTTCGACGATTTGATCATGCAGACAGTTGAAGTTTTGCAGAGATTTCCAGAGAGCAAATCGCGATTTCGTTCTCGTTTTCGCCACGTGCTAGTTGATGAGTATCAAGATACTAATCACGCCCAGTACGTATTGATTCGGGAAATCGTTGGCAATGATGCGGACGGGATCCCAGCGGCAGAATTGTGCGTCGTTGGAGATGCCGACCAATCGATCTACGGCTTTCGCGGGGCGACGATTCGCAACATTTTGCAGTTCGAATTGGATTTTCCAAACGCGACGACCGTTCTTTTAGAGCAGAACTATCGTTCAACCCAGAATATTCTCAACGCGGCAAACGCGGTGATCACCCAGAATGAGAGCCGAAAAGAGAAGAACCTCTGGTCCCAGGCCGGCTCTGGCGCTCCGCTGACGGGTTATGTGGCAGAGGACGAGCACGATGAGGCCGAATTCATTACGGGCGAAATTCGAAAGCTCCAAGGTGAAGGAGTATCAAAGCCGGGTGATACGGCGATCTTCTATCGCACCAATGCACAATCGCGTGTCTTTGAAGAAGTCTTCATGCGCTCGGCCCTGCCTTATAAAGTCGTAGGTGGAGTTCGATTTTACGAGAGAAAAGAAGTGAAGGACCTGCTGGCGTACTTGAGAGTTCTCGCCAATCCCAATGATGAGGTTTCCATTCGTCGAATTATTAATGTTCCAAAACGCGGCATCGGTGATCGCGCCCTTGACTATGTTGATCAATACGCACAAAGCAATGGATTCTCTTTCTGGCAGGGACTTCACCGATGCACGGAGATATCTGACATGCCAACGCGGGCTGCCACATCGGTTCATCAGTTCCTGTCGATGGTCGCCGCACTTAGTGTGCTGGTCGAAGCGAAAGTCAGGCCGTCCGTAATTATTGAAGCGGTGCTGGAACAGTCTGGACTTCTCGCTGAGCTGACCGCCAGCAAAGATCCGCAAGATGAAGTTCGCGTGGAAAACCTGCAAGAACTCGTGGCGGTTTCGATGGAATACGAAGAAACGCCCCTTGATGAACTGGGTGAAGATCAGGAGATCTCACTTGCCGGTTTCCTTGAACAAGTTTCCTTGGTCGCAGACTCCGATGAGATTCCAGAGGGCGAAGATCACGGTGGGGTAGTGACGTTGATGACGCTACACACCGCAAAGGGCCTGGAGTTTCCAACTGTTTTTCTCACTGGTTTGGAAGATGGAATCTTTCCGCACTCCCGAACTTTTGATGATAAAAATGAGATTGAGGAAGAACGAAGGCTGGCTTACGTTGGGCTCACTCGTGCCGAGCATCGTCTCTATCTCACTCGTGCCGAGTCCCGTTCTTCGTGGGGGCCGCCCAATTACAACCCACCTTCGCGTTTTCTCGAAGAGATTCCTCCCGCGGTGATTGAATGGCGCAACAAGCCCGTTTCCGCTATTTCTACTCGCAGGTATTCCGCGGCGACTTCGGCACCACCGCGCCCCACGGGCAAGAAGAGCGCCAGTATTGAACTAGCAGTGGGAGAACGTGTGTCGCACGACACTTTCGGATTGGGAACGGTGCTGAGCCTTTCGGGGGAAGGTGAACGGGCTGAAGCGACCATCAATTTTGGCCAGTATGGCGAGAAAAGATTGTTGCTGCGTTATGCACCGGTGGAGAAGCTCTAGGATTGCACCCGTTCCAAAATTACCTCTGCCCATAGATGGCCAGCAATTAGCCAACATTTAGCCAACAGAAATGGAGACCTTTGTGGATCTCTTTGAATATCAAGCAAGAGACCTTTTTGAAAAGCATGGGGTTCCCGTTCTTGCCGGTGCCGTCGCCACAACTGCCGAGGAGGCATTCGCCGCCGCGACAAAAATCGGTGGGAAGGTGGTTGTTAAAGCGCAAGTAAAAGTAGGTGGGCGCGGAAAAGTCGGCGGCGTAAAACTGGCGGAGTCCGCGCAAGACGCACGCGAGAAGGCCGCGGCCATCCTGGGCATGGATATCAAGGGACACATCGTTGGTAAAGTAATGATTGCCCAAGCAGCACCTATTGAATCCGAGTATTACTTGGCAATCTTGCTGGATCGCTCCAATCGAACATTCCTAGTCATGGCCTCTGTTGCAGGTGGCATGGATATTGAAGCCGTCGCCCACGAAACGCCAGAGAAGTTGATAAAGGTTCCGGTAAATACCATTGAGGGACTTTCCAAAGCACAAGCGTTAAAGATCATTCAGGATGCGGCCTTTCCCAGCGATATTGCCGCAAAGGTAGCCGAAGTTTTGGTGCTCCTTTGGGGAGTATTTGTGTCAGAGGATGCAACTTTGGTGGAGGTCAACCCATTGGTGAAGACGAATGACGGTCGCATCATTGCACTAGACGGAAAGATCACCTTGGATGACAACGCCGAATTCCGACATCTTGATCACGAAGCTCTCATCGATCATTTCGCCGAGAACGCACTGGAAGAAGAAGCAAAGTCCAAAGGCCTTAACTACGTAAAACTCATCGGTGAGGTGGGAATTATTGGCAATGGTGCCGGACTTGTGATGAGCACCCTTGATGTTGTCGCCTATGCAGGCGAGAAATTCGGCGGAGTGAAACCTGCTAATTTCTTGGACATCGGCGGCGGCGCATCGGCCCAGGTAATGGCTGATGGCCTCTCCATCATTCTGGGAGATAAGGATGTAAAGAGCGTCTTCGTAAATGTTTTTGGCGGCATCACCTCCTGTGATGCGGTGGCCAACGGAATTGTGCAGGCTTTAGCGATTTTGGGTGACAAGGCAAACAAGCCGATCGTCGTCCGGTTGGATGGAAATAATGTGGCGCTAGGCCGGAGAATTCTCAATGAGGCCTCACTTCCGCTCGTTGAACAATTAGACACTATGGATGGCGCAGCAGCTCGCGCCGCAGAATTGGCGGCTAAATAATGTCAATCTTCATCAACAAGACAACCCGAGTTCTCGTGCAAGGTATGACCGGATCTGAAGGTACAAAGCACACGAAGAAAATGTTGGCTTCTGGGACAAATATCGTGGGCGGAGTTACACCGGGCAAAGGTGGGATGATCATAGATATTGATGGTCATTTGCTGCCGGTTTTCAATACCGTGAAAGAAGCCGTCGCCGCGACTCAAGCAGATACCTCGGTAGTTTTCGTCCCGCCCAAGTTTGCAAAGTCGGCGGTCATTGATGCTATCGATGCCGCTCTGCCACTTGTCGTTGTAATTACTGAAGGAATTCCAATACATGACACTGCTGCGTTCTTCGCTTATGCCCAGAGTAAGGCAGTCACGCGCATCATTGGCCCTAACTGCCCAGGAATTATTACGCCAGGTCAGTCAAATGTTGGAATCATTCCCGCGGACATCGCTGTCACCGGCCCCATCGGTCTTGTTTCAAAATCGGGAACTCTGACCTACCAAATGATGTATGAACTTCGAGATATCGGAATCAGTACGGGAGTTGGCATTGGCGGAGATCCGATCATCGGTACTACTCATATCGATTGCTTGCGCGCATTTCAAGACGACCCCGCTACGGAGGCAATTGTCATGATTGGCGAGATTGGCGGGGATGCAGAAGAGCGTGCCGCCGATTTCATCCGTGAATATGTGACAAAGCCAGTGGTCGGATACGTTGCAGGCTTCACCGCACCCGAGGGAAAGACAATGGGCCATGCCGGCGCCATAGTTTCTGGCTCATCGGGAACCGCCCAGGGAAAGAAGGATGCCCTTGAGGCCGTTGGAGTTCGGGTAGGACAGACCCCAAGTGAAACCGCACGTATCATGCGTGCAATTTTGAAGCGCTAGCACACATGTTCCAACGCGTCCTTTGGGTCTCGTTGACACAGGCGCTGCGCAGCATCGCCCTAGTACTTCTCCCAACGGCCTTCATCACTATGTTGGGTTGGGCAACTGCGGGAAGTAGCAATGGCCATACCTCCGATCCGATGAGGGCTGCTATCTGGCTCTGGTTGGGGGCTCATCACGTTCCCTTTTATTTACTGCTACCCCCTGCTAACCAAGCGGGGTATCTCTCCTACCTACCTTTGGGCGCCATGATTTTCCCCATCGTTGCTGTAAGAAAATGCACGATGCGTGCCAAAGAAAAGTTAGAAGCAGATGCAAATGTTATGCGGCTGGTGCGCACACTCTTTTCACTTTTCTATGCTGGCTTGGCTGCACTCTTGGCGTGGGCCTCCAGTACGAGCGCGATACATCCAATTCTTTATTTCGTCCCGCTTACATCGATACCGCTTGTCTGGATTGCGACTCTAAATCTACGGGCAAGTCAGGGTCGAAAGTACTTCGCGAGTGTGGACCTGGCAATCCGTTTGGTAGCGATCGCTCTTGGCGCATCATCTATCGTGCTGGGTTTCTCACTCGCGTTTCATTTTTCCACAATCAAGAATCTGATTGTGGTTCTCCAGCCCGGCTGGTTAGGCGGTGTCCTGCTTCTGCTTTTCAATCTCCTCTACCTACCCAATGCAGCCGTGGCAACGCTGGCTTACTTAGTTGGGCCCGGTTTTGCGATAGGGGCGCACACTCTGGTGGCTCCTCTTACCCACCGAATACTGGAAATTCCGGCGGTGCCATTATTGGGAGCACTGCCTACGGGTCGACATCCACTTATTCTCCTCAGCGCAATTGCAGTCGGTGTGGCCGGAATAGTTATGTACAGAAGGAACCTCGCGATCGGAATCAGAGCACTGATCCTGAGTTTTCTCGCAGTTGCCTGCGGTGTAGCTCTGGTTGCCTACTTAAGTAGTGGAGCACTTTTGACTCGGGCAATGAGTTCTGTCGGAGTTTCAGTCTGGCAACTGACCCTAGCCGTCTCACTCGAGTTAGCGGTAGGTATTCTCTTAGCCTGGGCTGCAAAAAAGATTACAGACTCAATCAAAAATCGAGCGATCACATGAGCGTAAAAATTGTTGTACTGGCCTCTGGAGGGGGTTCGCTGGCGCAGGCGATTTTTGATGCAGTCAAAGTGGGAGACTTGGCCGCGCAGATCCTGGAAGTTATTTCTGATCGACCGGGGGCAGAAGTTTTACAACGTGCCAAGGATTCTGATTTACCTACCTTTATTCATCCGATGCAGAAGGATCGAGTGCAATGGGATGGTGAACTTATAGAACATATCGAGGCTCTTGCGCCAGACTTGGTCGTAAGTACCGGATTCATGCGCATTCTTTCTCCCGATTTTGTATCGCGGTTCAAAATGATCAACACTCATCCAGCACTCTTACCGGCATTTCCCGGAGCGCATGCGGTCCGTGATGCACTTGCCGCAGGCGTATTGGTCACTGGTGCCACTGTTCATTGGGTGGATGAAGGGGTGGATACAGGAAAGGTGATCGCCCAAATACCCGTCGATGTGCTGCCAGGCGATGATGAGTCATCACTTCACGAGCGCATTAAGATTGCCGAACGTGGTCTCATTGTTGCGACCCTTAAGGAATTACTACCTACATTGGAGAGCAACCGTGCCTAGCGAGTCTGGCAGTAAGGCCGCTGATCGAAAATTAATCCGACGGGCATTGATCAGCGTCTACGATAAAACTGGTCTAATCGAGCTTGGGACGGCTCTGCGCAAGGCAAATGTAGAAATTCTTTCAACCGGATCCACCGCCAAAATACTTGCGAGCGCCGGAATCGCAGTGACAGAGGTGAGTGAATACACGGGATTTCCAGAGATTATGGGTGGGCGCGTTAAGACTCTTCATCCGCGGATTCATTCTGGAATTTTGGCCGATCAGAACAACCTCGCGCACCTAGATCAGATTGCGAAGCTGGATATTTCACCCTTTGATTTAGTCGTCGTCAATCTTTACCCCTTCGCCAAAACGATTGCCTCCGGTGCCAGTTTTGCCGAGTGCATCGAGCAGATTGATATCGGGGGACCGTCGATGTTGCGCGGTGCTGCGAAAAACCATAGTTCAGTTGCTGTCATTTCTTCGCCACTGCAGTATGCGAAGTTGTGCGAAGCACTAGCTGTTGGTGGATTCACTGCAAAGGATCGGCGGGATCTAGCTCTTGCCGTCTTTCGTATAACGGCCGAATACGATCTGGCTATTGCAAACTGGCTCGCCGACAACGATGGCAATCTACCCGAATGGTTCGGCGCGATATGGGGCAAACAGAACAATCTTCGTTATGGAGAAAATCCGCACCAGAGCGCTGCGATCTATTCCAACATCGGCGCATCAAGTGGGCTAGTCGGTGCCGTCCAACTTCATGGTAAAGAAATGTCTTTCAACAACTACACCGATGCCGATTCAGCCTGGCGCGCGGCCCATGATCACGCGGATCCATGCGTTGCCATCATCAAACATGCCAACCCTTGCGGTATCGCAATTGCGGAAACGATTTCATTGGCTCACCAGAAAGCACATGCCTGCGATCCAGTCTCAGCCTTCGGTGGGGTAGTGGCAGCAAATCGCGAAGTAGATGTTGCAATGGCGCAAACGCTCGCTCAAATATTTACAGAGGTTGTCATCGCCCCAAGTTATGAGCCGGGCGCCCTAGAGATTTTAAGCAAGAAGCCTTCGATAAGGATTCTGCAATGCTCATCATCAGAGATTGCAGCGAAGGAATTGCGACCGGTCTCCGGTGGAATGTTGGTCCAGCAGACCGATCTCATTGATGCCCCGAGCGATGACCCAACTCATTGGACGCTGGTTTGCGGTCCGGCTCTTTCTGCAAATGATCTGGCTGACCTCGTCTTTGCTTGGCGATCGGTGCGCGCCGTCAAAAGCAATGCAATTTTGCTGGCCAAAGATGGCGCATCGGTAGGCATCGGAATGGGCCAAGTAAACCGCGTTGATTCATCCAAGCTTGCAGTTTCACGTGGTGGAACTCGAGTCAGTGGCAGCGTCGCCGCAAGTGATGCCTTCTTCCCTTTTGCCGATGGCTTGGAAATCCTGCTGGCTGCTGGGGTTGTGGCAGTGGTGCAACCCGGGGGAAGCGTGCGCGATGACGAGGTCATCGCAGCAGCCAGTGCGGCAAATATCTCAATGTATTTCACCGGTGTTCGACATTTCTCCCACGCTTGATCAGCCATAGGATGAGGTAATGAGCGCACAAATTCTGGATGGAAAAGCACTTGCTTCAAAGATCAAAAAAGAATTAGCCGAAGAGGTCGTCAAACTTAAGGCGCTCGGAAAATCCCCTGGCCTCGGAACAGTTCTCGTTGGCGATGATCCAGGTTCACACTCCTATGTTTCGGGCAAGCATCGTGACTGTCACGAAGTAGGGATTAATTCCATCCGGGTCGATCTGCCGGATAGCGCATCGGAAAACGACATTCTCGCTGCGGTAAAAGATCTCAACTCTTCCAAAGAATGCACGGGCTACATTGTTCAGTTGCCGCTGCCCAGAGGAATTAATTCGCAGAAGGTGCTTGAGGCGATAGACCCGACAAAAGATGCCGATGGATTACATCCGCTGAACTTAGGCCGGCTGGTCAGTGGAGAGGACGCACCACTTCCTTGCACCCCGCGCGGTATCGTCGAATTATTGCGTCATTACGGGGTGGCGATCGATGGAGCCGAAGTCACGGTAATCGGTCGCGGCCTCACCGTTGGACGCCCATTGGGATTGTTGTTAACGCGCAAGAGCGAGAACGCAACCGTCACCCTGACTCACACGGGCACCAAAGATTTAGCTCGCCACACCAAGAACGCCGACATTGTGGTCGCGGCAATCGGTCGCGCGCACTTTCTGACTCCCGAGATGATCAAAGCGGGGGCCGCAGTCATTGATGTCGGCATTTCGCGCACTGATGCAGGATTGTTGGGGGATGTTCATCCAGGGGTCATGGATGTTGCGGGATTTGTCGCCCCTATGCCGGGTGGGGTTGGACCGATGACCCGAGCAATGTTGCTCAAAAATGTTGTGGAAGCATGTCGTTAAGCCGCCCAGCACTTCTTGGGTATGTGCTCGTAATAGTCGGAGTCGTTCTGGGTGCCTTCGGGTCGGTTCAGGTGGGCCTAGCCTGCATTGCCCTGGGCGCTGCTTCGGTGAGCCTGGGATCCAAAGCCGTGGGTAGAGTTGAGCGCTACCTTCCCCCTGCACTGGCGATAGCCCTGTTTGCCGTGGCATTGGCTCTTCCGCGCAGGCACTAGAATTATCTTGATGTCAAGAGAGTTTGTCATTTAACTAGGGAGCAAAAATGGGAAGTAAAGTCAGCGTAGTCGGTGCAGGTTTTTACGGTTCAACTACTGCGCTTCGATTGGCGCAATACAACATTTTCGAAACAGTCGTTCTGACGGACATTGTCGATGGTAAATCCGAGGGCATTGCCTTGGACATGAATCAATCTCGCTCCATTGAAGGATTTGAAACCAAAGTTATTGGTGCGACAACAACTGCAGAGGGTGCCGGATACGAAGCGACCGCTAACTCTGATGTAGTTGTCATTACCGCCGGCCTGCCACGCAAACCTGGCATGAGCCGGATGGATCTCATCGGCGTAAACGCAGGCATTGTGCGCGGAGTAGCAGAGAACATTGCCAAGCACAGTCCCGACGCAGTCATCATTGTTGTCTCCAATCCGTTAGATGAAATGACCGCGCTCGCGCAGTTGGCAACTGGATTCCCACGTAACCGTGTGATGGGTCAGGCCGGAATGCTCGACACTGCCCGCTTTACCAACTTTGTCGCCGAGAAGCTGGGCGTACCTGTTAGTTCGGTTAAGACCCTCACGCTTGGCTCACACGGCGACACTATGGTGCCGGTGCCCAGCCACTGCACGGTCGATGGCGTCGTTCTCAGCGAAAAACTTTCCGCAGCAGAAATCGAAGAATTAGTTGTAAAGACTCGAAACGGCGGAGCAGAAATTGTTGCGCTGCTAAAAACTGGATCGGCTTACTACGCCCCATCGGCTGCCGCAGCGAGAATGGCCAAGGCCGTGATTGAAGATTCTGGTGCGATCATGCCGGTGTGCGCATGGGTTGACGGAGAGTACGGAATTTCTGGCGTCTATCTTGGCGTCGAGGCCGAGTTAGGCCGTAGCGGAATTCGCAAGGTGGTTGAGACCAAGTTGTCCCCTTCAGAATTGACAGAGTTGAAGGCCGCCGCCGAAGCCGTCCGTGCCAAGCAAGCCGATGTACAGAGCCTTTAAGTAACAAATCACCCAAGACATTAAAAAGAGCAGTGGGAGTGGAGAAATAATGGAGAAGATTAAGGTAGTAGGCACTGTAGTCGAACTCGACGGTGACGAAATGACTCGCATCATCTGGCAGTTCATTAAAGATCAGTTGATCTTGCCGTACTTGGATATCAATTTGGATTATTACGATCTTGGAATCGAAAACCGTGACGCCACAAATGACCAAGTAACCATTGATTCAGCCCACGCAATCCAGAAGCATGGAGTTGGCGTGAAGTGCGCAACCATCACCCCCGATGAAGCACGAGTTGAAGAGTTCGGCCTCAAGAAGATGTGGAAGTCGCCCAACGGTACCATCCGCAATATTTTGGGTGGCGTCATTTTCCGTGAGCCGATCATCATTAGCAACGTTCCGCGCCTAGTCCCACAGTGGACCAAGCCAATAGTCATCGGCCGTCATGCATTCGGTGACCAGTACAAGGCGACAGATTTTCGAGTACCAAGTGCTGGAAAGTTGACGATGACTTTTGTACCCGAAGATGGCTCCGCGGCAACGGAGTATGAGGTCTTTAAGTTTGAAAGTTCGGGTGTGGCAATGGGTATGTACAACGTGGATGACTCCATCCGCGATTTCGCTCGCGCATCTTTGAATTACGGAATCAAGCGCAAGTACCCAGTATTTCTTTCCACGAAGAACACAATCCTGAAGGCATACGACGGACGCTTCAAGGACATTTTCCAAGAGATCTTCGAATCCGAATTCAAAGCTGAATTCGACAAACTCGGTATCACTTATGAGCACCGCCTAATTGATGACATGGTTGCGACTTCTCTTCGTTGGGCAGGCGGATACATCTGGGCCTGTAAGAACTATGACGGCGATGTTCAGTCAGACACGATTGCTCAGGGTTACGGCTCACTTGGTCTCATGACTAGTGTCCTTATGAGTCCAGATGGAAAGACCGTCGAAGCAGAGGCTGCCCACGGAACCGTGACGCGCCACTACCGCATGCACCAGCAGGGAAAGCCAACCTCCACCAATCCAATTGCCTCAATTTTCGCCTGGACACAAGGTCTATTGCACCGCGCGAAATTAGATAACAATCCTGAGCTTGCAAAGTTCGCAACAACTCTCGAGCGCGTCTGCATCGAGACCGTTGAGTCAGGCAAAATGACAAAGGACTTGGCCATTCTCATTTCTCCCGAAGCACCATGGCAGACAACGCAACAGTTCTTGGCGTCCATTGACGAGAACTTGCAGAAGGCAATGGCTTAACCCTTGCAATACCCAGACTGCGGTGCAATCGCATTGGTTGGATCTGGCGAATATCTTCCTGTGATGACCGCTCTTGAAGGTGAGTTACTTCAAGCAGCGGTCATTCGCGGCAAGAAAGAAGTATTTGTGCAGTTGCCAACGGCAGCAGGTCAGGAAGATCCAACGAGTTTAGAACGCTGGCACACATTGGGCCAGACTCAAGGTCAACGTCTTGCGGTGGAGACTAAATCTCTTCGTCTTTATACCCGCGAAGATTCTTTCAACCCTGAATTCGTTGCAGCAATTAGGGATGCCGGACTCATTTATCTCTCCGGTGGCGATCCCAACTACTTAGCCGATTCACTCATCGATACTCCAGTATGGGAAGCAATTGTTAGCACTTGGAGTACAGGTTCATCTCTAATGGGATGCTCCGCCGGTGCGATGGTCATGGGCAGTGAAATAATCGCTTTTCGAAAATCTCACGTTACGCGCGGCCTTGGTCTCCTTCCAAATTTACAGACCATCCCTCATTACGACCGCTTCTTGGGTTGGCTTCCCGATCGAGTTTCAGCAGCAATCATGCGAGTAGAAGATGGGATGAACCTGATCGGAATTGATGAGAAAACCGCAATGGTGCGAGATCGTGCAGATTCACCGTGGCGAGTCTGGGGTGAAGGCAAAGTGCACCTGCTTAAGAGCACGGAGACTCATTCGTATATGGCGGGGGAGAAATCACTTTTGCATAGGCGACTGACCTAGTCTTTGCCGGCGACGGCTTGATCGATCCTGCGAGATCACTCCAGTATGCGTTGGTACGGCTTGGATTGATCAATCTTGACCATCTCGAGTGCGTTCGAAGGGATGGGACGTAGTACTCGCTTTTATCGATTGCCGCCTAGTTACTCGTCTAGGTTAGGAAAATTCGCCATAAATATCCAGGCGTTCCGCCTTGTGATTCTGGTTTGACAAATTCTTCGATCAAGGTTCCGCCATTTTTCTCAACTACTATTTGAGACGCTCTATTCTCTGGATCGGTGGTTAGTTCCACATACGGCAAACCTAACTTGCGCGCCTCGGGGAGTATGGCCTTGAGAGCCGCAGTCGCGTACCCTAGATTTCGTTTCCAAGGGACTACTGCATAACCAATATGACCCAATACGTGTGCAGGTAATTCCGCAGAGTCGGGGTTCCAACGCAGTTTAATCGTTCCGCAGAATTCACCGTCCCATAGCCATCGAGCAATTGAAGGCAGTCTGGGAACAAATGATCCGTCTGTTAGTTCAACCAAGGGTCCTGAGCCCGTTGGATTATCTGCAAGATCAAAGACAAGTTGCGGGTTCTGTTCTATTATTCGCAGTTCTTCTTTGGAAACATCTTGAAGATTATTCGGAGACCATCCCTTGGTTAGCGCGACCCTGTAACCATCTAGGTAGGTGCTACAGGGTACGACAAGTTCCATAGGAAATTGTGGCATATCACGCCATCGGTTTGCGGCAAACCGTATTTGAAAGCGGTCGCTCTTTGTCTTAAACGCATGGTCGACGTAGTCGCAGGCAAGCGGGACCTGACCGTCAAGGGTTATTGGCACTCCCTAGCGTGGGCAAGATTGACTTTGCAAGGGCGCTCAACTCACTCAAGTTGCCGCCATCCAGATCGAACCAATGTGCGCCGCCTGTGTCATTCGAGAAGTAGTGCAGGTTTGGTGGTGAAACAAGTGTCACGTCTGCCCAATGGGAGTAGTGGTGGAATTGCAGCGGATCACCTTCGCTTGAATACTCGACGGTAAAGGTGCAACTATGCCAAAACGAACGTGATGCGATTTCGCCGCCCACCTCTTCCCGAAGTTCACGGCTAAGAGTCTCGTGGCGACTTTCACCAGATTGAGGAGTGCCGCCTGGAACGTCGAGCAACCCTTTGTATGGACCGCGCGTTTTGCGTACTAACAGCACGCGCCTTGCTTCGATTATTCGGCCGTAGATGCCGTAATGGTAGGTAGGGAGCAAGCCGTCTGCGTCCTGAGGATGATCACCTGGCACGTCGCCGATTAAGTCACTAGATCCGTAGTTGGCGAATGCCGAAGTCTCAAGTGCATCGCGTGCGATCTCGCGATCGGATTGAAAATCTGGCATCCATCCCCCTTACGGCCTCGCATCTCAGATTACAACCACACAATCGGTAGATGGTTCAAATGTATTTTACGGGTGTCGTGTTACAAAAAACCTATTGTGCGGGCTGGTCTGGATTCTCGGCTTCCACGCCAAATCATCTTGAGGAGATGGCAGAGTCGTCAAGGGTTATTGGCACGCCCTAGCATGTACCTCCATTCACCTATTCTTTGAGCGGCCTTGCGTGCGACGAGCATGCGAAAGTCTGCTTCTTTGGCCGGGGCCGTAGTGCGTTCGCGCGATTTTCTGCGGCACAGGTTTCAAAGCCGCCCTTTCCTCTCTTGTCTAAAGCGGTTCTCAGGCTTACTTCAGTTTTGGACGTGAAGAACTTGACGGGTCAGGTCCGTTAAGTTTCAAAACATCTGGGGCTCAATATCTCTGGAGTTCGATGATTCGGAAAATGGTGCAGTGTCGGCAACATACGCCGCCTTGATCTCAATTCTTCGCTTCATTTCGGAATCACCGTTGATAAGGTCAAGGATTCGATCGGCAAAGGCGACGACAGCTATTCCAGTATTAAGGTTCTCGTCACCTTGGCTTACGCCATCCGGATCATTTTGACCGACCGGATAAAAACCGTGCATCACCCCTAGCAGGTGATGAGTGCCGCCACTATTGGCCGTACCCCCGTCACCCATGAGCACCATACCTTTGGGTGGATCCCGCCAGAAGGGGAGATGCACAAAGACGGGCGAGCCACTCAGCCCACCGATGGATCGGGCTTCGATTAGAGCAACTACATCGGGGCCAGTAGTTAGGTTGACGGCATCATTTGGAAGGGCGGCAATATTGCCGACCCTAACGATTGGCATTATCTGGGGCTTCCCTGGGTGATGAACTAGCAGCCCGGCCATGAATACGTCATCTCCTGGGCCGACATTCCGCTCGTCCATGAAAGCCTTCGTTGCTGATGAAGCAGCAGCGAACGCGCGAAACTTGAACTTTCCCTGTTGCAGGGAGATGGGCAGTACAGCAACATCAGCGACCGGGTGCCTCAGCCAGTCGGCCGGAGCGGTCGAAATAAATTCGGCTGTGCCATCGTGGCGATTTGCGATCAGTTGGACGGCTGTGGCAGGTAGGCCCTCTACTGAGAGACAATGTTTGGCTGTGACCGCATAGAGTATGACGCGGTCAAGGGCCGGGTTGTCCGATAGTTCGAGAGAAACGCCCACAAAGAATGCGGATCCAATGCTTCTTCTTCCGCCGGAGTCTTCCGCTTGAATGAATGCAACGCACTCAATAAGTTCGTCAGGGACGCGCATGAGTTTGGCACGCTCGCAGTGGCGCCACTTTAGTTGACCGCCAACCCGTCTGTCTTGCCATAACTCCACCATAGCGGATCTTCATGTCTAGCACGTGGGTCAATAATGTCAACACCCTCTTAGGGACAATCAGCACACCCCAACGTGTAGAAAAGTCCGTCATCTTCATGCGTTCGGTCTCACGTGTCTTTCTTGTAGGCGGGATAGTCTGCTTGACTTCGATCACTTAAGGATGCGGAGTCTGAAATGATAGAAAACGGTAGTCATTCAGAAGAACTCTTTAAGGCAGATCTCGCATGGCCCATGGATTCTCCGAATGTTTTGGTGGCCGATACTTAGGCGAAAAGACCTCATGTCGTTCTCCTGGGCGCTGGAGCTAGCAAGGCAGTCTTGAAGCCATTCGGAAGTTTGGACGCTCGCGGGAAGCGAATCCCACTCCTTGCAGAGGTTGCAGATTTTCTTGACTTACAGAAGTACTTTCCGAAAGATCTTCGACTTATTTCTATATCTGACTTCGAATCGGCATTTTCACTTCTTCACTCACGTGACCCTCAATCATGCATACCGATTGAACATCAAATTCACGAGTATTTCTCAGCAATGCTCCTCCCGGACGAACTCACAATCTATGACCAACTTCTACTCGGCCTCCGGAGGAAAGATGCTATATTCACCTTCAACTGGGATCCATTAATCGTTCAGAGTTATTCACGAATTGCTGAAAGTGTTGGCAGAGAACATTTGCCGTCAATATATTTTCTTCACGGGAATGCAGCAATAAATAATTGCCCCACCTGTGTACCCAATTGCGGCATTGGCAAGAGAAAATGTCCGGTATGTCGCGTACCAATGATTCAGACTCAACTCGTTTATCCAGTTGGAAAGAAGAATTATCAATCTAATTTCTTTATAGCGTCGCAATGGGAAGCTCTTGCTGCCTATGTGAAGAGCGCATCCATATTCACCATCTATGGATATAGTGCTCCCGTTTCGGATGTTGAAGCCATCGAGATATTCAAAGAAGCATGGGGAGAGCAAGTAGGTACCGACTGGAAGGACGAGACCGTAAGGCGCTTTGAACAGATTGAAATTATTTGCCGAACAGGCGCCGATCACGAACTATTGCGAGATAATTGGTCAAGTTTCATTCACACTCATCACTACGATATCTATGAGGACTTCGCATCTTCGTGGATCGGCCAATTTCCTCGAAGGACGGTTGAGGCCTATATCAGACAGATTCTTCGGGCGGAATGGATAGAGGCCATTGAGAAACTGGGATTTTCCAACTTCACCGATGCCATTAATTGGCATGGCAAATTGATTGCCGAAGAAATTTAAAATTCATCAAGGGTTGCTGGCACACCCCAGCATGTGCTCGCTTTCTGTCAATTGCCTACGAAACACGTCTTTCTGCCGCGAATCTCTTGATTGATTCGATCTCCGAGGCATAATGAATGACGTGAAGTTCTTTGAGCCAAAGACTGGGTGTTTCAATGGAGAAATTACTTAAATGATTACTATGACCAAAACAACGAAGATCATTATTGGGATAGTAGCGATTCTCGCGGTGGGAATTGGAGTTAGAGCCATGACCTCAACGAAAAAACTCATGCCGAACTTTGCTGCACAGCTTGCCTCTTGTAAAGCGATTCCCAATGATTCAAAGCAAAATGTTTTTGAGACAACTCGACTCACCATTAAACTTCCAAAAGATGTTTTTCCGGGCCAACAAGGTAAAGAACTTAAGTTTATTACGGTGAACGGAACAGCGAAGGCTGGCTGGATTTCAAATGCTGGACCCATGGGCCAGTCCTACGGCGCTACCGCAAACTGTTGGGCTTATTACTACGAATTTGAAGGCAACGGGGAAGTTGATCTAGTTGCTACGAGTTCCATGAAGGGAATACCCAGTTACTTAGTGCATTTCATTGTGGGCCCAGCGTATGGAGATCAAAGAATTCTTTATCGAAACGACCAATATGGGTTTACATTCGAACTTCCTAAAACATGGCAAGGATATTCAGTGGTTACACAAGAATGGTTAGGATATGCGACTGGTGGGTTACACGGCGATGTGGCATCTCAAAAGGGTTCGATAATTATTATCAGAAATCCTCACTGGACTTCGAAAAATAATTGGCAACCCATTCCGATAATGGTTTTCACTCTCAGCCAATGGAATGCAGTTCAACTTGGGAAATTTTCTGTTAGTGCCGCGCCGGTGCTTCCAACCGAACTGAGTCGCAATGCTCGCTATGTGTTTGCACTTCCTGCCCGTTACAATTACGCGTTCACCTCGGGCTGGCAAGAAGTGGCGAAAATCTTAGAAGGCAAACCTCTCCATGCGATCTAACGCGGCATTCTGCTATGACGACTGCTATGTTTCTTCCGTAGTCTCATAAAAAAAGTACCAGAGGGAAACAAACGTTCTCAAGGGTTATTGGCGCGCCCTAGCATGTGTTGGTTTGTTAATTACCACCTCGCGCGAATCCGTCGGCGCCTTGCAAGCGACCGCTATGCAGAGATCTCGGTTTAGCGGAAGACAACATAGAGGTTACTTAATTGCCCGATCACCGTGACCTCAAAGCGGGGGACATGAAACAAGCGCCGAGGCAAACCGTAATACCTAAGAAAGTGTAAGTCGACACATGATTGCATTATCGCCATTGTGTCACGCGGTAGTTACTGCAATCCTTCAAGTAGCCGAAACCCCTACGGTTAAAGACGCAACAACTCTGAAGTTATTTCTTCCCCTTCATTCTACGAAAGGAAAGAATGTGACCGTCGCAAAATCGCAGAAAATAAATCGTAAGCACAGACTTATAACTTACGCTCTCACACCTATAGTTCTTGCAGGTGGGCTTATCCTCATGGGTTCGCCATCAGCAAACGCCGCAGACACTACGCCGACTAGTAGCTTCACCGCCGCCAGTCCTGAACTTAGCCTGTACTCTGGTGTATACCACGGGGTTTAGGTTCTTATACGAGATGTGGGTCGCGGTCGCCGCCGTGGTCTGTGCGTTCGTTTAGATCTCAATAGGAAGGCAACTGTGAGCACCTTGAATCCGTGGAAAGTGTTAGTGAAGCATTGGAAGAAGGACGAGTACCTTTCACAGCGGGAAATCTTCATCTGGAACTTGCTTAACTACCTACTTACTTTGCCTACTCTTATCCTGGTTTACGCGTTACTCCACTACCCCGCGAAGTGGGCTTTTATCCTCTGGCTCGCAACGGTCGGCATCGATCTCCTGCTCTCCCGGATCCCAAGGGTGAGGGCTAGGCGGGTAAAACTTTTAAACCGTAGGGTTGATAAGAAGAAGTCGAGAACCCTACCTGGAGCTTAGTTTTAGACAACAGTCTTAGCGCTGCGCCCCCGCCATTTTAGGCGCGGGCGCTGCGCTAAGACTTACTAAACGGTGAGCATGCCAGGATGCGCACCCATTGATATGTCTTCTCTAGTTTCGTGCCGTTTGCTTCTCGATGGAAGGAATCGACAACGGCGGAGAAATATCGGGTGCTCAAATCCAAACGATCCCACAAGCTACTTGTCGTCAAGGGTTATTGGCGCACGCCAGCATGTGCAGTGAATGGCAATGAGCGAGAGAGTTCGAGTCCCCTCAGGCGCGCATTGAAAGTAGAAATGCCTACCGGGTTCAGGGCGACAGCCTGAGGACACACTTGAAACATTATTGAAATCATTGACTAACGTGGAACACTTCGAAAGTGATATTTGATCCAGTTGAATGGCGTAATACCAGGCCAGCCAAACGGATGGGCGCAGGTTTGTTGATTAGGAATCCAGAGGGCGCAGTTCTTATCGTCGAGCCTTCCTACAAGGATAATTGGGAAATTCCCGGCGGCTCTGTTGAGAAAGATGAATCTCCGCGTTCTGCTTGTCATCGAGAGGCCTTTGAAGAGCTCGGCATAAGAGTAGATATTGGAAGACTCCTATGCCTTGAGTGGCAAGGACCAGAACCAGAAAGAACAGAGTCGTTGATGTTCATCTATGACGGTGGATTATTTGCAGACTCTAAGCAAATCACATTGCCTTCGGACGAACTTTTGTCATACTCATTTGTAAACCCAACAGATCTTGACGACTACGTGCTTCCACGGCTTTCGCGTCGACTTCGCGCGGCTCTGTCTGCTCTTGAATCTGGAATCGTGGTCGAGCTTGAGCATGGAATTCAATCTGAACCGAAACCGATGCTTTCTTAATGGACTAACAATGCAGACCCGCCTGTACTCTCAACGGTTACTGGCACACCCCCGCATGGGCGGAAGCTATTGAGAATGAGATCTATTTGGCGGCGGTTGTGATTTAGGAATACATACTGCCGATAAAGAGCATAATGGCGATATGAGCAAATTTCGTCGGTTAGATCTCGTTGCCGCTATGGGCGCGCTATTGGCCGTGGTCACGACCGTCAACTACATCTGGCTGAGCGGTCAACCTGGAAGCGAACCTTCGGGGTTGTTTAAACCGATTCCCAGAGGAGTAGCCGTTTTCCGATCCAATCAAGTAAATCGACCAGTGCTGTGGGTCGTCGTCGTGTTCCTGATTGGGATTGCTTTGGCAAGTTACGGTGTCCGGTTCGATTCCCCGTATCGACGCGTTGCTCTTTTGTTGGCCAGTGCGGCTCTGGTGATGATGGGAAAGTTAGCGTTGTCGTCGGGTATGGCCGAGTTGTCAATCGGTATTCCGTTAGTAGTCGAAGGTTTGATCTGTTTTGTGGCGGTGGTCTGGAGAAGGCAACGATTGCCGGATGCGTAGGCCAGCTTCAGAATAGGACCATCGCCAAGGGTGACTGGCACGCTCTAGCGTGTGAACGTGGCGGAGAGGTCAGGTGCTCCATTCTCGAAAACGTCTGAGTATCCATGCTTGGAAAGTGATATCAAAACACCAGACAATTGCTTGAGAGACAATTAACTGGTATTTTCATATCATTAACAGAGGAGCATGCAATGGAACTTCGAGGCGTTTCCGGAGACAGCAGAGCTGAACTCTCTTTTCTGCTGTCAAGAGTTCCTGAGGTGTTTGAAACAAACATGGCACGGATAATCCTGGATCAGCCGAGTCAAATAGTTAGCCGGAAATTAGCTAATTGGACGAAATCAGGCTATTTATCCCGCATTAAACGTGGCACTTATGTCCAGATTCCTATGAATGTTGAAAACCCACGAAAGTGGTTGGGGGATGAATACATGCTCGCGCTCACCTTGTGGCCAAACAGCTATTTTACCGGTTGGACTTCAGCAAACCATTGGGGATTAACCGAACAGGTTTTCAGAACTCTAGTTTTGAGGACCTCTGATCGAGTGCGTGCCGAAACAAGTGAGATTCTTCGGAGCAAGTTCATCGTGAAGCATTCAAAGCACCTTGGTCTGGAATGGGGGATCGCAAATGAATGGCGGGATGGGAAAAGAGTTGCATTTGCAGATCCAGCACGAACGATTGTGGAAGTTTTGGCACAGCCAGAGTTGGGCGGGGGAATGCGGCTCGTCACCGAAATGGTGCACTCATACCTAGATGATTTTGAAATCAGTGAGTTAGTGAGTTCTGCTGAGAAATTGGGCAAAGGTACTGTCCACAAAAGACTGGGGTACTTATTGGAATTAGCAAATTATCCTGATAATCAGATTATTGATTTGCTGGCGACAAAGATTACAGAAGGGATCACATTGTTGGATCCTGCCGGACCAAATACTGGGGAACGAATTATGAAATGGAATTTGAGAATCAATGCCAAATTGGAAAGAAGCAACTCCTAATGATCTCGCAAAATGAGTTACTTGCGGAATCCGCACGTTGGGGGATTCAACAACAGGTGGTAGAAAAAGACTATGCACTTGGGTGGCTTCTGGCCGGGATTTCGCAACACTTAGATCTAAAGGACTCCTGGATCTTCAAAGGAGGGACCTGCCTGCGGAAGTGCTATTACGAAACGTTCAGATTTTCCGAAGATCTCGATTTTACGGTATTACAAGACGGTCCATACGATCCGAAAGTCCTCACCGCCATATTCCAGGAAATTTCGGCCTGGTCAATTGAGCAGGTGGGGATAAGTTTTGAAGTCGATGAAAGTTCGTTTCGGAGTACGAACAATAAGCGCGGACAGCCAACGCTACAGGCAAAAATTGGATTTGTAGGACCTCAAGCCAAACCAACCATTCCTAAAATCAAAATTGATCTTACGAATGATGAGCTCGTTGCAAAATCACCGGTCTACAAGAAGATCCTTCATGGCTATTCAGATTGGACTCATACTTACGAAGTCAGAGCCTACTCTCTTGAAGAATTGGCAGCCGAAAAAATCCGGGCGCTCTATGAAAGGTGTCGTCCTCGAGACTTGTATGACGTTATTCATTTATACGCAAATCCAAACCTCGTTGGCATGTCACAAAGTGTGAGGAGTTTGCTTTCAGCAAAATGCGAGTACGTGGGAATAGAACTGCCGACGGCCGAGAAGATAAAAACAGATGAAAATCTTGCGAATTTGAGAATTGATTGGGATGGAATGCTGGCACATCAGCTTCCATCTCCCCTTCTCGATCTAGAACCCTTTTGGAACCAAATTGATCAGGTATTTGAATGGCTCGATGGAAAATCTGCTCTGATCAATCTTTCTTCGGCTCAATTGGGATCCCAACCAACTACGTTGGTTAGTGCAAATTCGCTAAGCTTTGCTCGTCAAGGTTTCAACATGCAACTGCTTCGATATTCAGCGTTAAATAGATTAAAAATTAGATTATTCTATGAAGCGCAGAAGGGAGAGACAGGCCCACGACTTGTTGAGCCTTATTCGCTTCGCCGAACTCAAAAAGGGAATGTCCTTCTCTATGCAGTAAACCAGAATCATGAACTTCGAAGTTACCGATTAGATCGTATATATGGAATGGAACCATCAAACCAAACTTATAGACCTGTATTCAGAGTCGAGATTTCATGACTTTGATGTCATTTGGAATAAACTGACCCGAAGCCATCGCGCTGTTTCACGACACACGTTCGGCTGCGCTTGATTGTTGTCGCTTTACTTCCACGTACGTGCGTTGCGTTTTCTCGCTCGGCAAGATCGCCGAGTGTGGGACGATTCCATCATGGAGCAGATCCCTCTGTTGGAGTTCGATCCGAATCGAATCGCGCTGATCGAGCCAAAGGCCTCGCAGTCGACTCGTGGAGCTCCTTCCGCTGCAGTGGCTTGCTACTTCCCTGAGATCATCGAGCGTTACTGCCTTGGTGGCAGTCAGATCATGATGCTGCCCAGCAGAGAGCCACTCTGGGAGATTGAATTCAACGGGCAGAGGCTTAGCGTTTTCTACCCCGGCCAGGGAGCATCGCTTGCGGCGGTATGTCTAGAACGAGCAATTGCTGCTGGTGTCAGCGCAGTAGTTGGATGTGGCGGTGCGGGTGCGGTAGTCCCCGATCTTGTCCTTGGACATGTTGTCATCGTCGATTCTGCGGTTAGAGATGAGGGAACCTCTTATCACTATCTTCCAGCATCTCGTGAAGTCAAAGCGTTGCCGGAGGTGGTCGCAGCACTGCGGGCTACAGCCGAAAGAGCAGAGGTTTCATTCCAGGTAGGCAAAGCGTGGACTACTGATGCTTTGTTCCGCGAAACACATGCAAAGATCGAGCGACGTCGAGCCGAGGGGTGTCTCGTTGTCGATGCCGAAATCTCTGCTCTACTTGCTGTCGGCGAGTTTCGAGGTATCAAGGTCGGGCAGTACTTGTATGCGGGAGACGATGTGAGCGGACAAACGTGGGCGCACCGTGGTTGGCTTGATGCCACTGACGTAAGAGATGGACTCTTCAAACTCGCAGCAACGTCTGCACTCAGCCTCGCCACTATGTGACTTACCACGATATCTCGGCGGACTTGCTTCGAATTTGGTCGTGGCGATAGAAGTTGGGCAATAACTCTCAAGGGTTATTGGCACACTCCAGCATGTGCAGGCGATTCTGAAGGTCATCTATCTTAGTTTAGGTTGCGATTTCGTGGTTCTTGCTACTTAAAAAGAGCAGAATGACTTTATGAGAATACGTCGTCGAGTAGATTTGGTCGCGGTCACCGCCGCGGGGTTGATCTTGGTCACCACGGTTCTTTACTTTTTCTTTTCGAAGACTCTGATGGCGGGCAAAGGGTCTGCACTGTTGACAGAAGCTCCGAGAGGTATGGGTTCGTACTGGGCCGCGTTGATGAACCGAATGCCATTTTGGAACACCGCGGCGTTCTCACTGCTTTTGGCTGGGACTGCATTGGCAATCTATGGATCAAAACTCACTTCGCGTTTTCGACGCTCGGCTCTCTTATTGGCGGGGCTCCTCTTGACGTGGTTGGGGATTGTTGCCATCTCCTCGCTTGGTGCACCAATAATTTTGTCAGGGTTCCTCTGCTTAGCTGCGGCCTCGCGACGACACCGACCAATGAGGCACGCTTAATATCGGTTACATAGGAGGCACCGTGTCAAGGGTTACTGCCACACTCCAGCATGCTTGACATATGTCCAGGGCGTATGCACAATGTACGTACGAGAGAGGGTCATCATGTCAAGGGCTGAGACAGCTAGAAACTATCGCTTAGGTTTTAGGGTCAGCGCTACCCAGCGTGCGCTTCTTTCTCGTGCCGCGGCCGCTAGCGATAAGTCGCTTACCGATTTTGTTCTTGAGAGTGCATCTACTGCCGCAGAAAATATCCTTCTTGATCGGAGACTTTTTTTCGCAGATGCTGAAACTTTTGCCAAATTTGAGGAAGCACTTAATGCGCCGGCCAAGGTCAATACGGGTCTTCTTGATTTACTCTCGGAGCCAGCGCCTTGGGAGTAATGCCCAATCCACCTACCCAAATTGAAAAAGAACACGATCTGGAATCGTTCTTCTCGGGCAGACCTGCACTAGATGAATGGCTGAAAAGTACTGCTCTTCAAGCAAGATACTCAGGTACAGCAGCCACCTTTGTGCTCACAAACTCTGAAGGACAAGTGTTTGGCTACTACAGCCTTGCGACCGGGAGCATTAATCAGGGTGATGCTACTGAGCGAGTCAAGAAGGGAACCGGCTCGCACAAGATTCCAGTGATCCTCCTTGCCCGACTTGCTATTGACGAAGCACACCAAGGAATTGGCCTAGGTCGCGCGCTTCTGAAAGATGCAGTTGTGCGGGCCGTAAACATCTCAAAAGATGCCGGAGTTCGCGCCATATTGACTCATCCGATAGATGAAAAGGCTTCGGCCTTTTATAAACGGTTTGGTTTTGAAGAGTCTCCAATTGATCCGGATCAATTGATGATTTTGCTTAAAGATGTCCGAAAGACTTTGGGAATCGATTAGCTACGTTTAGCAAGTCCACCTTACCGTCGAGCCCTGAGGACGATGAGTTTCTGGATCTTTCGTCAAGGGTTATTGTCAAGTCCCAGCATGTGCTGGTCTGTTCATCACCACCCGCGGCATTATGAGCAATCGCAATCAGCAGTAAGTATCGATGAACGGGTCAACGGCCTGGCGAAATGCGATTGGTTGTTCTATCCATGGGTAGTGACCACTGTGATCGACGATTACGATCCGCCCTTGTGGAAAGATCTTCGTTAGCGCTTTTACGGGAGCAACGCCAGTGGCGCAATCATCGCTACCGACCACAACTAGCACCGGAACCGTCACCTCTCTGAGTCGGGTAGCAAAATCGCTTGGTGGATCCACGCTGAAGTACGCACGATTTGCTGCAAGATTCCAATAGCCAGCCCTGGCGTGAGCTTGTTCCTTATCTCCCCATGAGGCGTAGCCGGTTGGAGCTACAACCTGTTGCCATGCATTGAACGCCGCATCATTACTTAAGTCTGGGCCAATATTCTTCGCAGCGATTGCTACATCGAAGGCAGGTTCGCTGCGTCGTCTTTCAATCAGTTCATCGATATCGGAAGGCTCCTTAACCAAGGAGCCAGCAGGCGGTCCAATCAATAAAAGACCTGCAAGGTAGTCTGGAAATTGGACCGCATAAGCCATAGCCAGTGTTGTTCCTGCAGAATGTCCAACAATTAACGCATGTTCAATACCAAGGAATGCCCGGAGAGATTCGATGTCGTGTGCCTGGCGCCAAAACGCGCCATCCTCAACATTGCTAGCCGAGGGTGATTTTCCGACCCCTCGTAAGTGTGGGATGACCAAAGGATGTTTATCGCTGAGTCCGGCGAGACCGCCTAGGTAACTTGGATGTCGAGATCCGCCGCCATGGACGACAATGACAGGGCATTTCCCTGAAGAATCGCTAGCAATCAAGTCGTAGTGTAGGAGAGTGCCATCAAGGGCTGGATAAGTGGGCATAATTTCATTCTAGCAACTCTGTACATACTCAAAGTTAAAGGGATCGCCATTTAACCGTTGGACAAAAATCGACGCCGATATAAAATCCTTAGATGTCCAATAAGCCAGGTGAATGGCATTCCCCGCTTACGGCTGATCTTCTGACTCATGCTGCAACAGATATCGGTTGGACTCAGGTTGTAAATGGTGATTTGTGGTGGGAAGAACATCGCCCCCACGAGTCAGGGCGAGCTGTGATTGTGAGTGCGAGTAAAGGCGACTTGATCAAGGCTCCATGGAGTGCGTCAAGTCAAGTTCATGAATATGGCGGGTTGGCTTGGCTAGGTCATGTTAGAAATGGAAAGGCTAATCTGACTTTTGCAAATGAGAACGACCAGCGAGTTTACTCCTCCGAAGTTGGTCACGAACCGCAGCCACTGACTGCAGAGACGGATTGCAAACATCGTTACATTGAATTTATTTCCGTGGGGGATGAGATCTGGTGCATTCGCGAAGTGCATTCTGAAACCAATGAAGTCACCAGGGACATAGTCGCAATTAGTGACTCTGGAGTTCGGTCACTAGATTCGGGATCCCATTTCTATGCAAATCCGCGGCTTTCCCCCGATGGCAGACATATCTGCTGGATTGCCTGGGATCATCCGCAGATGCCGTGGGACGGCACTTTGTTGAAAGTGGCCGATGTAGTTGATGGCGAGTTAAGGAACGTTCGAACCTTGATTGGGTCGACGACTCTGTCGGTGCTTGGGCCTGAGTGGGCAGATGACCAGACGCTCTTTTTCATTTCCGATACGACTGGTTGGTGGAACCCGTGGCGGATCGGTCTCATCGGTGAGGCTGAGCAAATAATCGACGAGCAGACGGAGTGGGCCGAAGCGCTTTGGCATCTCGGCGGGCGTTTCATTCAAATCCTGAACGACGGGAGATTTATTGCAGTTCACGGAAACGTTGGTAATCGAAAACTTGCTTTAGTGGATCCAGTTGCTAAAAGTGTCCAGAACGTTTCAAGTGACTTCACGGAAATGGGTCCCACCTTTTCTGTGAATGAAAATTATGCCTATGTAGTTGGTGGCGGAAATTCTTTTCCTCAAGCATTGGCTGAGGTGGACCTGAATCTCTTAAAAGTGGTTCGGCACGTTTATGAAACCAAAGTCCCGATTGACCCCTCGTATCTAACCAGGCCGCGCCTAATCACGGTCCCAGGCAACAACGGACGCCAAGTTCACGCCATCTTCCATGCTGCGCACAATCCAGACATTAATCATTCTGGTCCCACTCCGCTTCTGGTGGCTGTGCACGGGGGCCCGACTGATAGAGCGAGGGCCGGTGCAAATCTCAAATACAACTATTTCACTTCGCGAGGATTTGCCGTTGTAGATGTCAACTACGGAGGTTCCACGGGCTATGGCCGTAAATATCGGCAAACTCTAAATGGCACTTGGGGGGTCGTCGATCGTGAAGACGTTATCTCGGTGGTTTTGGAACTTATTAATCAAGGGGTAGCTAACCGAAACGAGATTCTTATCTCGGGGGGAAGCGCAGGCGGCTTTACAGTTCTTAATGTCTTGGTCAACTCAGATGTATTTGCCGGAGGTGCTTCATACTTTGGCATCGCCGACCTGATCGGGTTTGCTAATCAGACCCACGATTTTGAGGCTCGCTACCTTGATTCAATGGTGGGCCCATATCCCGAAAAGCAAGAGTTATACGGAGAGAATTCGCCAAGTACGCACCTCGAAAATCTCACTTCGCCCTTGATCCTTTTCCATGGTTTGGATGACAAAGTCGTGCCACCATCACAGTCGCGGGTGTTTCGGGAAGCGTGCATTAGAAAGGGGATTAAGCACGCGTATTTTGAATTCGAAGGCGAAGCTCACGGCTTTACAAAGGCAGCGAACATAGTCATGTGCCTTGAAAATGAAATTGGTTTTTATGGCGAAATTCTTGGCTTTACGCCTCAGCTAAGTTAGTTGCACGACCCTGACAGAGCCGCAAAGAGCGGTACGCATAATCAATGCGTCCCGCGCCCGCGTCTGGCAATACCAATAGAATCAGCTAAAGTATCAAAGAGGTGGAAAATGAAAGCGATAGTGCAAGATAAATATGGCTCAGCCGATGTGCTTGAACTCAGGGATATCGATAAGCCGATCATTGGTGATGACGAAGTGCTGCTTCGCGTTCACGCCGCAGGGGTTGGGCCTGACGTCTGGCATCTCATGGCTGGCCAACCGTACTTAGTTCGCATCATGGGCATGGGCTTTTCCAAACCCAAGAATCGCGTGCGTGGCTGGGATGTGGCAGGGCGTGTCGAAGAAGTTGGTAAGAATGTGACCGAGTTCAAACCTGGCGATGAAGTGTTCGGCAAGTGTAAAGGCGCATTTGCCGAGTATACGTGTGCCAAAGAAGAGGATCTCGTTGGCAAACCCACGGCCCTCACCTTCGAGCAGGCCGCCGCTCTGCCTGCCTCGGGTTGCACGGCTCTCCAATCGCTTAGGGATACTGCAAAAGTGAAGGCAGGGCAGAAGGTATTGATCATTGGCGCCGCGGGCGGCGTTGGTTCACTTGCGGTGCAAATTGCCAATGTGTTGGGAGCAGAAGTCACCGGTGTTTGTAGCACGACGAAGGTGGACCTCGTTCGATCAATTGGTGCGCACGAGGTCATTGACTACACGCGCGATGACTTCACGGACGGGAAGCGCCGTTATGACGTCATCGTGGATACAGCGGGCAGACGGTCGTTGTTGCATCTGCGGCGCGCTCTGGCACCTCAGGGAATTCTCGTCATCGTTGGCGGCGATGGAGGAGGAAGATGGTTCGGCGGTTTTCAGCGTCAAATGTTTGGCGCGCCACTTATGAGTTTGCGAAAGGGCCCTAAGTTAATCGGGATGTCCGCAAAGATTCGCAAAGCAGATCTCCATTATCTAGCTGAACTGGTTGAGTCGGGCAAAGTCACTCCAGTTATCGACAGCACCTACCCATTGAGCGATGCCGCTAGCGCGGTTCGACATCTTGCCGGCGGACACCCAACGGGAAAAATCGTAATCACTGTCTGAGAGTCTGGTTGGAATTTGAAGTCAACGCAGTAAGTGAATTGTATCAATTCTCTACCAGTTTCCTCTCTTTCTTCTCCCTGCTGACTTCTTCGTGCTCCCTCGTCCCACGACCGATTAGAGTTATGCATTGCTTAGAAAATTTTAGGGGTGCAGAGATGGTTGTAATAATTGGACTTATCGTCCTTATCGGTGCCGCGGTAGTTGTCGTCGGCGGTGTTGTTACCAACACCGGGAGCGGTCACCCGCTCGATAACTTTGGCATTTTCGGATACCACTTCAACAACGCGTCAACGGGTTTGTTGTTTCTCTACGGCGCTGTGGCTGGAATTGTTGGGATGCTTGGGCTCACGATTTTGTGGGGTGCGTTCACAAGACGAATAGCTTCTGGCGGAATGCGGCGCGAACTAAAGAGCACTAAACAGGAGGCAGAGAATCTGCGCCTAGACCGAGATCGACTAAATAAGGAACTCGATATTGAGCGGATTAATCACCTCATTGCGAGTTCACCGAGTCCAACTGACCCACTGCCGTTTGCTGATTAGTGCCCGTTATTACTATCAATTTCTCTAGAAAGGCGTGAGGGATATGTTTAGTCGAATCATCCCGGCCGTATACGTGGTCGTCGGAATCTTCGTCGCTGCGCAGCACGACTATTTTGCACACCTAAACACGTTGAGCCACGTTGTGTCGGCAGTCTTAGCGGTCTTGCTCTGGCCGCTCCTGCTCCTAGGAGTCAACTTAAACATCAAATGATCCGGCAGTTAATCGCGTTCCATCAGCCTGAAGAATCAGAAAGGTAAACAAATGATCACACTCGGCATCGTTCTAATCTTGATCGCCCTTCTAGCCAAAGTCGCGGTTTTGGAGACTCTTGGCATCATATTGCTCGTCGTAGGAGCCGTCTTATTTCTTCTCGGCTCCACGGGCCGTGCTGTTGGGGGCCGTCGCCATTACTGGTGACAATGGTTCCTCAATAGATTCCAGTTTTAAATATTGGCGCTAACCCATGACTTGTATTTCCTTAACGTTGAATGCCAGTGACTTCACATAGTTCTCGCATTATTCGACGACTAATCTCACCTGTTTATCTATCCTTAGGTCGATACACTCCTTAATAAGTTAGGTATTTTGGGGGAGGAATTGGGATGTTAGCCGTGGGCGCAGTTGGCTGGAAAATGGTTGCCGGGGTAGTTATATTCGCCGGAGCTCTCTCTGGTGGCCACGCGGTTCTTAATAGTCAGGCCTCTAACTCAACTAGCAAGATAACCGTGTCATACCATCCAAGTCCGAGCAGTCGAGTCACATTTACAGTCTCGTGTTTGGCACACTCGATCTTTGGTACTCATCCGAACAAAAAGACGATCTGCGCCGCCATTGCTAAGCAGGGAATTCGCCTTTTCGCACCGGTTCCGGCGGGCATGGCCTGCAGCGAAATTTACGGTGGTCCGCAAACAGCCACGATTGTCGGTATTGTTAAAGGGCATAAGATCAACTCAACATTTAGTCGCACCGATGGTTGCCAGATTGCCCGATGGAATACCGGGAAAACGCTCTTTACCTTCCCTGGATATTCCACCGTTAGCGGCCGCATCGAAGTTTCGCCAACATGTCCTGGACCAGTCCGACCGGGTCAGAACTGCACGAATCCCTCAGCGGCGGGGACGGTGACTTTTACTAACAACTCGCAGACGAGTGTTAAGGCGACGGCAGTGGCGGATAACGGCTTCTCTGTCCTGCTTCGGAACGGACCCTGGACCGTAAATGGGAGCACCCCAAATGCAATGCGGTGTGCATCAAGTGTTTTCACAGTGCCATCACACAGTGAAGTGGTACTCGCTTGTGATACCGGAATACGGTAAACCGAACCCTAAAAATCGACCATTGCCTTTTGGCGCGTGTCATACTTATAAACATGCGTACTACATATTCGATTCTCGGTCCCATTCTCATTGTTCTGGCCGCGTTCTTTCACATCTACGTTTTTTCAATGGAGAGCCTCACCTGGCGTAAACCGATTACCTGGAAATCTTTCGGGGTTTCAAGCCAGGAGAAAGCGGACATCATCGCACCGATGGCATTCAATCAAGGTTTTTACAATCTTTTTCTCGCTTCCGGCGCGCTCCTCGGGCTCGTGCTACTTGGCGTTAACTCGACCGTGGGATTTACCCTCATGTTGTTCACCGCACTGTGCATGGGAGGGGCGGGTCTGGTGCTGTTTTTTAGCGTCAAAACCTCGCGGCGGGCGGCGCTTATCCAAGCTGGACCAGCGCTACTTGGTGCCCTATTTGTCGTGCTGGGACGCATACATTAGCAATTGCTTGTTTCAGCAAAAAGATAATGCCCCCGGTTTTTTTAACCGGAGGCATTTCCTACTTCTGTAGGTTTACTTTAAGCGAAGCCCAGATACCGCATCAAAGAGGTGAATCTCTGCTGGATTTGCGACGACAGAGACCGTGCTGCCAGGTGTCGGTGGGTTCTTTGGATCCCAACGAACAATGACCTGTGCACCTTCCTCGGTTGCGTTCGCAAACTTAACCGTTGGATCGGCCGGCTTTCCGTAAACGAATGCATCGGCACCGAGTTCTTCGACAACTTCGACCAGAACATGGAACCCATCAGCAGCCGGTGAGAAGCTCTCTGGACGAATACCAACAGTGACCGTGTTGCCTGCGTGAGCAGGTACGGGGATTGAGAGCGCGCCAAGTTTGGCGACGCCACCGACTACTGGAGCTGTAAGCAAGTTCATGGCAGGTGATCCGATGAATCCTGCAACGAATGCGTTGACGGGATTGTCGTAAAGATTTCGTGGTGTATCGACTTGCTGCAGGAGGCCATCCTTAAGGACTGCAACGCGATCACCCATCGTCATGGCTTCAACTTGGTCGTGGGTTACATAGACCGTGGTGATTCCAAGTCGGCGTTGTAGTGCTGCGATCTGCGTGCGAGTTGCAACACGCAATTTTGCATCAAGGTTGGAAAGTGGCTCGTCCATGAGAAAGACCTGCGGTTCGCGAACGATCGCGCGGCCCATAGCAACACGTTGACGCTGACCACCAGAGAGTGCTTTTGGTTTGCGCTCTAGGTAAGGCTCTAGATCGAGAAGTTTGGCGGCTTCAAGAACTCGACGATCGCGCTCTTCTTTTGCAACACCGGCAATCTTGAGTGCAAAGCCCATATTTTCGGCCACAGTCATGTGCGGATAAAGGGCGTATGACTGGAAGACCATCGCGATATCGCGATCTTTTGGCGCAACGTTGGTGACATCTCGATCACCGATCAGGATGCGGCCATTATCAATTTCTTCAAGCCCGGCCAACATACGTAGCGAAGTTGACTTGCCGCAACCGGATGGTCCGACGAGGACTAGAAATTCGCCATCATTGACAGTGAGATTTAACTTATCGACGGCTGGGGTGGTTGTTCCGGGGTAGATCCGTGTTGCGTTTTCGAAAACGACAGATGCCATTGATTCACTTCCTTCTCCGGGCAGGTACGTGCCCGACGGTCCGTTGGATGAAGGTCACATCATCGGCAGCCCCAAAGAGCTACCCAAGACGACTCGCTCGTGGAAATCACCTGCTACCAGGTGGTTTCTTCGGGGCTGTGGCAGGAGGTTACGCCATCTAACGGGGAATAGGGAAGTGCGCGTGGGCTAGGACTTCCCCCGTTATTCTTTCGGTTATGACCCCAGAAACTTCCAACCTCTCCATTCAGGGACTTTTCTTGGATATTGCCTTGGTCCTAGCTTTAATCTTGCTCGCCGCCTTATTCGTGGCCGCGGAGATCGCTCTGATTTCCCTGAGGGAGAGCCAGGTCAGGCAGATGGCAACGCAGGGCAGGCGGGGTCTGCGGGTTTCGTCATTAGCGGCCAACCCCAACCGATTTCTTGCTGCGGCGCAGGTAGGCGTGACAGTCTGCGGCTTCTTATCTGCGGCCCTGGGCGCGGAAAGAATTGGAAAGTATGTCATTCCCTGGCTTCAAGATTTTGGGCTCTCCCTGGGATGGAGCAACGCACTTTCCCTGATTGGGCTCACCTTGATCATCGCCTACATATCTTTGGTCTTTGGCGAACTGGTACCCAAGAGGCTGGCTTTATATCGCACCGAATCGATTGCATTGGCGGCCGCTCCAATTATTGATGTCTTGGCCATGATTTTTCGGCCAGTTATCTGGATGCTCTCGCGCTCAACCGATGCCATTGTTCGATTATTTGGACTGGATCCTGAGGAACAACGCGAGGCAATGTCGGAGGATGAATTACTGGATTTGGTCACCGGCCACGCCGCACTGAGCGATGAAGAGCGAGATATTGTCGAAGAAGTCTTTAACGCAAGCAATCGGCAGGTTCATGAAGTGATGGTTCCCCGTACTGAGGTCGATTTTCTCGATGGCTCCTTGACCGTGGGTCGAGCAATTGCGCTCGCCGTTGATAAGGCGCATTCTAGATATCCCGTTGTCAATGGATCAAGTGATGAAGTATTCGGATTTATTCACGTGAGAGATCTTTTGGATAAATCTCTGGCGGGCAACGACGAGAAGATTCAAGAACTGGTCCGTGAGGTGATGTTCTTGCCTGGGACTAAGGGAGTACTGCCCGCGCTCACCGAGATGCGCAATCAGAGCCAGCAACTTGCCATTGTCCTTGATGAGTACGGCGGAACGGACGGAATAGTGACCATGGAGGACCTCGTGGAATGTCTCATTGGCGACATCCGCGATGAGTATGACTCTCCTGAATACGAGATTAGCCACGAAATCCGCACTGGCGATTTCGAAGTTGATGGCCTTATATCTATTGAAAATCTGATTGAGGAGACCGGGATCGAATTCCCAGAAGGCCCCTACGAAACTTTGAGTGGATTTGTCATGCATTTTCTAGGTCGAATTCCCCACGTCAATGATGTCGTTGCAATTGAAGGTGCCCGTATTACTGTTCTCACATTGGAAGGCAAACGGGCTGGATCTTTGCTGATCTCGCGAACCCCTAATTGAAGTCCGGTAACCCCTAGCGCATGCGAGAATAGCGGGCATGACCCTTAAAAGAGTCCTCTCCGGGATCCAGGCAACTGCAGATTCCACGCATCTCGGGAATTATCTTGGTGCGGTAAGGCAGTGGGTTCACCTACAGGATGAGCATGATGCCTTTTATTGCATCGCTGATCTGCATACTCTCACTGTTGAAACCGAGCCAGCCATACTTCGGCGTCGCACTCTCGCAACCGCTGCGCAAATGTTGGCTTCAGGTGTCGACCCCAACAAATGCACCTTTTTCTTGCAGTCTCACGTGGCCCAGCACAACCAACTTGGTTGGGTAATGGAATGTCTTGCTGGATTTGGCGAAGCCAGTCGGATGACGCAATTTAAGGACAAATCCCAAAAATCTGGTTCTGATCGCACCGTAGTCGGACTCTTCACATATCCGATGCTGATGGCGGCAGATATTTTGTTGTATCAGACTGACTTGGTTCCAGTTGGTGAGGATAAGCGCCAACATCTTGAGATCACGCGCGATCTGGCCGAACGGTTCAACTCCCGTTATGGAAAAACATTTCAAATACCGGATGGGTACATTTTAGAAAACGGATCTAAGATTTACGATTTACAGAATCCAACTTCTAAGATGAGCAAGTCTGCCTCATCGGTTCAGGGTATTGTCGAAATTATGGACGCCCCAGAAATCAACGCTAAGAAAATCAAGAGCGCAGTGACTGATACTGGTCGTGAAATCGTCTTTAATGAAAAGGAGAAACCAGGAATCAGCAATCTCATGACTATTCATTCAACAATCTCTGGAAAGAGCATTGCCGGGATTGAAAATGACTTTGCAGGTAAGGGGTATGGAGATTTCAAAGCGGAGGTGGCAGAGGTGGTGGTTGAGTTCCTACGCCCAATTCGCCAGCGCGCCTTGGAATTACTAGAGGATGAAGCAGCCCTGCTGGCGATTCTCCATGCGGGGGCGGAAAAGGCCCGAATTCTCGCTGAAAAGACGGTAACCACGACGTATAAAAACTTAGGTTTAGTGCAATGAAAATGAAAAGGGCATTCGCGGTGGCAATCTTTTCAGCGATTGTGTTGACGCCCTTTACTTTCGTTCCCGTTGGACAAGCGGCAACCAATCTTTCCATAGGAGTTGCCTACGACACCGGAGGACCTGGAGATCACTCTTTTAATGATGCCGTTGCTAAGGGACTTGCGACGGCAAAGAAACGATTCCAATTTCATGTCACTGCCACTGTGACCATCGGTACTGATGCGGATAGAGAATTGCGGCTTCGCTCTCTCGTGGCCAAGAGTTGCAATCCCATCATTGTCGTAGGTAACGGCTATGTCGATGCGCTGAAAGTCGTTGCGCTCAATTATCCGAGCACTCAATTTGTCTTAATTAATGATGCTTCAATTGGAATGCTCAATGTTACCTCGCTCGTTTTTTCAGAAAACCAAGGTGGCTACCTTGCAGGAGTCACTGCAGCACTGGCGACCCATTCTGGCAAGATTGGAATAGTTGGCACGACCAAGTCCGGTTTTGAAGGTGGATTTATTGCTGGGGCACAGGATACGAAAAAGGGCATAAAAATTGTAGCGAGGTATGGCCTGGATTCTTCTGCCGCGCTTACTGATGGCCTGATAACTTCAGGTTCGGATGTGGTGTTTCTTACCACATCGGGATCAGATTCTGAGGTGCTCAAGAGGGTGGTCCGCGCAAATACGGGCGGTGTGAAAGTGGGACTTATCCTGCTAGAGCCAGATCAATATGTAACTCTTACAGCTGGGGCAAAAAAATACATTCTTGCTTCCGTGGTCAAGCGCGTCGACACTGCAATAGTGGATGTTATTTCCGAATCGGTTTCGGGGCGTACCGTCATTGATATTTTAGATCCCCAACTGGGAATTTATGGGCGGCGGTATGGAATAGAAAATGGTGGTATTAAATTGTCGCTTTGGTCACCTCTCGTCTCTAAGTATCGAAACGTTATAAACCAGGCCGCATTGAAGGCCTCCAAACTTCCGTTGTAATCAAAAGTTCACATCCGAAGGCTTTTTTAGGCTCACCTTCTATGGTTAGACTAAATCAACTCCCCATGAACGACATGGGGCTCCTTGGAGGAACATTGAAAAAGTCATTGCGTTATGGGGCCGTCATTGCGGCCTCGACACTTGCATTTGGCATTACCGTGGCACCCGCCGCACCCGCTGCAACTACCGTAAAGGCCTGCTTGGCACTCGACACCGGCGGTGTGGACGACAAGTCATTCAACGCTGCGGCATGGCGTGGTGCGCAGTCCACAGCATCCAAGACCGTGAGCGTGAAATACCTTGCTGCGCAGTCTGATGCTGATTACGCACCAAATATTAAGAAGCTAGTAGATGAGAAGTGCACCGTAATCATCGGTGTCGGATTCCTTATCAACGGTGCAATCGTTGATGCAGCCAAGGCTAATCCAGGTACAAAGTTTGCCATCGTTGATCAAGATGGTTTTGATCACGGGCCAAACGGAGATAAGTACCCAGGAACTGCTCTTGCTAACTTAAAGGGTCTTCAGTTCGCCACAAATCAGTCGGCATTCCAGGCTGGCTATCTCGCGGCAGGTTTCTCAAAGACAGGAAAGGTCGCAACATACGGCGGACTTAACATTCCACCAGTATCGATTTTCATGGACGGTTTTGCTCGAGGCGTTGCCTACTACAACACAGTTAAGGGCAAGAAAGTTGTTGCACTTGGCTGGGATGTCGCCAAGCAAGATGGAACATTCGTTGGTGGCTTCTCTGATCAGGCTAAGGCATTGCAAATCTCCAAGAACTTCGAACAACAGGGAGCAGATGTAATCTTCCCCGTTGCCGGAGGCCTCGGTGGCGCAACAGCTGGTCAATCAATGACTGGCCACAAGTCCGTAACTATCTGGGTTGACTCAGATGGATTCGTACAAGCCCCTCAGTACAGATCTGTATTGCTGACATCGGTTGTTAAGGGTGTTGATACATCAGTCTCTGGTGTAATCAAAGATGTAGCAAAGGGAAAATTCACCTCTGCTGGATATATGGGCACCTTGGCAAATAAGGGCACCTATTTGGCTTCATACCATGATCTAGCCAAGAAGGTTTCTGGAAAACTTCAGAATGAGGTTCGCCAATTGGGCATCGCTATCAAGACAGGAAAAGTTAAAGTTAGCTAATTTGAGCGTGTTGTATGGGCGGGGCGAGTCCAAGAGGACTCGCCCCGCTTTTTCGTTCTTTCCCTTTCTGCCTAAGTGGCTAGACTCAATTACTCCCCAAAACAATGAGATCTTTGGAGGAACTTTGAAAAAGTCATTACGTTATGGAGCCGTTCTTGCCGCCGCGGTACTTGCAGTTGGCCTGAGCGCGTGTTCCAAAACCACCGTTTCAACTGCGACAAAGGCATGCCTTGCACTGGACACTGGAGGCGTTGATGACAAGTCATTCAACGCTGCTGCATGGCGCGGGGCACAAGCAGCAGCATCAACGTCGGTAACGGTTAAATATCTTGCTGCGCAATCTGACGCGGACTACGCACCGAATATTAAGAAATTGGTAGATGAGAAGTGCAACATCGTCATTGGTGTCGGATTCCTAATCAATGGTGCAATCATCGACGCTGCCAAGGCGAACCCAGGAACTAATTTTGCAATCGTTGACCAAGACGGCTTTGATCATGGGCCAAATGGAGATCAATATCCAGGAACGGCAATTGCCAATCTGAAAGGCCTTCAGTTTGCAACAAACCAGTCCGCTTTCCAAGCAGGCTACCTTGCGGCCGGATTCTCCAAGAGCGGCAAAGTAGCTACATACGGTGGACTCAATATTCCACCTGTGACTATCTTCATGGATGGTTTCGCTAGAGGCGTTGCTTATTACAACCAAATTAAGGGTACAAAAGTTGTAGCCCTTGGTTGGGACACTGCAAAGAAGGATGGAACTTTCGTAGGAGGTTTCTCTGACCAAGCGAAGGCCCTACAAATTTCCAAGAACTTTGAACAACAAGGGGCCGATGTCATCTTCCCCGTAGCTGGCGGTCTTGGTGGCGCGACAGCAGGTCAGTCTCTTTCGGCGCATAAATCTGTGACAATTTGGGTTGATTCTGATGGATTCGTTCAAGCCCCTCAATACCGGGCGGTCCTTCTCACATCAGTTGTGAAGGGGGTTGACACTTCGGTAAAGGGAGTGATTGACGATGAAGTTGGCGGCAACTTCACTGCTAGTGGTTATCTTGGAACATTAGCCAACGGTGGCACTTATTTAGCCCCCTATAACGACCTGGCTAAAGATGTGCCAGCGGCACTTCAACAAGAGGTAACCCAGCTTGGCCTGGATATTCAATCAGGAAAAGTGAAGGTTAATTAGTTAAATTGAAAAAACGGAGCGAGTCCTGATGGACTCGCTCCGTTTTTCTTTGCGTTACTGCGTTTTCAAGGTAGATTTCTTAGTATGTCCTTAGAGCTTCGTGCTGTTACAAAGAGTTTTGGAGCATTGATAGCCAATGACGCGATAGACCTCAAAGTAGAAGATGGCGAAATTCACGCCATATTGGGGGAGAACGGTGCGGGAAAATCAACGCTCATGAATGTTGTTTACGGGCTTTTGCAGCCCGATTCCGGAACGATTCTGGTCGACGGAAAAGAGATAAAAATCTCTGGTCCAGCAGATGCGCTAGCCGCCGGCATAGGAATGGTGCACCAGCACTTCATGTTAATTCCTGTCTTTACCGTTGCTGAGAACATAGTCCTTGGCCATGAGCATACGAATCGCTTTGGGATATTGGATTTGGCGACTGCGAAGGAAGAAATACGACGGGTCTCTCGAGAGTTTAATTTCGATGTCGACCCCGATGCACTTGTAGAAGATCTTCCCGTAGGCATTCAACAGCGGGTTGAGATTATTAGGGCCCTTATTTATGACGCCAAGGTTTTGATTCTTGATGAACCAACCGCTGTCCTCACTCCACAGGAGACCGATGAACTCCTTCGAAATATGAAGATTCTGCGTGACAAAGGGACTTCAATCGTTTTCATCACACATAAACTTCGTGAGGTGCAAGAGGCTGCCGACAAGATCACGGTTATTCGCAGAGGCAAGGTCGTTGGCAATCCTTCGACTAGCGCTTCCCAAGAAGAGTTGGCATCACTTATGGTGGGACGCCCAGTTGCCTTAGATGTGTACAAAAAGGCAAGCGTGGCGGGTCCCGTGACACTCTCCGTAACGAATTTGAATGTTCATGATGCCACCGGTCGCAGATTAGTGAAGAATGTTTCCTTCGATGTGCATGCAGGGGAGATCCTTGCGGTGGCCGGTGTGCAAGGCAACGGCCAGAGCGAGTTAGCTAAAGCCATCGTGGGCCTAGAAGAATTTATTGATGGGTCGATCGTTCTGGACGGTAAAGACATCACAACCTGGTCGGTACATGACACCCTCTATGCAGGTATTGCCTATGTACCAGAGGATCGTGAGCACGATGGCTTAATCTCCTCGTTCTCCGTTGCCGAAAATCTGATTCTTGATGTCTTTGACACGCCACCTTATGCAAAAGGTCCCATACTTTCTCCAACCATTGTGGCTCGTGAGGCAGAACTTCGTGTCAAGGAATTCGATGTGCGATTGCAGAGTATTCAAGATCCGGCGTCATCGCTATCTGGCGGGAATAAGCAGAAAGTCGTTTTGGCGCGCGAGTTGTCTCGTCCAGTTAAATTGGTGGTGGCATCCCAACCCACCCGTGGTTTGGATGTAGGGTCCATTGAGTTCGTTCACCAAAGAATCATTGCCGAGCGAGATTCTGGCAGAGCCGTTCTAATCTTTAGTACTGAGTTAGATGAAGTTACCGATCTAGCGGATCGAATTGCTGTGATGTATCGGGGCGAGATCATCGCGATGGTCCCAGCCACTACATCACGTGAGGATCTCGGCCTTTGGATGGCTGGGGTTCAACCAGAAGAAAAGAGCGCATAAATCGTGAAATTTGCGCGTAGAGCACTTTCTACTATCGCACTTCCTGGCCTAGCCTTCTTCTCTGCGCTTTTTGTCAGCGGATTGCTGATCGCATTCTCGGATCCAAAAGTTCTCAAACTCTCGCATTCGCCCGTGAAATTTATCGGCGGGGCGTTTGCCGCAGCGGGGAAAGCGTACTTAGCTCTCTTTGAAGGCGCTCTTTATGATCCCAACTTGGCACATCCATATTTCTTTGATGGCTTTTATCCCCTTTCAGAGACTCTCGTATCGGCGGCTCCGTTGATATTAACGGGTCTATCTGTCGCGCTCGCATTTAAGGCAGGACTTTTCAATATCGGTGCGCAAGGTCAATTCATATTCGGAGCCATTGGTGCATCTCTCGTTGGCTTCAAGACAACTTTGCCAGTGGGGATTCATGTAGTCGCCGCGATTATTACCGCAATGGTATTTGCCGGCATATGGGGCGGGTTCGTTGGATTACTCAAGGCAAAAACTGGCGCCCATGAAGTCATCGTAACAATCATGCTCAACTATGTCGCGACATATTTCCTGCTATGGTTATTGAGTACCACGCCTTTCTTGCGCGCTGGACGAAAAGATCCAATTGCCCCGCCGGTGAAAGAGTCTGCACGACTTCCTCATCTTGCTGGCCCGAATCTACGCGTGAATTTTGGCATCATCATTGCCCTTGCGGCGGCAGCAGGAGTGTGGTGGCTCCTCAACCGCAGCACGTGGGGATTTAGATTCCGCGCAGTCGGTGCAAACGCGGCGGCCGCGAAGACGGCGGGAATCTCGGTGGCACTTGTGACGACAATGGTGATGACAATTGCTGGTGCGCTGGCCGGACTTGGTGGCGCGGTCCAAATTCTTGGCAGCGAATATGCACTTACCGCTGGCGCTGGAGGCAGTTTTGGGTTCAATGCCATTACGGTCGCCCTCCTCGGGCGGGCCAATCCCATAGGTACCGTATTTGCCGCACTTCTCTTTGGTGGCCTGCAAGCCGGCGGGTTAACCATGCAGGCAAATACGGATACGCCCATTGATCTGATCTTGGTGATTCAGGCTCTGGTTGTCCTCTTTATCGCAGCCCCTGCGCTAGTGAAGGCGGTATTTAGAATCAAGCAACTCAAAGTTGGATCAGGCGTTGTATCAAAGGGATGGAACGGCTGATGACACAAATCGAAGTGCTTTCGCTCTCCGCCCCGCAACGCCGCCGTCGTCGGATGGTTGTGCTCATGTTTGTCTTGGCCGCCTTTGCCTTATTGGCGTTTGTGATCATTCCCAAACAGCATGACAAGGCCACATTTGGCTTCGTAATGGATCGTGAATGGGTGGCATTTCACGAGTGGACTATCGATTCACGACATGGGTCATTAGCATTTGCGATTCTGGGGCTGCTCGCGGCAATCCTTGCCTTGTTGCAGTACCGTCGTCGCAAAACAATTCGAATTCCAAGTGCCCTTTTTGGTATTAGTTTTCTAATGTCGTTCTTATGTTGGGCGGCTAGCGGAAAATTCATTCCGCTTACCGGACTTCTCCAAGGTGGATTGCTACTTGCCGTGCCTCTGATTTATGGCGCTATGGCCGGTGTGCTCTGCGAACGCTCTGGTGTCATCAACATTGCCATTGAAGGGCAGTTGTTAGCCGGCGCATTCGCCTCTGGCGTCCTGGCGAGTTTGACGCAGAAAACTTGGCTCGGCCTCCTCATTGCCCCTTTCGCCGGAGCGTTGATTGCCTACCTCCTGGCAGTTTTCGCGATTAAATTTGGGATTGATCAGGTGATTCTTGGGTTTGTCCTCAACGTTTTGGTCATTGGCCTTACTGACTTCCTCTACAAGCGATTGCTTATTCCTTACCAAGCGACTTGGAATTCTGGACCCATACTTTCCCCGCTGAAGATTCCCGTACTCTGGAAAATACCAATTATCGGACCCATTCTTTTTGATCAAACAATCATCGTCTACCTCATGTACATAATTGTGGCGCTCATTCATGTAGGACTATTCCGATCTAAATGGGGTCTGCGCATCCGAGCCGCGGGGGAACACCCAACGGCCGCGGAAAGCGTTGGACTCGACGTGAATCGAATTCGATTCCGCAACGTAATTCTCGCAGGTGCAGTTGCCGGTCTAGGAGGGGCATATTTTACGATCGGGGCAGTTGGACCTTTCGGAAAAGAAATGACCGCAGGTAAAGGATTTATTGCGCTGGCTGCGCTGATCTTTGGGCGTTGGAGTCCAATGGGTGCAGTATCGGCGGCGCTGATATTCGGATTTGCGGACAATCTTCAAGGGGTTCTATCCATCATCGGTACAGGTATCCCATCGGAGTTCATGTTGATGGCACCGTATGTCGCAACAATTATTGCGGTGACCGGCTTTGTGGGACGCGTGCGTGCCCCTGCGGCCGATGGCATACCCTACAAACGGGGTGCCGCGACATAATGGAGATTGACTGGGAAATACTTCACACTCAAGCTATTACTGCGATGAAAAATGCTTATGCTCCGTATTCAAAATTTCCGGTCGGTGTATCTGCACTAGTTGATGATGGGCGAGTGCTAGTTGGTTGCAATGTGGAAAATGCCAGTTATGGATTGACGCTCTGCGCGGAATGCGGACTGATTTCTAGTCTGGCCGCAACGGGCGGCGGCCGCCTTATCGCCGTCTACTGCGTTGACGCCAATGGAATCGCACTTATGCCCTGCGGTCGTTGTAGGCAGTTGCTTTTTGAACATGGCGGAGACTCATTGCAGTTGATGACTGACACGGGCGTGCGGCCCTTGTCGGAGTTGCTACCTTGGGCATTTGGGCCAGATGAATTGCAGCGACGAATTGACTGAGGCATTTGCGGCAGTAGAGATCATTGCGACCAAGCGTGACCGTAATGAATTAACAGACGCGCAAATTGATTGGGTGATATCGGCCTACACCCGCGGAGTTGTGGCAGATGAACAGATGGCGGCCTTGGCGATGGCAATTTTTCTCAATGGGATGAATGATCGCGAAATTTCCCGCTGGACTAATGCGATGATCAACAGCGGAGAGCGAATGAATTGGGCAACGATTTCTCGTCCGACTGCCGATAAACATTCCACCGGTGGAGTTGGGGACAAAATTACGTTGCCACTTGCTCCCCTTGTTGCAGCATGTGGTGGCGCAGTACCACAGTTGTCGGGACGTGGACTTGGTCATACGGGCGGCACGTTAGATAAATTGGAATCAATTCCTGGATGGCGGGCAGAGTTATCCAGCGAAGAAATGCTCAGAGTCTTGGAAGAGTGCGGCGCCGTTATCTGTGCTGCCGGAGCAGACTTGGCTCCGGCCGACAAAAAATTGTATGCGCTTAGAGATGTAACAGCAACTGTTGCAGCGATTCCTTTGATCGCTTCCTCCATTATGAGCAAGAAGATTGCGGAAGGAACGTCGAGCCTGGTGTTAGATGTAAAAACAGGCAGCGGAGCTTTTATGCGTGATCCGGCTCAAGCGGGCCTGCTTGCGCGGACCATGGTTACTCTTGGCAAAGATGCTGGAGTGAAAACGCGGGCTTTAGTTACTGCGATGGATGTTCCCTTGGGGCTCACCGTCGGAAACGCCTTGGAAGTACGAGAATCTGTCGAAGTTTTGGCCGGCGAAGGTCCCAGCGATGTTGTAGAACTAACGCTTCTGCTTGCCAAAGAAATGATCGATCTCGCAGGCATTCGCGGAAAGGATCCAGAGGTCGCCCTCAAGGATGGCAGTGCGATGGATGTCTGGCGAAAGATGATCAGTTTGCAAGGAGGCAATCCTGATGCACCTCTTCCAGTCGCGCGTGAAAACCAGAAATATCTGGCAACTCAGAGTGGGCGCATGGTCGGGATGGACGCCATGAAAGTTGGAGTCGCGGCTTGGAGATTAGGTGCGGGTAGATCAAGGCAGGGTGAAACAGTGCAAGCGGGGGCGGGTATCGAATTGCACGCCAAGCCGGGGGATGTGATCACAACTGGGCAATTGCTGATGACCCTGCATACCGATGAGTCAGAGCGATTCAGACGAGCACTGGAAGCACTTGAGGGATCGATAACTATTGTCGCGGGTGGAGAAGTTAATCGATTACCTTTGATTGTGGAGAGAATTCAATGAACAATCTTTTGAAGGTGCCAGCGCCAGACCAAATAAAACGTCTGCCCAAGGCACTCCTACACGATCATTTAGATGGTGGTTTACGGCCCCAGACGATTATTGATATTGCGAATGAGATTGGGTACACGGCCCTTCCCACAACTGATGCCGACGAATTAGCTACCTGGTTTCGCGAATCATGCGATTCCGGTTCGCTGGTTAGATATCTGGAAACCTTCAGCCACACGATCGCCGTCATGCAGAGGCGACAAGATATTGTCAGGGTGGCACGGGAGTGCGTCGTTGATTTAGCGCGAGATGGCGTGGTGTATGCGGAAGTGCGGGGTGCGCCGGAACTTTTCACTGAAAAAGGTTTAACCATGTCTGATGTCGTGCAGGCGACCCTTGAGGGCTATCGATTGGGAGAGGCGGATGCGAAGGCCGAAGGTCTATCAATCCGCGTGACCTCTATCCTCTGTGGCATGCGACAGAACACACGTTCACAAGAAGCCGCAGAACTCGTCGTGGAATACCGCGACGCTGGTGTGGTCGGCTTTGATATTGCCGGACCAGAAGACGGCTATCCGCCAAGTGATCAGCTATCCACCTTTGAATACTTGCGACGAGAGAATGCGCACTTCACTATTCACGCGGGTGAGGCCTATGGCCTGCCGTCAATTTGGGAGGCAATCCAATTATGTGGCGCCGAGCGACTTGGGCATGGAGTTCACATTATGGATGACATTGACTTGAGCGGAGCCAGACCAAAATTGGGAAGACTGGCCTCATACATTCGCGACCGTCGCGTTCCACTAGAACTTTGCCCAACATCTAATCTGCAAACAGGGGCAGCAAAATCCATTGCGGAACACCCGATAGGCAAACTTGCCAAGATGAGATTTCGCATCACGGTAAACACGGACAACAGATTAATGAGTCAGACTTCAATGACAAAGGAGATGTCCCAATTAGTTGCAGCGTTCGACTGGACTTTTCTGGATCTCCAACGCGTAAAGATTAATGCACTAAAGAGCGCTTTTATTCCGTTTGAAGAGCGTCTTGCCATCATTGAAGAGGTAATTAAGCCAGCCTACTTAGCAGTTGCGGCCGAATTAAATCCCTAGACGCCGATAGGGTGCCAGATCGTTTTTGCCTCCATGAATGCCAGAATGCGCCGCGGATTTTGACTCTCAGGAAATGAATGAATTCGTTTTAAATTCTGCGCTCCTGATGTTTTGATTTCCGATAATAAGGAAGGCTCGTCAATTCCACTGAGATCTAGTCCGTTGATATCCATGTGGGATGCAAACCACGGAGCTAATTCTTCCTTATTGCCTGTTAGTACATTGCAGACGCCAGCTGGAAGATCACTGGTCGCCAGTACTTCTGCGAATGTAATAGCTGACAGTGGTGCTCTTGAACTGGCTAGCACTATGCACGTGTTCCCAGAGACGATTATTGGTGCAACAGTTTCTACAAGTCCAAGTAGCGAATTTTGCTCGGGTGCGATTGCACCGATGACACCCATCGCTTCGGGGATTGTGAAGTTGTAGTAAGGCCCGGATACCGGATTGGTCGAACCTGCGAGGACAGATAACTTGTCACTCCATCCCGCGTACCAGACCCAGCGATCAATGGCAGTAACAACTTGTTTTTCCGCCTCTTCAACGGAGATTCCCTCTGATTGGGAAATCTCTTGGACAAATTGAACGCGCCGTCCCTCCATCATTTCTGCAATTCGATACAGGATCTGTCCGCGGTTGTAGGCGCTGGCACTTGACCAGGAACTCTGCGCCGATCTGGCCGCAACCACGGCTTCTTTCAAATCCTTGCGGGAAGCAAGGCAGGCATTGGCAATAAAGTCTCCAGCGCTGTTTTGCACTTCATAAGTTCTGCCCGATTCACTTCGCGGAAAAGTTCCTCCAATGTAGAGTTTGTAAGTCTTCTTGACCTCTAAACGCTCACTCATTGTTCGACTCCGCTTCTTTAAGATATGCAGTCAGACCATGGCGACCGCCCTCGCGGCCCCAGCCCGATTCTTTGTAACCACCGAATGGGCTAGCCGGGTCGAATTTATTAAAGGTATTGGCCCAGATCACTCCCGCCTTTAGTCGCTGGGCTGCCCAGAGAATTTTCGATCCTTTCTCGCTCCAAACACCAGCGGAGAGCCCATACGGCGTGTTATTTGCCTTTTCCATTGCTTCCTGCGGAGTCCTAAAGGTAAGCACCGAGAGCACGGGTCCAAATATTTCCTCTCGTGCTATGCGATGGGCCTGGGTAACGCCCGTGAAAATTGTGGGCGGAAACCAGAAGCCGGTATTTGGTAGCGTGCAATCTGGACTCCAACGTTCGGCACCCTCTTCATCACCAGATTTGCTCAGATCGCGAATCTTTGCCAGTTGCTCTGATGAGTTGATGGCACCCAAATCCGTGTTCTTGTCCAACGGATTACCCACTCTAATCTTGGCCATCCGAACTTTAAGTTTGGAAAGAACTTCATCCGCAATATCTTCTTGCAAGAGTAAGCGCGATCCGGCACAGCAGACGTGCCCTTGGTTGAAGAAAATTCCATTAACGATGCCTTCGACGCACTCATCGATCGGGGCATCCTCGAACACTACGTTGGCCGCCTTACCTCCGAGCTCGAGCGTCGCTTTTTTCTGGGTGGGCGCAATTGCTCGGGCAATCGCCTTGCCCACTTCGGTAGAACCGGTAAATGCAATCTTGTCGATGCCCGGATGATCCACCAGCGCAGCTCCGGTGCTGCCATTGCCGGTGACGATGTTGACCACACCATCGGGCAATTCAGCTTGTTGGCAGACTTGGGCGAAGAGCAAGGCGGTCAATGATGTGGTCTCTGCAGGCTTGAGAACGACTGTGTTGCCCGCCGCAAGGGCTGGAGCAATCTTCCAAGCAAGCATGAGGATAGGAAAATTCCAGGGAATTATTTGGGCAGCCACACCGTGCGGGCGAGGCGAGTTGCCCAGACCGGCGAAATCTAACTTGTCGGCCCACCCCGCGTGATAAAAGAAATGAGCAGCAGCAAGTGGGACATCAATGTCGCGCGATTCCCGGATAGGTTTGCCATTATCTAGAGTTTCTAGAACTGCGAATTCGCGCGCCCGCTCTTGCAGAATTCGTGCAATTCGATATAGGTATTTTCCGCGCTCTTTTCCGGGCATCTTTGACCAGATGGATTCGTAGGCGACGCGCGCGGCATTTACTGCGGCATCAATATCTTGCGAATTACCAAGAGCTATGTGGCTAAGAGTCTCTTCATCGGCGGGGTTGATTGTTGGAAAGTGGTGGCTTCCCTTTGCGAAAGTCCCGTTGATGAAGTGTCCATATTCGGGCTGGATCGAGACGATAGAGCGCGACTCGAGTGCTGGTGCGTATTCAAAGATGGTCATATTTTTTTATCTCGCTTAATCGATCGTCACATAGGTTGGACTTGCGTAATAGCCATCTCGCATTTTCATTCGCTGCATCAACAGGTCGTTTAAGAGCGCACTGGCACCGATACGAAAGAGCGTCGGTGTTAACCATTCTGGCCCTGCAGTCTCGTTGACGAGAACAAGTTGTTTTATTGCATCTTTGGTATTTCGGATTCCACCGGCGGGTTTTACGCCTATTCGATGCCCTGTTAACTGGTAGAAGTCGCGGACTGCTTCCAGCATCACAAGAACAACGGGAGCGGTTGCCGCGGGGGCAACTTTTCCGGTGGAGGTTTTTATAAAATCCGCACCTGCGGCCATCGCCAAGAACGATGCTTTGCGAACGTTGTCGTAGGTGACCAATTCACCAGTTTCCAGAATTACTTTCAGGTGGGCCTTGCCTGCGCAGATCGCGCGTATTTGGGCGATCTCGTCGAAGACTTCGATGTAGCGCCCCGAAAGAAAGGCACCGCGATCAATGACCATATCGATTTCATCGGCACCCGCGGCAACTGCATCGTTTGTGTCCTGAATCTTTACTGCCATGGAAGCACGACCAGATGGGAAAGCAGTAGCAACTGCAGCAACGGGCACATGCACACCACCGATGAGATCAAGGTGTTGACGGGCGATTGCGACCATGTCTCCATATACGCAGATCGCGCCAACACTTGGAACAGTTGAATCGGTTGGATCTGGTCGCACACCTTTTGACGCGAGAGCCTTCACCTTGCCTGGGGTATCTGCTCCTTCCAGGGTAGTCAAATCGACCATGGAGATCGCGAGATCGATGGCGAACTTTTTAGCCGAAGTTTTTATGCTTCTTGTGGCCAACGCTGCCGCGCGCGCTTCAGCACCAACTTGGTCCACACCAGACAGGCTTTTTAGGTAATTGAGTAGGGAAGTCTCGGTGCCATCCACTAAGCCAAAGTACTTCACAACTTCATCTTATCTATCTAAGCCTCAAGTAAGAATTGCTTAAGAGGTTCTCTCAGTTCGTCCAGGATTTTCTGCGCAGCCCAGGCACCATCCCTTGTGATGACCTCCACGTAGCACTTCACTTTTGCCTCAGTTCCACTAGGACGAATAATGACGCGAATATCGCCCTCTAACCAGAGACGAAGCCCGTCAGTCGGCGGAAGGTCATCCTTTGGTGAATTCAAATCATCGATTGAATGAACGCGCTTGCCAGCTATTTGTGAGGGTGGATTTGTTCTTAGGCCATTAAGAAGTGCGGCAACTCTGCCTAAATCCTCTACCCGAACCGATATCTGCTCTGTGCCGTGAAAGCCATGAAGGAGCCATATTTCATCGAGTAAGTCGAGGAGAGTTTTGCCCTCCGTCGCCAAATCAGTGGCCAGTTGAGCAAGGACGATGGCGGCAGATATTCCGTCTTTGTCATTGACCGAATGCGAATCAACGGCGTAGCCCAGTGCCTCTTCGTATCCGAAGGTAAGCCCCTTAATCTGCGCTAACCACTTGAATCCCGTCAGTGTCTGGCGAAATTGCATGGAATGGTGAGCCGCGATTTTACTTAATATTGACGAGGAGACGATGGAGTTTGCCAGTATCCCGCCAGTGGATTTGCGCGCAATGTACTCGCCCAAAAGCGCACCAAGCTCATCGCCGCGGAGCATTCTCCAGCCACGAGCCGGGTCTTTGACGGCGGCTGCGCAGCGGTCTGCATCGGGATCGTTAGCGATAACGAGATCAGCATCGTATGTGAGCGCAGTTTCAACGGCCAGATCTATCGCGCCTGGTTCTTCCGGATTTGGAAAGGCAACGGTGGGGAAATCTGGGTCGGGTTCGGCTTGGGCCCGTACCAAAATCGGCGGAGGGAAACCGGCTGCTTTAAATACTCGCATGATGGTCTCTGTTCCGACACCATGCATAGCTGTGTAGACAATCTTAAGTTGACCAGGATTGCAGACCAGAAGGGAAGTCCGCCTCACGTATTCGTCGACTATCGCATCGTCGAGCGTTTCCCATTCGGATTGCCGTGGCTGAGAAGTGAGGGACGATATGCGCGAGATTTCCTGCGAAATGAGTGCATCAGTTGGCGAAATGATTTGCGATGCACGGTACTCAATGCCGTCGACCTTGCCACTTAAATAAACTTTGTATCCGTTGTCATGTGGTGGATTGTGGCTGGCAGTAACCATTACGCCGACATCGACGCCGAGTTCGTTAATCGAGAAGGCGAGTACGGGAGTAGGAAGGGGACGTGGAAGAACGAAAACCTTCATCCCCGCTCCGCTCATTATTTCGGCAGTTTCTCGCGTGAAATCTTCCGATCCATACCGCGCGTCGCGACCTATGACGATGCTATTTAGATTTCGCTCCCTCATGAATTGTGCGAGCCCAGCAGCAGTTCGGCCTACAACTGCTCGGTTCATGCAGGATGGTCCTGGTCCAATCGGGCCGCGCAGACCGGCAGTTCCAAATTGAAGGAAGCCCGAGAAATATTTTTTTAGTTGTTCGTAATTTTTCGATTCGAGGAGGTCTCGAAGTAGTTGCGCCGTCGTCGGATCGGGGTCATCAAGAATCCACTCGTTGACTTCTCGAATCAAATCTTGCCTGGATTGCGCACCTGCGATTTCCGGGGTCATATGCCTAGAGTAGTTTCGGAATTACCCCATTGAGAAGTGCGCCCATACGACCAGTTGCTTCCAGGCCCGCGGCAATTACCTCTTTATGATCGAGTTTTTCGCCACTAATTCCTGCGGCGGCATTTGTCACCAGTGATATCGCCAGGACCTCCGCACCTAGGGCATGGGCGGCAATAGCTTCAGGCACAGTCGACATGCCGACCAGATCTACCCCCAAAATACGGGCCATGTTGATTTCTGCTGGAGTTTCATAAGAGGGTCCCCGAAAATGCGCGTAAACGCCTTCCTCAATCCCTGGATCCTCGGCTTTAACGATTTCACGGATTCTCTTGCTATACAGATCGCTCAAATCCACAAAGTCTGCGCCAATTAGCGGGCTAGTTGCGGTCAACGAAATGTGGTCGCGGATCAGGACCGGCTGTCCAACGCGGTAGGTGACATTTATTGCACCCGATGCATTGGTTAGAATGACAATTTTGCAGCCTGCGCGCACGGCAGTTCTAACTCCATGTACAACGGGCTCAATTCCTTTACCTTCATAGAGGTGGGTACGACCCAGAAACACAAGGGCACGAATTGCGCCAGCTAATTCATAGGAACGGATCTTTCCAGAATGCCCTACGACCGTCGGGGCGACGAATCCATCGAGTTCGTGCGCATCAAATTCGTAGCTGGGTATTCCTAGGGCGTCACAGGCACTAACCCAACCAGATCCCATGACGAGTGCAATGTCGTGCTTGGCAACGCCGGTGCGTTCGGCGATTTGGGCCGCGGCCTTGGCGGCTGTTCCTAGTGGATCGGTATAAAGGTCATTCGAATTTTGTGAACTCATGCGTCAATAATGTCACAGAGCCTTGCGCCATTTGAGACGTTCTCACCAATTATCGCAACCAGATTTGTCACGATCCCTGATTTGTGAGCCATCAGAGGTTGTTCCATCTTCATTGCCTCAAGCACAATCACTAGGTCACCCGCTTCAACGAAATCTCCCTCGCTCGCCGCAATCTTTACGACCGTTCCCTGCATCGGGCTGGTCAATCCATCTCCCGTTACTAGGCCACTCATACCTTTCTTAGCGCGATGGCGTTTGTGAATCGGCTCAGGTGCATGGAGAACTACGTCGAACCGATGCCCGTTCACTTCAGCAACGAAATGTTCGGCGGCTGCATGAGATGGTATTTGCGTGCTCGATCTACCAAAGGCAGAAATCTCATTGACGAATTCGTTTTCGATATAACTGGTGTAAACCGTGAAGTTTTCGGTGAAAGCTGGGTCTTCTACAATTGCGCGGTGAAATGGTAATGCCGTGGCAAGCCCGCCAATATGAAATTCTTCCAGAGCCCGCCGGGCTCGCTCAATAACCTGTTGACGGGAACTGCCCGTAACAATGAGTTTGGCAAGAAGTGAATCGAAATTCCCACCGATGGTGTCTCCACTCTTAAAGCCCGCATCAACTCTCACACCGGGTCCCGTTGGTATCCGCCATTCGGTGATGCGGCCTGGCGCGGGCAAGAAAGACCGCCCGGGATCTTCCCCGTTGATGCGAAATTCCATCGAGTGGCCACGAATTGTGGGATCGTCGTATCCAAGGTGCTCGCCCATAGCAATTCGAAATTGCTCACGCACTAAGTCGATCCCCGTAACTTCTTCACTCACGGGATGTTCGACCTGAAGGCGGGTATTTACCTCAAGAAAGGAGATTGTGCCGTCGAGCCCGACTAGAAATTCGCATGTTCCAGCCCCGACGTAGCCCGCCTCTTTCATAATGGCTTTGCTTGATCTATACAATTCAGCATTTTGCGCATCACTCAGAAAAGGTGCCGGTGCCTCCTCTACCAATTTCTGATGACGGCGCTGGAGTGAACAGTCGCGCGAACTGATGACCGCGGTATCACCGAAGGAATCCACAAGCACTTGGGTCTCAACATGGCGGGGACGGTCAAGGTAGCGCTCGACGAAACATTCGCCGCGACCGAAACCCGCGATGGCCTCTCGCACGGCCGAGTCAAAGAGCTCTGGAATTTCTTCGAATGTGCGGGCAATCTTTAAGCCACGTCCGCCGCCTCCGTGGGCCGCCTTAATTGCAACAGGAAGGCCATATTCTTTTGCAAATGCGGTGACTTCTTCGTGGCCTTGGACTGGATCGGCGGTTCCGGCGACCAAAGGTGCGCCAACTTTTGCCGCAATCTTTCGGGCCGAGACCTTGTCGCCCAGTAAGCGGATGGCTTGCGGAGGGGGTCCGATCCAAATCAATCCTGCATCAACGACGGCTTGGGCAAAGTCCGCGTTCTCGGAAAGGAAGCCATAGCCGGGATGAATCGCATCGGCGGCAGACGCTTTGGCTATCTCGATTATTTTTGCGATGTTGAGGTAAGTCTCCGTTGCGGTGAGACCCTTCAGCGAATATGAGGCGTCGGCCGAAAGAGTGTGAATTGCTCCCCGATCTTCGTCGGAGTACACCGCAATGCTTTTGAGCCCGTGGTCTTTACAGGCGCGAATAATGCGTACCGCTATTTCGCCGCGATTGGCGATCAGGACGCTTTTCATTCTTGCTCTCCCAATCCTTGATGAGTTATCTCGTGCCAGGAATATCCTAATTGTGTGGTCAATTGGCGCAGTAGTGGAACGGAAAGGCCGATAACGTTGGTGTAATCGCCCTCAATTGAGGAGATGAACGCGCTACTCAACCCATCCAGAGTGAATCCGCCCGCGACATGTAGTGGCTCGCCAGAGGCCACGTAATCATCGATTTCTTGGTCGGTGAGTTCAGAGAAATTGACTTTGGTCGTAGCGATATCGGCAACTTCCACTCCGCGTTCGGTGTCGAGGATGCAATGACCGGTATGTAAGTAACCAGATTTTCCACTGAGCATTCGCGCCCGGTCCCTTGCTACATCAGCAGTCAAGGGCTTGCCAAGTGAGATGCCTTCAAATTCGAAAGTGGAATCACAGGCAATGATCAGACCAACATCATTGATTAGCTCTCGTACCGTGTGGGCCTTAACGATTGCAAGTGCGATGACCATTTCCTGTGGTGTCATTGAAAGATAAATGGAATCCTCTTCGTCGACATCGCTAATGACGATTTGCGCATCCACTCCGGCCGAGGCTAAAAGTTTTTTTCGCGAAGGTGACGCGGATGCAAGGATGATTGAAGGCATTTACGCTTTCCTTGGCATCGGCGAGCGCAGTTGCGGTGCAGCCCAGGCGCTTTGCGTCTTCTCTGTTGGTGGCTTTTCGCGGTGCCTTAGCGCTTCCTCAAGTGCCAATAATTCTGCTTGAGTCGGAATTCCGGATGTAATTGTGTATCCGATCACAGCGGGATATTTCCGTGCTTGCGCGGCGGAAGAGTGTCTCGTTTCGTGCGCAAAGATCTCAGCGCTTTGGTGATGTACTCGCGAGTCTGATTGGGCTCGATAACTGCATCGATAAATCCGCGGTCCGCGGCGAGATAGGGGTTTGCCAGAGTTTCGTTGTACTCGGTAATAAGGTCAGCCCGTAATGTAATTGGATCGGCGGCTTCATTGAGTTCTTTGCGATATAAAATGTTAACCGCTCCTTGAGCGCCCATGACCGCGATTTCAGCTGTCGGCCAGGCCAAATTAAGATCGGCACCAATGTATTTGGATCCCATAACGATAAAAGCGCCACCGTAGGCTTTACGAGTTACGACAGTAACCAGCGGCACGGAAGCTTCCCCGTATGCATAGAGCAATTTCGCACCATGGCGAATAATGCCATTCCATTCCTGATCGGTACCTGGTAGGAAACCCGGGACATCAACCAAGGAGAGAATGGGAATGCTGAACGCGTCGCAGAAGCGGAGAAAGCGCGCTGCTTTATCGCTGGAATCGATGTCCAGTGTGCCGGCGAGTTGTTGAGGTTGATTGGCAATGATGCCGACTGTATGCCCTTCGATTCTTCCCAGGCCAACGACGATATTTGGCGCGAAAAGCGCGTGGACTTCTAAGAACTCGGCTTCGTCTAAAAGCGCGTGGATGAGTACTTTCATGTCGTATGGCTGATTGGGACTATCCGGAATGAGTGTGTCCAGGGCGAGGTCAGAGACTTTCTGTTCCAGCGTTTCGGTGGCTGCCAAAATTGGCGCTCCATCCATGTTGTTACTTGGCAGGTAGGAGAGCATCGCCTTCACATAATCAAGGGCATCTTCTTCGTTTTCAGCTAGATAGTGCGCGTTTCCGGTGCGCGCGCAGTGAGTGTGCGCACCGCCTAATTCTTCCATCCCGACTTCTTCGCCAGTCACCGTCTTAATCACATCGGGACCAGTGATAAACATGTGTGAGGTCTCGTTGACCATAACAATAAAATCTGTAAGGGCGGGGGAGTAGGACGCGCCGCCTGCACATGGTCCAAGGATTAAAGAAATCTGCGGAATTACGCCAGAGGAGCGAGCATTGAGACGAAAGATTTTTCCGTAGCCGCTGAGGGAGGCAACCCCCTCTTGGATCCGAGCTCCGCCAGAATCGCTAATGCCGATGAGTGGCATCCCGTTTCTCAATGCGTACTCGGCAACTTTAACGATTTTCTCGCTGAAAACTTCGCCTAGGCTTCCGCCCATAACAGTGAAGTCTTGCGAATACAGCGCAATATTGCGCCCGTCGACCGTTGCATAACCTGTGACGACTCCGTCTCCGTACGGTCGATTCTTATCCATCCCGAAGGTGGTAGATCGATGCCGGGCAAATTCGTCGAGTTCTGTGAAGGAGCCCGCATCGACTAGTTTGGCGATGCGCTCGCGCGCGGTCATCTTCCCTTTAGCATGCTGTTTCTCGATGGCACGCTCTGATCCGGCATGGACGGCTTCTTCCAGTCGGTCGCGCAGGTCTTGGATTTTTCCCGCAGTGGTATGCAGATCACGGCTCATACCCCTACGGTACTAGTCGTGAGCGCATTAGGTATCCCTCTCGATCGTCAGATCATCAGTACCATTGAAAAAACGAGTTACTGGCGGGTAAATGTGGTCGAATCAACGGGCTCGACTCAAGTTGATTTAGTAAAAAATGTTCGTGATGGTATGGCTGGTCACGGGGATGTAATAGCAACTGAATTTCAATGGCAAGGTCGCGGCAGGCTGGACCGCACTTTCATCGCCCCGCCACGATCGGGACTTCTTTTCTCTTTTTATGTAGAACCGAAAAATGACGGTGATCGATGGGGTTGGCTGCCTCTTCTTGCCGGTCAATCCGTCGTTAATGCGGTTTCGAAAGTTATTAATTTACGCGACGACGATAATCTGAAATTGAAATGGCCCAATGATATTTTGCTCAACGATCGCAAAGTAGGTGGGTTATTAACCGAACGAGTTCAAACTTATGGCACTTCGGGGGTAGTGATTGGAATAGGAATTAATGTTTACACGCGTCAGGAAGAACTACCTGTAGCCAGTGCAACTTCGTTCTCTATCCAAGGTTATTCCGAGTGCGATCGGAACGCTCTTCTGGTTGAGATTCTGAGAAGTTTTTCGGATTACTTGCGTAGATGGGAGAGTGACGATTCCACTTTGCTTGATGAGTATTCAGCCATCAGCGCGACGATCGGACGAAGAGTCGAAATCGAATTGCCTGGCGCCACAACGGTTTCTTCCGTGGCCTACGCTATCGACCCGTCTGGTGCGTTGGTACTTGAAAACGGCAGGCTCATCATGGCCGGAGATGTTGTTCATGTCAGCGCTCTCTAGGTTGCTAAATGCCTGAGTCGTTTCCAATGGTTGGGGTTATCGGTGAGGGCGCGCTAGTCCAAATGTTGCGCGAGCCTGCGGTGGCACTAGGAGTAGGAATTACCGACATTATTGCCATTTCCTCAGTGGTCAGCGTGATCGGTGATTCGATATCGTCGGCTCAAGCAAACACTCTCGAACTTTCCGGTAAAACTTTTCGTCCGAACTCAGCAACGATCGCTTTTGTCCAATCATGGAATCAAGAGCATGGTCTCTGTGAAGACTTCGACGGAGTAATTTCTGTACTCGTGGCACGATCCCCGCATGGCCAGGCATCCGCGTGGACGCCAACTCAGTTAAATCTCGACACTTTTACCACCGTTACACCTATGACTTCGCTCTTCCTTGGACAGGTGGGGTGGGTGCAAAGTATTGCCCTTGATCTGGCTCGAGAGTCAGGTGTAATCGGGGTAATGGAGGTTGAATTTGGAATGCAGAACGGTGCAATACGGCCAAAGAAGTTGGCGTTGGGACCGAGTCTAACGGGCACTTGGACGATTGAGGGAGCAAGAACTAGCCAGTTTGAGCAGCATCTTCGGGCAATTTTGGATTTGCCCCTGGGTGATCCCTCTTTGGTGGCGCCCTTCGTAGTCACGGGCACCTATTTCGGTGAAGGAAACATGTATCGCCCCTATTTGCATCTCATGGCACGAAGTCCAGGATTGAAATTCCATCAGTACCTTTCCGGGCTAGGGCAAGCCAAGGGGCATGTCACCGCCATCGGTCGCGAACTCCTAGAATTACAGGAGTGCGTTACCCACGCCGTTGATTACATGAGTGGAGTTATTGATGAATGAAGCAAGCGTTGCCATTGTCATGGGGTCAGATTCTGATTGGCCAATTATGGAAGAGGCCGCAAAAGTGTTGGATGACTTCGGCATCACTTATACGGCACAGGTAATTTCCGCGCACCGGATGCCTCTTGAGACCATCGAATTCGCTCAGGGTGCGCTCGCGAGCGGCATTAAAGTGATTATTGCCGGAGCGGGAGGAGCCGCCGCTCTGCCGGGAGTGATTGCCGCCCTTACTCCGCTTCCCGTAATCGGCGTTCCAATTGCACTTAAGACATTTGACGGATTGGATTCACTGCTCTCCATAGTTCAGATGCCGGCCGGAATCCCCGTTGCCACGGTTGGGGTGGGCGGAGCAAAAAATGCCGGAATTTTGGCGACCAGAATCTTGGGCGCAGGCGACGCTGAGATTTCCAAGAAAGTACAGAATGCAATGACGGTTATGCACGATGAAGCAAAAGCGAAGGGCGAGAATTTGAAGTCTCGTCGAAGTCAGAAGACCGGCTTCTAATCACGGTCGCGTTTGCCGTACTCGATTGCTGGACAGTGATTCATTACGGTAAGCAGGCCCGCGTTTTTTGCTCGTAAGATTGCTGCCTCATCAATCACATTAAGTTGTAACCACACCGCCTTTGCACCAATTTTGATGGCAGTGTCGACAACATTTCCCGCCAGAGTGGAATTGACGAAGATGTCAACGACATCTACGGGAAATGGGATTTCTTCCAAGGTGGCATAACCTTTTTCTCCATGAACTTCCTCAGCTCTGGGATGAACTGGAACTATGCGATGGCCTTTCTCCTTTAAAAGTTGCGCAACGCTATAGGCGGCGCGGAATTCATTGTTGCTTAGCCCGACAACGGCCCAAGTTTTCAGGGCAAGGACTAGGTCAATATCCGCAGTCACGAATCCGACCTTCCAAGAGCATGGAATTTCCATCCAGCCGATCGCCACTTGTTACGATCCAGCACGTTTCGCCCATCGATTATGCGCGGAGTCTTCACCATTGAAAGCAAGACTTTTGGGTCTAATTCGCGGTATTCGCGCCATTCGGTCAGATGTAGAACGAGATCTGCGTCGGCCAGGCAATCGGAAACAGTCTCGGAAAATGTGAGGTTGGGAAAGCGTTTCTTAGCGTTGGCTATTGCCTTGGGGTCGTGCACTTTCACAGCCGCGCCAGCGGCATTCAATTGTGCGGCTATATCAAGGGCCGGCGAATCTCGGACGTCATCGCTCTCTGGCTTAAAAGCCGCGCCGAGGACTGCAATTTTGAATTGAGTTAGATCATCCGAGAGCATGGACCGAACCACATCAATAACTCGCTGGCGAGCGCGCAAATTGATCGCATCAATCTCTCGCAAGAATTCAACCGCCGCTTTAACCCCAAGTTCTTCTGCGCGTGCCATGAATGCGCGGATATCTTTAGGCAGACATCCCCCGCCGAACCCGATACCTGCTTGGAGGAACTTATTTCCAATTCTGGGGTCATAGCCGATGGCCTGCGCCAGCACCGTGACATCGGCACCGGCGGCTTCGCAAACTTCAGCCATTGCGTTGATGAAGGATATTTTGGTCGCAATGAATGAATTTGCCGCAACCTTGACGAGTTCTGCAGTGGGCAGGTCTGCGCGAATCCATGGAGTTCCAATTTCTAGCAGAGGCGCATAAACCTCGCGCAATATGTTTTCCGCGCGATCACTTGTCACGCCTACGACGAGTCGATTCGGTCGCAAGGTGTCTTCTATTGCAAACCCTTCCCTGGTGAACTCTGGATTCCAGGCAAGTTCGGCATGGCGCGGTAATTGTTCAGCAAGTATTTGCGCAGTCCCAACAGGCACCGTCGATTTTCCAACTACAAGTGAACCCGCACTCAGGTGCGGCGCGAGAGATGCTAAGGCCGCTCGGACATAGGTCATGTCTGCAGCCAGACTATCTTTCTGCTGCGGTGTTCCGACGCAGACGAAGTGGACGCCAGCCTTTTCAACGAGAGAGTAATCGGTGGAAAATGTTAGGAGGCCCGATTGCACCTGCGATTTCAAGAGTTCTTCCAGGCCCGGCTCATAGAAGGGCAATTCGCCCCGAGTTAATTGGGCGATTTTGCTTTCGTCGTTATCGATACCGATCACGGTGTAGCCGAGTGAGGACATGCACGCTGCGTGTGTGGTGCCAAGATAGCCAAGACCAACTACGGATAAGACATGCTTCATGGGCTCAATTATATGAGTTACTAATACTTCAGCGCTCCGCAGGGGTTCTCATTGGCGGTACGCGTCTTGAACTTGTCAATGATCGCGGGGCTTGCGGATGCGCTGGCTTTTGCCGTCGCTTTTGCCGTCGCTTTTGCCGTCGATGTGGTCGATACGCTGGGTGAGGGAGATGGCTGCACTACATCAACAATTGGTAGATCATCTCGAAGTCGCTGCCAGAGCAATGGAGCAAGGACTGGATTCCATATAACAGTTGAGCCAACATAGGGGACCACAAAATTCACATTGGAAAGCGGAACTGTGAGAGTGCGGACTTTGCTCGCCGATAGATTGCGCATCTGCTTGGCCAGAGTGATGAGATCGCTGCTGTTTAGCGCCGAATCAGTTTTGACTGTTGCCATTGCGGCGTTGAAAAAGTTGATCATCTTTATTGGGTTGAGTAGAACGCCTGTGCTCGTAGCCTTGCGAATAACCGAGGCCATGAACTGCTGCTGTCGCTGCATGCGACCAAGATCGCCCATTCCATCGAAATCGCGGGTGCGTACATACTTAAGTGCCTGGATTCCATTAAGAGTATGCACTCCTGCTGCGAGCACGAGATGACTCTTAGGATCGTTGATATTTGTCTTTGTGCAGACCTGAATTCCGCCCAAAGAATCGACAATGTGGGCAAAGCCAGCGAAATTGATCTCTACATAGTGGTCAATGCGCAGGTTGGTCATCGATTCGATTACTTGGATGAGTAGGGGAGCATCTCCGTAGTTATATGCGGCGTTGAGTTTGGATTTAAATGGGGCAACGATTTTTCCCGTGGAATCAGTATGTTGAGGAATTGTCACTAGGGTGTCGCGCGGCAGCGAGATGATGACTGCTTTATCTCGAGCTTTGCTGATGTGTACGAGCAAAATCGTGTCAGAACGTTTACCTGCCGCGGTAGCCACGCTTCCCACGCGCAACGCCTTGAGTTCAGCCTTGGTCAGGCCAACTCTCGTATCCGAACCGACCAAAAGATAATTGACTGCGGTGGATGCTTTCTCAGGGCGCGACTTCAGTCCGGCAAAGGCATCGATTCGTTTTAGGGATCCAGTGACGTGTCCCAAGCCAAGCCAGGCAAAAGCGGATACGAGTACAACGGCCAGTGAGAGAAAGGTTATTATTCGTACCCTTGGCGTGGATTTCACAGGGAGAGCGTACTTGCACGGTAGCGTGGAGGGGTTATGAAGCCCGACGATTCACAGACAACCTTCAATTCACACCTTTCCAATGGCGTTTCCATCATTCTGCCGGTTTTAAACGAGGAATTTTATCTCGCGCATGCGGTGAATGCGATTCTTTCTCAGGATTTTGCCGGGCCTATGGAAGTAATTCTAGCAATAGGCCCATCAAATGATCGCACCCAGATCATCGCGGAGGAACTGCGAACCAAGGATGCTCGGGTGGTTCTCGTCGCTAACCCAAGTGGGCGCACTGCGGTTGGCCTCAATCTGGCGATCCAGCAATCTCAATATCCCGTCATAGTTCGAGTAGATGGACATGCAGAGATTCCTGAGAATTATATTTCGCTGGCGGTGGAGATCCTGAACCGCACGGGCGCCGTCAATGTTGGTGGAGTTATGGGCGCAATAGGAATGACCAAGTTTGAACGGGCAGTGGCTCTTGCCATGAGAAGCCCTTTAGGGGTCGGTGCATCTCGTTTCCATGTTGGAGGAGCGGCGGGCTCGGTCGATACGGTCTACTTGGGAGTTTTCTTGCGAAGTGCCTTGATTGGAGTCGGAGGATTTGATGAGCGGTTTACCCGCGCGCAGGATTGGGAATTGAATTACCGACTTCGACAAGCCGGTGGCGTTGTTTATTTCGATCCGAGATTGCATGTGACTTACAGACCACGCCCCAATCTGAGGGCGTTATCGAAGCAATATTTTGAGTATGGAAGATGGCGTCATGTTGTGATTCGGCGGCATCAGGGAACTATTAATTTTCGTTATATTGCGCCCCCTCTTGCATTTTTGGGCACGGTACTTTCGCTATTACTTGGAATGATATTGAATCCAATCTGCTTAATTCCCGCTTCCATATATCTTCTTTTTCTGATTGGCGCATCGCTGTCAATTGGAAGAAATATTGGGGAATTTCTTCGCCTTCCGTGGATATTGCTGACAATGCATATGTCCTGGGGTGCGGGCTACTTGTTTTCGCCTCTCTCGCTCGTGCCAAAGGAGTGAGACCTTGCTCGTGCGGTAGCCTTTCGCAGTGAACAAAACCGCCCCTGTTGAGGTCTACGAGCCTTTTAAGGCTGGGTTGCCCCCGTTGAGCCGATATTGGCGCAGCCTTTGGACCAGACGCGCTTTCATCTCTGAATATTCGAGGTCAGAACTTCATGAGAAGCATTTCGACACGGTCTTTGGACAAGTCTGGCTGATCATTAATCCACTTCTTCTCTCTGGGGTTTATTTTCTTCTGATTGTCATCATTGCTGGCAACAGCGACAAGATGCGCTACGCGCATCTAACTGCATGCCTATTCCTTTTCTATTTCGTGAACCACTCCATGTCGGGAGGTGCAAAATCGGTGGTTAAGGGGGGAAAACTGATTCTGAACACCGCATTTCCCAGGATCATGTTGCCAATGTCGGCGTGGCTCATCGCCCTGATTCGTTTTCTTCCAACCTTGATCGTTTTCTTCGTTATTCGAAGTTTCATGGGCCTTCCATGGGGATGGAACATGCTCTGGGGGATTCCGGTGGTGATGATCACCGGAGCCTTTGCACTTGGACTTTCGATTCTGATTTCCTGCGCCAACGTTTACTTCAGAGATATTGGAAGTTTTTTGCCATATTTCTCGCGTACCTGGCTCTACTTGTCGCCGATCCTGTACGAAGTGAAAAATCTCAAGCCCAAGCTACGAACATTCGAACTGGTCAATCCGCTCTTTTCCATGATGGACGCTTGGTCTCGCGCCATCGTGCACGACCAACGGCCTCACCTGGAAAGCCTGCTTAAAGGATCCGCTTGGGCTCTGGTGACACTGCTCCTTGGCACTTATTTCTTCCTAACAAGGGAGCGCGATTTTGCAGTCCGTGTCTAACGCTAAGCCAGTCAGTGGTGAGATCGCAGTCTCGGTTCAACACCTCGGCCTTACTTACACGACGACAATTGATAGCCGCCCGACCCTGAAGGCACGCCTTCGTACATTAGGCCGGGGGACCAAACACACTCGCGTTGTTCGGGCTCTTGATGACGTCAATCTCGATGTTCCATACGGAAGCGTTCTCGGAATTGTGGGTGCCAACGGTGCGGGCAAGTCCACCATGATGCGCGTGATGTCGGGAATCTTGCCGCCATCACAGGGCAGGGTTGAGGTCTACGGGAAAGTGAGCACGCTTCTTGCCCTTGGTGTCGGATTCAATCCCTCACTTTCTGGGCGAGAAAACGTATTGCTTGGGGGTTTAGCAGGTGGAATGACTCGCAAAGAAATTGCAGATCACTTTGAAGAGATCGCTGATTTTGCCGAACTAGGCGATGCGATTGAAGCGCCAATGCGCACATATTCCAGCGGAATGTTTGCTCGGTTGGGCTTTTCGGTAGCCGTAACAGTTAAACCTGACATCTTGATAATTGATGAAGCGTTGAGTACCGGCGATGCACATTTTAAGGAGAAAAGTCTCAACAAGATCAAAGAACTTCGTGGCGATGCACGTGCACTGATCATGGTCAGCCATGGATTGGGCACAATCCGAGAAGTGTGCAATGAAGTCGCTTGGTTACATAAAGGTAAACTCATTCAGCGCGGTCAGCCCGATGCAGTGGTTGACGCTTACGAAAAGTTCTTGCATGTCGGAAAGAGCGCTGCCGTCAATGAGGATATTTAGTCGCCTTCTTGCGCTGTCTTTGACAGGTTTCTTGCTTTCTTCAATTTCGGCGTCTGCTGTGTCGCAGGTCCCTGCTTCATTCACATTCCAAGGATCAGGTTATGGGCACGGAGTGGGTATGAGTCAAATTGGCGCACGCGGACAGGCGCTGGAGGGAAAGACTGCGATCGACATTTTACGTTACTACTACTCACTGGTCACGGTTGAGCCGATGGTTGATAGCCAAATGCTGCGGGTCAATATCGGCCACGCTCTTAATGCATTCTCGATCAAGACGATTTCAAAATTAGGAGTAATTCAGATTTATGAGGGAAATATTCAAGATTCGATAACAGCACAACCGTTGCGAACAGTCCCGATCAATTCCAATCTCAGTTTTACGGTGCTTGGAAACTTGGCATTTCCCAGCGTTTCAATGTCGGGCGCAGTTGAACCCTTGCCCAATGGAAAGATTTGGACTATTCGCTGGAGTGGAACTAGGTACATGCCGGGAGATCCCGCAGTTGTGGCAGTTACCGCGCAAGGCTCGAGCATTAAATATCGTTACGGGCAGATCCAAGTAAAACTAGTTAAGGCGGCGGTCCTGGGTTATCGCCTGGAAGTCACAAATACCGTTCGCCTGCATGATGAATACCTCTGGGGAATTGGTGAAATGCCCTCTGCCTGGCCCATGGCCGCATTGCAGGCTCAAGCTATTGCCTCAAGGACTTATGCCCTTAATAGAGTTGGTTCAGTAAAGACGAGCTGCGACTGCAATATTTATGCAGCATCACAAGATCAGGCCTTCGTTGGATATTCAAAGGAGACCGAAGCCAAGTACGGTCAACTGTGGAAGGCTGCGGTGAGTTCGACATCAACGGATGACTCAACCGGGCTTGCTGTCCTATATGGATCATCCCCGATTAGTGCTTTCTTCTTCTCATCATCTGGCGGTACGACCGAATCCGCGCAGAATGTCTGGGGAAGTGCACTCCCGTATGCAGTCGCTGTCGCAGATCCGTGGAGTTTGGACCCAAAGATAAATGCCAAGTATGCATCATGGGTGCGCACTACTCCGCAGAGTTTGCTCGCCTCCGCCTTTGGTTTGAGTGATGTCGCTACTCTCTATGTAGCTGGCATAGATGCAAGTGGCCGAGTAACCACCATTACTGCTACATCTAGTTTAGGAGCCATAAAAAAACTTACTGGCGGAGCATTTGCTGCAAAGGCTAAATTGCCTTCTGCCTGGTTTGATATTGCAGATCAACAAACAATTGTGCCAGCGCCATCACCCAGCGTGAAGAACTGAATTTAGCCCGCCCCAAGCGCCAGAGCGCATGACAACTTCCAAATTGCCTTTCTGGCTATTTCGTCGATAAAGCAAATTGTTTGCGCCAGAAAGAGAACTTGCCTTGACTACTTCACCGTCCGGTAACGTGACTTTGGCCGCTGCGGTGATATAGGTGCCTGATTCGATAATGCAGTTATCGCCAAGGGTTATTCCTAATCCCGAATTAGCACCGAGCAAGCAGTTCTTGCCGACCGAAACAATCTCCTTTCCGCCACCGCTGAGTGTTCCCATTATTGAGGCGCCGCCGCCAATATCTGAGCCGTCGCCAACGACGACGCCGGATGAGATGCGGCCTTCGATCATGGAGGTTCCGAGAGTGCCCGCGTTGAAATTGACGAAACCCTCATGCATAACGGTCGTGCCGTGGGCGAGGTGGGCACCCAAGCGAACGCGATCGGCATCAGCAATGCGGACTCCACTTGGAATCACATAGTCGACCATTCGTGGGAATTTGTCTACGGACAGGACTGAGACGGTGCCGTACTTGGCACGGAGTCTGGCGCGAGTTTCCTCGAAACCTTCGACAGCGCACGGTCCAACTGATGTCCACACGACATTATTGAGAATTCCGAATATTCCAACGAGTGAGAGCCCGTGAGGTGCAATCAATCGATGAGAGAGAAGGTGCAGTCGCAGGTATGCATCGGATGGATTTGCGGGAGCATCTTCGAGATTGATCTCCACCGAAACCAGTTCACGAACGATTTGACGTTCGTCATCGCGACCAGCCAGGGAAATCAAAAAGGAGGGTGGCTCGGCGGGCAATTCCCCCAAGTGCGGGGAAGGAAACCATGTGTCCAAGGTAGCGCCGTTGAAGGTTACCGTAGCGATTCCATAACCAGACGCGGTCTGAATTGAATGCGACATATGTAAAGGGTACCGCCTATCCTTGCTCGATGCGTGTTTGCGTCTTCTGCTCATCGTCGCCGACTATTGATGCCAAGTATCTTGATTTGGCCACCGATCTTGGTCTGGCAATCGGCAAACGAAATTGGGAATTAGTTTCAGGTGGTGGTCATATCTCAATGATGGGCGCCGTAGCGCGTGGTGTGCGAGCCAACGGAGCAAGGACAATCGGTATCATTCCGCAGTCATTGGTCGATATTGAATTCGCCGATCACGATAACCACGAACTTCATGTCGTTGATTCTATGCGTGAGCGCAAAGCAAAAATGGAATCGATGTCGGATGCATTTATTGCACTGCCGGGGGGCCCTGGCACTTTAGAAGAATTGTTTGAGATCTGGGTCGGACGCTTCCTTAATTTCCACAATAAGCCAGTCATCATATTGGATCCATTTAATCTGTATGGCCCATTGCGCGATCTCCTAGACCATCTGGAGGTACACGGTTTTGTGAAACCTGGGCAGAGAGAGTTACTCCATTGGTGCACCACTGTGGAGGAGGCTCTTGCTCTATGTCATTAAGGTCATTTGGGACTCTGTCTGCACCCCGAGGTCGCTAACCTAGGCGCCATGACCGCGCAGACTCTGGCCCAGTTTCTTGCCAGTTTGCCCGAAGAAGAGCGGGTGATTCTGACCCTTTACTACCTAAAATCGTTGTCGCCTGCCGAAATCGCGGCGATGCTTGATGTCCCAGAGGGGGCCATTGCTCGCCTCATAGTCGTTGTCAGAGCTCGTTTTACTACCCACCTCAATCTCTGACGAGCCCTAGCCAGCGTCCAATTTCCTGGTTGGGCAGTAAATGCGAGATACTTCTCTCTCATCGCGACACATGCAGGTGCAGTGAAAAGGAGTAGCGAAGATGGCAGCCATGAAACCTCGTACAGGTGACGGACCCATGGAGGTCACCAAAGAGGCTCGCTCTCTAGTCATGCGTATACCTCTAGAAGGCGGAGGTCGGCTGGTGGTCGAACTCAACGGAGAAGAGGCATCAAATCTGGGCAGTGCTCTACATGCCGCCGTGCTCTTACTAGTTAAGAAGTAGTCGATCCGCTTCGCTAACGTAGGCACTATGGAAATTCCTGCGCTTTACGCGCGCCCGCTCGAACTTGATTCAGTTCTGAATTGCGATTGCGTCGCTATTGGTTTCTCGAAGTCGGATGCAGGAGAGATAACTTTTCCCCTCGCCACAACGCTGGTTCGCAAGATTGAGTCAAAATTCCAACTTAATTTGAAAGATGAGTTGAGTTTTTTTGCCGCAAGCGGGAAAGCCGGAGAATTGTTTGAAATTCCGGTAAGTGCCGAAGGTGTGAAGTGCCAGAGATTGATATTCGCAGGAGTGGGAAAGGCGACCCCTTCCGATATGCGAGCAAGCGGTGCGGCTCTGGGACGCCGCGTTCGCGGAATTTCACGTTCCGTATTTAGTCTGGCGGCATCCTCTCGTGGTGATACTCGACTCCACGCGATCGCGCTCGTATTGGGCACCTATCAATGGAATCTAAAGAGCGGTCCCAAAAAGAGCGATACTCCAAGTTTCTATGTAGGGGACACGCATAAATTGGATATTGCACGTGCAGCACTTATGGCCAAGTACGTCTGGTTAGCGCGCGATCTGATTCATACGCCCTCAAATATCAAGACGCCTGCATGGATGGCTTCCCAAGCCAAAACTATGACTAAGCACGCAGATCTGAAAATAAAGGTGCTCTCAGGCAATGAGCTCCAGGAATTTGGCGGCTTGCGGGCAGTCGGTGGTTCCTCGCCAAATCCCGGTCCGCGCTTTATTGAAGTGAGTTACGCGCCCGTGGGCTCCAAGAATTGGCCACACGTTGTACTCGTTGGCAAAGGGATTACCTACGACACTGGGGGCGTCAGTTTGAAACGTCCGTATGAAAACATGATTGCAATGAAGAGCGATATGGCCGGAGCAGCTGCGGTCCTTGCCGTTGTCGGGGCTATGCCAGAGGTCAAGCCGAAAGCACGCGTTACCGCGCTACTCATGTGCGCCGAGAACGCTCTATCAGGGACTTCTCAACGACCCAGTGATGTGGTCACGCAATACGGTGGAACCACCGTGGAAGTGAAAAACACAGATGCAGAAGGTCGGCTTGTTCTAGCTGATGGCCTTGCGTATGCCGATATAAATTTAAATCCTGATTACCTTATCGATGTCGCGACCCTGACTGGCGCTGCAACGCAAGGACTCAGCAGGCAGTACGCGGCCATGTACACGCGCAATGCCAATCTGGCCAAAGATTTATCGGCGCACGGCGAGAAGTGCGGTGATCGAGTCTGGCACATGCCGCTCATTGATGATTACAAAACGGCTCTGGAGAGTTCAGTAGCCGATCTGTCACATACTGCCGACAAGCCGAAGTTCGGAGCCGGGTCGGTAACCGCGGCGCTATTTTTGGAATACTTTGCAGGAACGCGCAACTGGGTTCATTTAGATATCGCTGGCGCAGGCCGTAGTGATAAAGATTCGGGTGAGAATCCCAAAGGTGGAACGGGCTTTGGCGTTCGACTTCTCATTGATTGGATTGCGGGGCTCGAATGAGGATAGACATGCATACCTACTGCGAGACTTTTGTTCCTGAAGACGAAGTGCTGATTAAAGCGCGCGCGCGGGGCGTCGAAGTTGGCGCGAGGGATGTATCCTCCGGTACCGGTGCGTTCCTTCATTACCTGGCTCATTTGATATCCGCCCAATCTGTAGTTGAGGTTGGTACGGGTTCGGGAGTTGGCAGCATCTGGTTGCTTCGCGGAATGATCGAAAGCGGGACCCTAACTTCCATCGACAGCGAAGCCGAACATGCGCGCATATCCAAAATTGCCTTGGCCGAGGCGCAGATTATTCCGCAAAGATTTCGACTTATTACGAACCCAGTTATGGATGTCATGAGCAAGTTAACAGATAGGGCATACGACCTAGTTGTTCTAAGGAATGAGCCAGAAGACTTGAGTTTCGCGATTGATGAGGCCCATCGCATTCTTCGGACTGGGGGAGTAATGGCTATAGATAACTTTTTTGGTGGTGGGAAAGTTCCTGATCCCGCTCAGAGGGATCCAAGAACTATTGCTTTGCGCGAGGCGGGAAAGAGTATTAAGTTGGCTACGAGTACCTGGGTATCCTCTCTCACAGACATGGGTGATGGGCTGTTGGTCGCTACCAAACGGTAGCTCGGTGACGACTAGTTCTCGGCCATCTGGGGGCAATCTCTCATCGATTTTTATGGATGGTCGTATTTGATATTTCATTGGTTAGATTTTTACTACGAGGAGTCCAGATGGAATCGTCAGAGCCAAAGTATCCAACGAGTGCACCTGCGCCATGGTGGAGCGAACCTGTCTATAAACCAAAGCGAACCAACATCCCATTAGGAGCGGCAATTGGTCTGGCCGTAGTTGCTGGTTTGGTCGGTAGCGCCGTCGGAGATTACACAACAAATGGAACGCTCCTAGGTCATCGAATAAATCTTGTATCAGTGTCGAATAACATCGAGCGGGCACCCGAGTCGATTGCCGGCATCGCCCGAAGAGTCCTTCCATCGGTTGTTTCCATCTCGACTGAATCCGCCTCTGGTAGTGCGAGCGGTTCTGGATTTATAATCGAGAGTTCGGGATACATTCTTACGAATAATCATGTTGTTGAAGGTGCTTCGGGAAGTAACGCCATCACGGTCGCACTCAACGATGGCCGATCCATGCGTGCCAGAATCGTGGGGACTGACTTCGCATACGATCTTGCCGTACTGAAGATCTCGGCAAGCAATCTACCGGCGCTCCAATTTGGCGATAGTGACAAGATCCAAGTGGGTGATGCGGTGATTGCCGTGGGATCTCCACTGGGCTTATCGGGCACCGTCACATCGGGGATTATCAGTGCAAAAAATCGGGCCGTATCCGCAGGAGGCTCGGGTGGCGAAAGTTCTTTTATCAATGCCCTGCAAACCGATGCGGCCATTAACCCCGGCAATTCAGGTGGTCCGCTAGTCGATGTGACCGGGGCGGTCATCGGCGTCAACTCGGCTATCGCATCCCTTGGGTCATCCAGCAACGGACAGTCTGGATCGATCGGACTCGGCTTTGCAATTCCGATTAATCAAGCGCGCAAAACGGCCAATCAATTGATTAAGACTGGGAAAGCTACCTATCCGATTATTGGCATATCCCTTGATCTCAATTATTCACAAGGCGGAGCAAAGATTACAAATGCACCGCAGGGAATTCATGCCGGAGGACCTGCGGCGGCGGCAGGTCTCCAACCGGGGGATATCATCACCAAATTTGATGGCAAGACAATCAACGGTCCGGACGAGTTGATTGTTGGCATACGGGCGAAAAATGTCGGCGACATCGTCACCTTGACCTATCTGCGAGAGGGAACATCTCACCAAGTGAGCCTCACTTTGGCACCAGCACAACCATAATCCAGGGCGGCTAGGCTCTACCTATGTTCTTTGATATCGGCGGTGGCGAGATGATCGGCCTTGCCGTACTTGGGATGATCTTGGTTGGTCCAGAGCGACTTCCAAAACTTGCATCAGAGGCCGCCTCCTTGGTGCGTCGGATTCAACGAATATCTCATGCTGCAACTGCCGAACTCCGGGAGAATCTTGGACCAGGATTTGAAAACTTACAGCCGGCAGATTTGAATCCGAGGACTTTTATTAGAAAGCAGATCAACGAAGCTCTTGAAGAAAAAGAGGAACAATCTGCGCCAAAACCACAAATAGATCCGGATGTCATGTGACTATATTAGAAGAGATCGAAAGCGCGCTTGAGAAAGTACAAGACCCAGAACTACATCGCCCCCTTACTGAGTTGGGGATGATTGAGTCGGTTGATTTCGAACTTGGCGTGGTAAAAATTAAAGTTCTACTTACGATTTCGGGATGTCCGATGCAAGATCGTTTGAAATCTGATGTGACTGCTGCGTTGAAGAATATTGATGCAGTCGAAGATGTCATATTGAGTTTTGGCGTTATGTCAGAGCGGCAACGAGATAATGTTAAAAAAATCTTGCGCAATGGCAGAGAGAAGTTCATCCCCTTCGCCCAACCTGAATCACTCACCCGCGTTATAGGAATCGCTTCGGGCAAGGGTGGGGTTGGAAAGTCTTCCCTCACCGTTAACTTAGCCGTATCGGCCGCGCAAAAAGGTTTGCGTGTTGGCATACTCGACGCGGATGTTTATGGTCATTCAATTCCGCGTCTAATGGGATTAATGGGGCAACGGCCCACAGCAATTGACCAGATGTTTATTCCATTGGAGGCATTTGGGGTCAAGACGGTTTCTATGGAAATGTTCAAACCAGAACGGTCAGACCCCGTGGCATATCGTGGTCCACTGCTTCATCGTGTCCTTGAGCAATTGCTTAGTGATGCCTATTGGGGCGATTTAGATTTGCTTTTTATTGATCTGCCTCCAGGGACCGGCGACTTGGCTATTTCCCTCGGTCAGTTAATTCCCGGCTCTGAGATCATCGTAGTTACGACGCCGCAAATTGCCGCTGCGGAAGTTGCAGAGCGTGCTGGGCGAATTGCTCACCAAATCAAACAGCATGTCATCGGCGTCATTGAAAATATGTCCGATTTTCCATGCCCCAGTTGTGGCGAACCTATATCTCTCTTTGGCACAGGAGGCGGTGAAGCAACTGCAGAGCGGCTTTCCCTGTTGGTCGGCGCCGATGTTCTCCTTCTTGGAAAGGTCCCATTCAATACTGCCCTTCGCACAGGAGGCGATAGCGGATTGCCAGTCGTATTAACTGAGCCAAACTCACCGGCCGCTGTTGCCATTTCGAAGATAGCCGCGCAATTAATCGTGCGCACAAAGTCACTGATCGGTGTCCCGCTGGGTTTTGCCTGATGCGCACTCCAGGTTTTGCGTGATGCCTTCTCGACCCAACCAAGTCACTAGCCATTCGACTATGCCGGCCCGTCCGGACCTCATTCGATTAGGAATCGGAACAATAGGAATTGGGACTTCGGGACCGTTAATTGCACTGAGCGCGATGCCAATTTCGAGTCTGATCTTCTGGCGAAATATAGGAGGAGCGATACTTACTGCTCCTTTCGCATTGCGACACCGGCAATGGAGCAATCGAACTGGATTACGGTATTCGATTGTGGCGGGCGTGCTCTTAGCCTTACATTTCATCGGCTTCTTCTACTCGATGAGAATGACGAGCGTGGCAGCGGGTACCGCAATAGTCTCACTCCAACCAATATTCGCCGCGCTCTTTGTAAAATTCTCTGGCGGGCATATTCCTTCCACGGCGTGGCTCGGTATGGCTGTCAGTTTTGCGGGAGTAATTCTTATTTCAGGTGTGGATCTGCACATTTCATTGAAGTCTTTTCTGGGTGACCTAGCTTCTTTTGTTTCGGCAATTCTTGCCGCTTTGTACTTGATGGCCGGGTCGAGAGCGCAGGAGACGATTGAGACGACCACCTATACGACTGTGTGTTATTTCGTATGTGCGATAACTGTGCTCCCCGTATCTTTGATATCTGGAGTACGGATATTTCATTTTTCGGCACGGGAGTGGTGGATCGTTATCGGATTGATTCTTGGGGCGCAGATTCTCGGACACACAATGTTCAATTCGGCACTGAAGCGGGTATCGCCCGCCATTGTTTCGCTCATCATCTTTTTTGAGGTTCCAACGAGCGCGATATTGGCATTCTGGTGGCTACATCAAAAGCCTGCCTTGGGCGTCTTTCCAGGGATCGCCATGATTCTCTTTGGGTGCGGGCTTGTTGTTCTTCGAACCAAACCATCCAAGCTGGAATCAGTTACGTGATCGATCTGCATACGCACTCAACTTGTAGTGACGGTACGGACTCCCCGCGTGCACTAATCAATACGGCTTTGGCGGAAGGAATTACGGTCCTTGGGCTTACTGACCATGATTCGATTGCTGGGTGGGCGGAGGCAACTTCGGCGTTGCGCGGAGAAATCGAGTTGGTTCTTGGGGCGGAGATTTCTTGCCTCACCGATTCGGGAACAAGTGTTCATATGCTCGGATTGCTCTTCGATGGCGGCAATGCAGAGTTGCTCGCCATGTTGGAGCAGACCCGAGATGACCGAGTGCCTCGGATGATTAAGATGATCCAATTGCTAAATGATGCTGGTATTAACGTAACGATGCAGGATGTAGCGGCAGTAATGCCACTCGGGGCAACGATGGGTCGACCCCACTTGGCAGATGCGCTCGTAAAAGCGGGCGTTTTCCGATCAAGGGATGATGCTTTCAAAGATATGCTGAACAACGGATCGCAATTTTACGTCGCACATCTGGCACCAACTCCCGAGGTAGCCATTAGGCAGATTAGGCAGGCAGGGGGAGTTGCCATCATTGCTCATCCATTTGCGTCAAGGAGGGGAGAGATTTTGACCGCTGATGCCTTTACCTCACTGGTGGCAGCCGGCCTCAACGGGATTGAAGTCGACCACCGCGATCAAAATAGTGAAGAACGCGCGTCACTTCGAATTATTGCGCGCGAGTTGGATCTAATTGTGACCGGGGCGAGCGACTATCACGGAGTGGGAAAACTAAATAGATTAGGGGAGTGCACAACTGATCCGGGACAATGGGAAAAGTTGGAAGCAATGGCCAACCGGCGACGACTCGTGAAGGCGGGGAGATAAGTGAACGTCGGATCTATCAGCACCGTGACATTCACAATTCAGTCTTTTGTGACCTTACTTGTGATTATGGATCCACCCGGTGCCGTACCAATTTTTCTCGCCCTAGTTTCTGATAAAGCACCAAAAGTTCGCAGAAAACTGGCCTGGCAGGCCGCCGGGGTTTCCTTGCTGGTTATCGGCACTTTTGCCTTATTCGGGCGGTTTATTCTGGATTACCTCAATGTATCCATTCAGGCGCTGCAAGCTGCTGGTGGATTGCTATTACTTCTCATTGCCCTCGAGTTATTGACTGGTCGCAAATCGGAGGAGAGCCAGAACCCCAATGCAAATGTTGCGCTGGTTCCCCTAGGCACGCCCATCCTGGCTGGACCAGGTGCAATTGTGGCAACCATGATTTTCGTTCAGCATGCTCAGAGCGCAACTCGCATTACTGGACTTGCCATTGCGGTTGTACTTGTTCATTTAGTAATCGCCCTAACATTAGTGGGCTCAACTTCTATCTTGCGATTAATCCGTGAAGCGGGAATTACTCTCGTTGCCAGAATCGCGGGGCTGTTACTGGCAGCTATTGCCGTCCAAATGGTGGTACAGGCGATCAAGGGATTTGCAGCAACCTGGTAAGAATTAGTTTGCGACGCTCTTGAATTTCTTGGTGCGCGTGCGCGTTCTCTCTGTCTTTACGCGAGATGGTGCTGCAAGCCTGGGCGCATGGTGGCTCT
>JBBRSY010000004.1:0-88376 GCA_038244965.1 Candidatus Nanopelagicales bacterium | reverse complement strand
CCAGAAGAACGACCAGCACAACACCGGCCGCAAAACCGAGGACTCCCGCTCTAGATGTTCCACGCAGCGACATGACTCGCATCGTTGCGACAATCAGGATCCAGAATAAACTGGCAGGAATAAGAATCTTCCATCCGAATTTCATAAACTGGTCATAACGCAGACGAGGGAGGGTTCCGCGGAGCCATACAAAGATAAAGAAGAAAAATGACAACTTCGCCAAAAACCAGACCATCGCGAACCATCCCCCAAGCCATTGCTCGGTAAAGGTAAGTCCAGGAAGGGCGTGGTAGCCGCCAAGGAAGAGCGTTGTAGCCAAGGCAGATACCGCAACAATGTTTACATATTCGGCCAAGAAGAAGAGTGCGAACTTTAACGAGGAATACTCTGTGTGGAATCCACCGACAAGTTCGCCTTCTGCCTCAGCTAAGTCGAAGGGGGCTCGGTTGGTCTCACCCACCATCGAAATCGCATAAATAACAAAGGATGGGAAGAGAACGACCGAAAACCACCATTTGTGCTGCGCAGCAACAATGTCAGAGGTGGACATCGATCCCGCGTAGATAAATACCGCAACCAGTGAAAGTCCCATAGCAACTTCATAAGAAATCACCTGCGCGCTAGAGCGCAATCCACCAAGGAGCGGGTAGGTCGATCCAGATGACCACCCTGCAAGAATGATTCCGTATACGCCAATGGATGCGATAGCGAGGACATAAAGCACACCAACTGGAATATCAGTCAATTGCATTGCGCTCTTATGACCAAACATAGTGACCGGGCCCGTCATGGGTATGACGGCAAAAGACATAAAGCAGGTCGTTGCGCTAATGATGGGGGCCACGAGGAAAACTATTTTGTCGGCGGCGGCTGGAATGAGATCCTCTTTCAGTGCCAACTTCACGCCGTCAGAAAGACTTTGGAGCAATCCAAATGGGCCAACCCGATTGGGTCCAAGACGCATCTGCATCCGAGCAACTATGCGTCGCTCTGCCCAAATCGCGATCAGGGTCGCAACCACGCAGATAACGAAAACGATTACACCCTTAACAACAATCAACCAACCTGGATCTTGCCCCAGAATCTCTGCGATGCTCATTAGTCCTTCACCACCGTTACGAGTGAGCCACTTGCTACCCCGAGGGTGGCAAGCAGATGTGAACCACGTGATTTGCGTGGCAGCCAAACTGCATCATCATGAATCTCTTCAATCAGCACCGGAAGCACTACGGCTCCTTGCCCAGTCGAGACGCGCACTGCGTTTCCGTCAACAACTCCAAGTGCACTCGCGCGCTTGGGTGAAATCACCACAACACTCTTACGAGCAGTTCCCGCCAGATTAGCTTCGCCCTGCTGCAACGAACTTTCATCGAGCAAGCGACGCCAAGATGTAAGAAGTGCATCGTCAGGATTATTCGTTGCGGTTTTCATAGGTGCAGCCGGAACAAAAGTCGAAGTAACACCAACCCATTGACCAAAGGAAGCCAGCTCTTGAGCCGCAACTTTGACCGATGCGAGTTCGATTGAGCGACCAAGCTCTTCTGAAATCATGGTCAGAATCCTTACATCGGATCGGTTCAAAGAATCTGGAGTTGCCACCTCGAAGGCGCGAGCGCGACCTTCCCAGTTCATAAAGGATCCAGATTTTTCTGGTACGGCCGCCACGGGTAGAACAACATCGGCAATCTTGGTCACTTCGCTATGGCCGATCTCAAGGCTAACGACGAAAGCACTCTTAAGAGCCGAAATCGCGGCATGAATATTGCCGGCATCGTGTGGATCTACCCCGCCAATTACGAGTGCATGGATCCGGTCATCATTTACCGCAGCGAATATCTCATCACTACTGCGGCCAATTTCGCGCGGGACGCTATCGACCCCCCATACCGTTGCCACATCAGCGCGCGCAGCCGGATCTGATACCGGACGGCCACCTGGCAATAGATCGCCAATGGCGCCAGCCTCGAGCGCTCCTCGCTCGCCTGCCCGACGTGGAATCCAAGCAATCTTTGCACCGGTCCGATCCGCAAGTGCGACGACGGCCGAAAGTGCTCCTGCGCTTTCACTGGCACGCTCGCCAACCAGAATTACTGAATTTGAGGTGAGTTCGACTTTTGCGATTGCTTCGGCTTCGGCACCAGGTGCAACCGAAATAAAATTCGCCTTGAGTTTTACATTTCCGGTAGAGAGTTTGCTTGCGATGGCACTCACTTTCAAGGCACGCTTTCGAACTTGTTTATGGATACGCAGGAACACGATTGGGGATTCCTCTTCGGGTTCAAATCCCACAAGCAAGATGGAATCTGCCCGATCAATATCCGAGTTGGCTACTTTTGAACCGACAATTTTTGCGGCCAGAAAACCACGTTCTTCATCACTCGTCAGACGAGCACGGAAATCAATGTCATTGGTGCCCAACGCAACGCGGGCGAATTTACTGTAGCCATAAGCATCTTCCACCGTTGCACGCCCACCAACCAGCACTCCGGCACGCTTTCCGCGAAGTCCATTCGCGGCGGCCGCGATGGCTTCGGGCCAAGAGGCGATCTGCAATTCACCGGATGCATCACGAATCATTGGATACCTCAGACGATCAGGCGCGGTCACATAGGCAAATGCCCATCGTCCCTTATCGCAGTTCCACTCTTCATTTACTTCGGGGTCATCCCCTGCCAATCGACGCAGGGTCTTGCCGCGTCGAACATCGGTGCGAAGTGAGCAACCCGAAGCGCAGTGTTCGCAGGCAGACGGCGTGGAAACAAGATCAAAAGGGCGCGCCCGGAACCGGTAGGAAGCACCAGTGAGGGCACCAACGGGACATATCTGCACTGTGTTTCCAGAGAAATAGGACTCAAACGGCTTTTCTTCATAAATGCCAACTTGTTGGAGAGAGCCGCGTTCATTCATAGTGATAAACGGGTCTGCCGCGATTTGCTCTGAGAATCGAGTGCACCTGGCACAGAGAATGCAGCGTTCGCGATCAAGCAGCACCTGGGAGGAAATATTTATCGGCTTTTCAAAAGTGCGCTTCGCGCCGTCGAAACGAGATTGCCCGCGTCCGGTACTCATCTCTTGGTTCTGCAATGGGCACTCACCGCCCTTATCGCAAACCGGGCAATCCAGCGGATGGTTAATGAGAAGAAACTCCATCACACCTTTCTGTGCCTTTTCGGCAACAGCTGAGGTCAGTTGAGTCTTCACGATCATTCCCGACTCAACTGGAATAGTGCACGAGGCTTGCGGTTTGGGAAAGGCACGACCGTTAATTTCGATGTCGACCAAGCATTGGCGGCAGGCACCCACGGGATCCAGCAGCGGATGGTCGCAGAAACGCGGAATTTGGATCCCAAGTTTCTCTGCGGCCCGAATGACAAGTGTGCCTTTGGGGACGTTTACTTCAAATCCGTCAATTACGACGGTGATTATCTCAACCACCTGTGCGACCTGCTCCATCACGATTAAGCTCCCGCCTTGGCGCTGGCAAAAAGCGTGGATGCAAGTGGATCAAAGGGACAGCCTCCGTGAGTGAGGTGCGCAATATATTCGTCGCGAAAGTATTTAATGGAAGAGGTGATCGGACTTGTAGCACCGTCACCGAGTGCGCAGAATGCGCGACCCAATATGTTGTCACATAAGTCCAACAATTTATCCAAGTCTGCATCGCTTCCTTTGCCGTTCTCTAAATCACGCAGAATCTGTACCAGCCAATATGTGCCTTCTCGGCATGGCGTGCATTTTCCACAAGACTCGTGCTTGTAAAACTCAGACCAACGTAGTACGGCTCGTACAACGCAAGTTGTCTCGTCAAAAATTTGCAGCGCTCTTGTACCAAGCATCGATCCTGCCGCGCTGACGCTTTCGAAATCCAATGGTGTATCTAATTGAGCGACCGTAAAAATAGGAGTGGACGATCCCCCCGGAGTCCAGAATTTGAGTTCGTGACCCGCGCGAACGCCTCCCGCAAGCTCAAGCAGTTCGCGTAGCGTGATTCCCAAGGGAGCCTCAATTTGTCCAGGATTTGTTACGTGACCAGATAGGGAGAAAAGACCCATTCCCTTGCTCTTTTCGGTACCCATGGATGAGAACCATTCAGCGCCGTTCTTGATAATCGATGGCACCGAGGAAATCGATTCCACATTATTTACGACAGTCGGGCGTGCATAAAGGCCTGCAATGGCAGGAAAGGGCGGACGAAGGCGCGGTTGACCGCGGAATCCTTCTAGCGAATCCAAAAGAGCGGTTTCTTCGCCACAGATATATGCGCCAGCGCCAACATGAAGAACTAATTCAAGTTCGACCCCACTCTTAAAAATATTCTTACCAAGGTATCCGACTTCATATGCATCTTCAATCGCCTGCTGCAGGCGCCTAACGACATGAGTAACTTCGCCACGAACATAGACAAAGGCATACTTGGCTCGAATGGCGTAGGACGCAATGATCATGCCCTCAATGAGCACATGCGGATTGGCAAGAAGAAGGGGCATGTCTTTGCAGGTTCCTGGCTCGGACTCATCCGCATTAACCACAAGGTAGTGATCCTTATTATCTCCCTGGGGGATGAAGCCCCATTTCATGCCGGTCGGAAACCCAGCGCCACCTCGTCCGCGCAAACCGGAATCCTTTACAAGTTGGATAACGGCATCGGGCTCCATCTTGAGAGCCTTTTCTGCCGCCTTGTATCCATCGTGGCGGCGGTAGCCCGCCATCGTGAACGAATCCTTCTCGTCCCAATAAGCGGAGAGGACGGGCGTTAATGTTGTCATCATTTGGCTTCCTTCTTGGAGATTTTCAATCCAAGTAGAGAAGGCTCGCCCGCTTGGATGCCTTCATTCGCGCGACCGTCACTAATCCCGGCAAGAACTGCTGAGTTTTCTTTCCATGTGGGCAGAGTATTTGGACCACGAGTTGGTGCAGGCGGATTACCCGCGCGCATGGCATCTACGAGATCCTTGGCCGATTGCACGCTCTGGTTGTCGTAAAACTCCCAGTTGGCCATCACAACTGGCGCATAGTCACAAGCAGCGTTGCACTCGATATGTTCCAACGAAACCTTGCCATCATCGGTAACGCCATCATTTTCTAATCCCAGGTGTTCCTTGAGCCCAGCAAATATTGCATCTCCGCCCATAACGGCGCAGAGAGTGTTAGTGCATACACCAACGTGATATTCGCCGACTTGCTTTCGCTTGTACTGAGTGTAGAAGGTGGAGACCGCAGAAACTTCAGCGGCTGCGAGATCGAGTTTCTTAGCAATGAGTTCGATGCCATCGTTTGTAATAAATCCCTCGCGAGATTGCGCGTAGTGCAACAGGGGCATGATCGCTGAGCGATTACGCGGGTAGCGTTTAATGATGGAATCCATCACTTCCATATCGTGATCTGTAAACGCCATTAGCGATCAACACCGCCCATCACAGGATCGATAGAGGCAACGGCTGCCACAACGTCAGCAATGAGGCTGCCTTCGCACATTGCAGAAGTTGCTTGGAGGTTATTAAAAGAGGGCTCACGAAAATGCAAACGATAAGGCCGCGTTCCACCATCAGATACCAGGTGGACTCCAATTTCGCCACGTGGGGATTCGACCGCGGTGTAAACCTGACCAGCGGGAACTCGGAAGCCTTCGGTTACCAATTTGAAGTGGATAATCAGTGCCTCCATGGACTGACCCATGATTTCGCGAATATGGTCTAATGAATTTCCCAGACCATCCCCTCCTAAGGCAAGTTGGGCTGGCCATGCAATCTTCTTATCCGCCACCATTACCGGTGCACCTTCCAGCTTCTCCAGCTTCTCGACACACTGCTCAATAATGCGGAGGGATTGCTCCAATTCACTCATCCGAACGAGGAAGCGACCATACACATCACAGGTGTCGGCTGTAATCACATCGAATTTGTAGTCTTCATACCCGCAGTAGGGTTGCACTTTGCGTAGATCCCAAGGCAAGCCCGTAGATCGGAGCACAGGTCCTGTAACCCCAAGAGTCGTACAACCAGCAAGATCCAAGTAACCCACGCCCGCTGTACGCCCCATCCAGATCGAATTACCAATCAGGATGCTGTCGTTGTCTTTGAAGTCACGGCGCAATTCTTTGACCGTCTCGCGAATCTTGGAAAGTGCATTGGGAGGCAGGTCTTGGGCAACTCCACCGGGCCGTACATAAGCATGGTTCATACGTAAACCCGAAATCATTTCGAACACGTCAAGGCATTTTTCACGTTCACGGAAGCAGAAGATCATGGGAGAAAGCGCACCAAGTTCTAGCGCACCAGTTCCGATGGCAACCATGTGCGAGGAAATTCGATTGAACTCCATCATCATCACGCGGATGACGGTGGCTCGCTCTGGAACATCATTGGTAATTCCTAGAAGTTTTTCAACACCAAGGCAGTAGGCAGTTTCATTGAACAAAGGAGCTAGATAGTCCATTCGAGTCACGAAGGTGGTGCCTTGCGTCCAACTTCGGTATTCGGCGTTCTTCTCAATTCCAGTGTGAAGGTATCCGACGCCCGCGCGCAATTCTGTGATCGTTTCACCTTCAAGTTCGAGCACTAAGCGAAGAACTCCGTGGGTCGAAGGGTGCTGGGGACCCATATTTACCACAACTCGTTCTTCCTTTGTCGCACCGATTTCGGTTACCAAAGAATCCCAATCACCACCGGTAACAGAGAAGACTTTTCCTTCAGTTGTCTCACGAGATGAGGCATATGGATCTCTTACTTGATCAGATGTGGGACTCATCGATATGACCTGCGCTCATCGGGGGGTGGCACTGTTGCCCCCTTATACTCAACTGGTATTCCACCGAGTGGATAATCTTTTCGCTGCGGGTGTCCGCGCCAATCATCTGGCATCAAGATGCGAGTAAGGCCTGGGTGGCCATCAAAAATAATTCCGAACATGTCGAAGGCTTCGCGCTCGTTCCAGTTGTTCCCTGCCCAAACCTCAACAAGTGATGGTAGATGTGGATCTGATTCTGGGATGGAAACTTCTAGGCGGACCCGTTGGTTTTTTGTCATCGAGAGCAGTGGATATACGGCGTGAAGTTCGCGCCCGGATTCATTTGGATAGTGAACTCCGCTTACGCCCAAGCACATTTCAAAGCGCAATGTGTCGCGCAGGACTCGTGCGACTTCTTCCAATTTATCACGCTTTATATGAAGGGTAAGTTCTCCTCGATCCACGACAACTCGTTCAATTGCATCAGCAAAATCAGGGTATGCGCGCTCAAGATCATCGGTGAGATCATCAAAGTAGCCGCCGTATGGGCGTTCTGTTGATCCAGGCTTGACCGTTGTGCGAACCAAACCGCCAAAACCCGAAGTATCTCCGGTTCCGGAAGCGCCGAATAATCCGTGCCCGATGGACAAATCTTTCTCTTTCACGCGAGCAACCCTTTCAATTGATGGGTTGGTGTGGCTGCCATTGCAGCCGCTTCTACTTCCCTGATGATCGCCTCGCGGTTGGATCCCAGCTTTTCGTTGCTGATCTGCTCATGCAATTTTATGATTGCATCCATCAACATTTCAGGGCGCGGTGGGCATCCTGGAAGATAAATATCTACCGGGACTACGTGATCAACTCCTTGAACGATGGCGTAGTTGTTAAACATTCCGCCGGAGGACGCACATGCGCCCATCGCAATTACCCACTTAGGCGCTGCCATTTGATCGTAGATCTGACGCAAAACCGGCGCCATCTTGTTGGAGACGCGGCCGGCAACGATCATAAGATCTGCTTGACGTGGGGAAGCTCGGAATACTTCCATTCCGAATCGCGCTAAGTCGTACCTACCAGCACCCGCAGCCATCATTTCAATGGCACAGCAAGCCAATCCAAAGGTTGCGGGCCATAAAGAACTCTTGCGCATATAGCCGGCAAGTTTTTCAACGCTAGTTAATACAAATCCGCTTGGTAACTTCTCCTCAAGACCCACGTTTAATCCCACTCCAGTCCGCCGCGGCGCCACACATACGCATAAGCGACAAAAACTGTGAGAATAAAAATTCCCATTTCAACGAGTCCAAATAGGCCAAGCTTGTCAAAAGTTACCGCCCAGGGATAAAGAAAAACAATTTCAATATCGAAAATAATAAAGAGCATTGCGGTTAGGAAATACTTGACTGGAAATCGCCCACCCTCTGCAGCTTGTGGACTTGGTTCGATTCCACATTCATACGCCTCAAGTTTGGCCCGGTTGTATCGCTTAGGACCGGTAAATGAAGTGATGAGAACCGAAAACGCTGCAAAACCAAAACCAATGGCACCAATGACAAAGATCGGAATATAGGGATTTGATGTCGAAGTCATAATGTAGGAAATCCTAGGCTCGTAGCGGGCATGCCTTAACCCCTTAAGCCTTCACTGCTCTGTGAACTGCGACAACCCCACCAGTTAAATTGGTCCATCCAACATCGGACCAGCCCGCGCTTTGGATACGAGATGCCAGAGCGGCCTGGTCTGGCCAGGCCCGAATGGATTGCGCCAGATAAATATAGGCATCAGGGTTGCTCGAGGTGATTCGGGCAATAACTGGGAGAAAGCGCATCAGATAATTGGTATAAATGGTACGAAACGGACGCCAGACGGGGTGGGAGAACTCCACAACCACCAGATGTCCGCCGGGTTTGGTCACCCTGCGCATCTGCGCTAAAGCCTTATCAATATCGGCCGTATTTCGAAGGCCAAAGGAAATGGTCACTACATCAAAGGTGTCGGCCTCAAAGGCAAGATTCAAGGCATCGGCCTTGATAAAGGCAAGATGCGGGCGGGCTTTTCGCCCGGCAGCCAGCATCCCTTCTGAGAAATCCGCTGCGATGACTTCGGCTCCTGCCGCGGCTAAGGGCTCACTTGATGAGCCAGTGCCAGCAGCAAGATCCAGGATCTTCATACCAGATCTTGGGGCAATGATCGTGGTAGCCGCCCGACGCCACGCTTTGGTCCGACCCAGACTCAGCAGGTCATTGACTAGGTCGTAGCGCTGGGCGACCCCATCAAACATCGCCGCGACTTCATCGGGATCCTTGTCGAGATTGGCGCGGGACATAGTCTTATTCTCCTGCAGAGTAGGCTCGCCCCACAAATCAAAACTCTCGGGTGCGAGGGATGGATCAAAAGGAGCAGCAATGTCCACTACTGCCACACTTCAGCGCGCCGTCTTCCCTCGGGCGACTACCTACTCCAAAGCACTTCTAGTCACCTTCGGGACTTTATTTATCGCTGGCCTTGCCCAAATTGCGCTGCCGATTCCTGGGTCACCGGTTCCGGTTACCGGGCAGACTCTGGGAGTCCTACTCATCGGAGCAAGTTATGGATCTCAACTTGGTGCTTTTACTGTGGTGACCTACCTAGCGCTCGGATTAGCCGGCGCACCATTCTTTGCCAAGGGCCAGCACGGCATTGCACATCTGAGCGGTCCAACCGGCGGATACCTGATCGGCATGCTTTTTGCCGCTCTTTTGGTGGGGGCCCTGGCAGGTCGAAAATGGGATCAGAAACTTCGTTCCGCAATTCCGACGATGCTCATGGGCGATGCGATGATTTTCGCCTTTGGTCTTTACTGGCTACACGCCTATACCCATCAAAGTTGGTCCTGGACTCTCGCTGCTGGCTTCACACCATTCTTACTTGGCGAAGTGCTAAAAATCGCAATCGCAGGCACATCACTGCCGCTTGTATGGCGCTTCGTACAGCGATAAATATTTATAGTGGCCCAACTAACTTCGGTAACAACCGCGCGCCTTGGCGAGCATCTCCCACTACTGGAGTTACTGCCTGACGCCCAACCACTTTCCTGGGTACGTGGCGGGGATGGATTAGTTGGTTGGGGCGTATATGCAACAACAACCGTCAAAGGAGTCAACAGGTTCCGACAAGCACGGCAATGGTGGCACGATGAACTTAAGAAACTTGCGGTAACTGACTCGGTGCATATCACTGGTACTGGACCAATACTTTTCACTTCCTTTTCATTTTCGCCAGATGAAGATTCAGTTCTGGTTATTCCAAAAGTCGTGATCGGACAGAGGGCCGATCAATCTTGGATTACATGGCTCGGCGAGATGCCACAACCCAACCTTGTTGAAAGCGTCGAGCCTCTTGTCGCACCTGAATATTCATGGCGAAACGGCACTCTTATAACGGCGCAATGGGAGGAGCGAGTTGCAGTTGCGATCCACGCCATCCAATCAAGGACGATCGACAAAGTGGTGCTTGCTCGGGACCTCAACGGAAGCGCAAATGTTGCCATTGATCCCCGTTCAATATTGCGAAATTTAGCCGCTGAATACCCTTCAACCTGGTGTTTTTCTATAGCCGGCTTAGTTGGCGCAACCCCCGAATTATTACTTCGATTGAACCGTGCGATGGTGACATCGAGAGTCCTCGCCGGAACAATTAGCAAGACTGGAGATGACGAGAAAGATCTGGCCCTTGCTGCCTCATTAGCACGATCCTCAAAAGATCTAGAAGAACATGAATATGCAGTTCGATCGGTAGCCGAATCACTCGCGCCATTTTGCTCATCTACCAACGTACCTGATTCACCTTTCGTGCTGCACCTTGCCAATGTCATGCACCTTGCAACAGATGTAACTGGCGCAATATCGGAATTCCCGACTCATGTAGATGTCTTCACCATCTTGGAGAAACTCCATCCATCAGCTGCCGTATGCGGAACACCTACCGACGTCGCCGCAAAAGTAATTGCCGATCTTGAGGGGATGTCACGTGGACGATATGCCGGACCTGTTGGGTGGATCGATGCCCGCGGGGATGGCGAGCTGGGAATCGCCTTGCGCTGCGGGCAAATAGCAAATAAAGAAATCAGACTATTCGCTGGTTGCGGCATCGTTGCGGGTTCCAATCCACAGCGCGAACTTGCAGAGAGCCAAGCCAAGTTCGCACCGATGTTACACGCACTCGGAAGTTCGTAGCTAAGCCTTTGGCGGGGCGAATACAGGTGAAATCGTAATTTCGCCACAACGTAATTTTGCAATCGTCGGACCGCCGTATGGTTGCAATGTCCAACGCACGCTTATGGACTCACTCGAGCCGGGAGGAGTTATTTCCACCTGAGCAGATGTGGGACAGACCGCGCTTCCGTAGCCGGTTCCGTTGCTGTAGCCGAGATCGAACATGGCCTGCTTTCCCGGAAGTAAAACGACAACACTCTCCGGGCGAGATATAACGGTGTAGGAGGATCCGTCGATGACATGCGTCGGCATGGCGTGACCAAGAGCGTCCAGCATTTGTAACGTGGGATAGCCGCTTAAAGTGCAAGTAGTAGTGGAAATGTTTTGAAAAGCGGATGCAGCAATTCCGATGTGGCCCATAGCCCCACCTGTTTGACCCCGAACTATGGAGAGTTGACCTGATTGGCACGTCGTGTTGGCTACGTATGTGGGCAATGCACTCGCAGAGATCGATGGAGCAGGGCTGGTGGGTGATTGGCTTGCACAACCCGTCAGCACAAAGAACATTGCGACGAATCCAATCACCCTTAGAGAACTTCTCATCTTCATAGCGCCTCAATCCTCTGATAGAGCTCAGTAATCATCGTCGCGTTCGCATTTCGAGAAGGAACTCGAGCCACAATCACCGACAGGCCGATAACGGGCTCGAGCATCTCAATCTCAAGTTCATCCATAGTAGCGACTGTCCTTGATGAGACCCCCATCGCTGCCGCAATAAGGGCGGGATCCAGACCGTGCGGCGTCCCAAAAATCCGTTCGAAACCGTGGGCATTGTGCTGAGGAAGGGTCGAGAAGATTCCCCCGCCGTCGTTGTTAATCACCAGAATCTTCAGATTTATTTCACCGCCACCGATTAAGCCCGTCGCGTCATGTAGGAATGAAAGATCACCCATGACTGCCACGGTCGACGAACGTTGAGAGGCAATACCCAGGGCGGTAGAAATATTTCCATCGATTCCGGCCAGGCCGCGGTTGGCAAAGGTCTCGATATTTCCGCGCGGAGTAGCGAAGCCTTCGATATCTCGCACCGGTCGAGAGGATGAAATGTAGAAAGTCGTCTCATCCGGTAACAGTCGTGCGATATTTCGGGCAATCGAACTCTCGGACCAGCGTGGCAGGGATTCCATTATCTTTTCAGTTTCATCGGCGTAAGAACTCCACAGAGTTCCCCACTGCGAATCTGGCTCGAACTGCTTCGTAACATTAGGGATCGCAAGAAAGATTTGGTCTGCATTTCGATTGATGTCAATGGTGGCGATCCGCGGGTCGATCACGACTTCACGTTTGGCCGACTTAATGAACGCATTCAGCGAACGCGACAGAGTCGTTCGACCAATCACTACTGCCACATCGGGCACAAGTGCTTGGCGAATTTTGTGCGAAGTCAAAAAGAGTGATGCGTAGGGAACCGCATCCGGAAAAGAAAGTGGGTCCTCCGAAATTAGGGGCCAGCCGATACTTGTCGAGAAGGCCGAGATTTCACTGACTCTTAGACCCGCCCGGTCGTGTCCTACAACAATGACGCCACGCACTTCTTTAAGGGTCAGATTCCGTAACTTCGGCCGTCGGGTCCGTAAGGCATCGCCCCTTACGACATTTCTTAGCCAGTCCTCATCTTCATCGGGCAGCAGTGGTTCGTCGAACTGCACATTTAGATGGACAGGCCCAACCAGTAGGGCTTGAAAAGCCTCCGCTAAATCGTATTCTGGATCGGAAAAATCTTCGGATAATGCCACCGCTTCGCCGAATATTTTCGCCTGCAATGTTGTCTGATTGGCGCCAGTCTGGCGCAGTCGCTCCGGACGATCGGCAGTAATTACCAAGAGTGGAACTTGTGAGTGATGAGCTTCTAATACCGCTGGGTGATAGTTGGCCACCGCCGTTCCGCTAGTACAGACTACCGCCACGGGTCTAGCCGTTGCCTTTCCAATTCCCAACGCAAAAAATCCTGCAGTTCGCTCATCAATCCGTATGTGCAGGTTCAAAAGGCCTTTCTCATCGGCGGCGTAGAGAGCAATCGAAAGTGCCGCATTTCGAGATCCCGGTGATAACACAACGTCGGTGACGCCATTACCTATTAATTGCCAGACGATGCTGCGCGCTAGTTGCGTAGATGTGTTCACCATGTCCATCCTTCTCGCAAAATCCATTGCTCTGCACCGGCATTCCAAGTCTCTCGCACTTTCGTTCGCCACCACGCTAAACGTTGCGGTGAAACAGCGCACTTTCCCATTGCAATGGGGTCAGGCGTAACGGAAGAGACCGACATGAATCCATCAGTAATCAGCAACGTCGCGACGTTGGCGGAAAGGAGTTCTCCGGTCCCTAACCCACAGGCATATGTGAGCTCCGGAAGAGCAGCTGCAAGATGGAGTCCGTGTGAAATTCCTACCGCCGAATCCAATGCACTTGAAACAACAACGGGCTTTCCGTGGTGGGCAGCGATCTCCAGGGACTTCTTAATACCACCCAACGGCGCAACTTTTAGCAATAAGACGTCAATAGCATCTTCCAATTCCACTGACATCGGATCCTTGACTTTTCGAATGATCTCATCGCCCGCAATCAACACCGGGAGTCCCACTCGCTTCTTTAGTTCCCGCAACTCTTCCAATGATTTACAGGGCTGTTCTACATATTCCAGATCACAAATATCACTTATGGCGTGAATTGCCTGCGTTGCCTGGCCAACCGACCATGATCCGTTCACATCGATTCTGATTTTTGCAGTAGTCAATAGATCGCTGACGATAGCGATGCGGGCTAAATCTTCGCGTAGATCGCCGCCCACTTTAATTTTTACCGTCGTGCAGCCAGGAAACCAGGACAGTACCTCTGCAATTTCTTCTCTCCCGTTGACCGCGGGCATCGTGGCATTGACGGCAATTTTCTGGCGAACTATTTGCGGCAATGTGACAGCGGCCGCTTCGATTGCGCTTACCAACCACGGAACACATTCGAGGGGTTGGTATTCAATAAACGGAGAAAACTCGCCCCAACCTTTCGGTCCCTCAATGAGGGCAACTTCCCGTACCTTTACCGAACGGAAATCAGTTTTTGTCGGCAAGGCGACGACCTTGAGTGAATCAAGGATTAAATCCAACATTTAAGGACGCCTTGGATATTTCCCAAAGTTCGGCGGACGCTTCTCTTTGAATGCATCCCGGCCTTCTTGGCCTTCCTCGCTCAGGTAGAAAAGCAAAGTGGCATCTCCTGCCAATTGCTGAACACCTGCCAATCCGTCATCGGCTGCGTTGAGACTTGCCTTCAATAGTCGAAGGGCCATGGGCGAATTGCGCAACATTTCGCGGGCCCAGGAAACTGTCTCTGCTTCCAGTTCGGCAAGTGGCACCACGGTATTTACCAACCCCATTTCGAGCGCCTCTTGCGCATCGTATTGGCGCGTCAGAAACCAGATCTCTCGCGCTTTCTTCTGTCCAACGTGGGCGGCAAGTAGGCCGGCGCCATACCCGCCGTCGAAGGAGCCAACCTTCGGACCGGTCTGGCCGAATTTCGCATTATCGGCCGCGATGGTTAAATCGCAGACAACATGTAGCACGTGCCCGCCACCTATTGCCCAACCCGCAACCATCGCGATTACTGGCTTGGGTGTTCGACGAATCTGTATCTGCAAGTCAAGCACATTAAGGCGACCAATGCCTTTCTTTGCCAGTGCATCATCACCCAGATATCCATCATCGCCGCGCACTTGTATATCTCCACCAGAACAAAATGCTTCAGATCCTGCTCCAGTCAGAATGATTACCCCGATTTCTTCATCATCGCGCGCCAATGAAAATGCGGCTTGTAACTCAATAATTGTCTGGGGACGAAAAGCATTATGGCGAGATGGGCGGTTGATCGTTATTTTCGCTATACCGTCGGCCACTTGGTAGAGAACATCCACGAAGCCCTCGCCACCTGCGCCACTCGCCCATTGTGGAATAACCCGACTGCCGAACTCACGCTTAGCTGGCTTGCTCACATTTCCTCCTACACGGTTACGGGCACTAGCCTACGGGGGCAATGGAAAACTCGTCACAAAGAGCGCTCCTCTGCCTAGCAGAGAGCCCCATCCACGAAGTGATGGTTCATTTAGCAGCCGCGCTGGTTGGTACCGGGCCCGCCTTATGTTTCGCGCCAACGACCCGCACTGATGTTCCACCAGCTATAGCGGTAGTTGTCACCACGAGCGGATCCAGCGGAGGATTAAAGGAAGTGGGGATATCGGCCAGGGCCCTGCTCGCTTCAGCCAGAGCAACCAATCAATTTCTCGGGTCAAAACATGGGGATGTTTGGTCGCTACTTCTACCTCTGACTCATGTGGCTGGAATCAATGTGCTAGTGCGATCGCTAGAACTTGGAACCACACCAATTGACTTGCGTCATGCGATGCAATATCCCAAAGCTGATTACACCGCCATTGTGCCTACGCAACTCTTCCGCGCACTCCACGAAGATGTAGGCCTACTCGCTCATCTACAAAGATGTCGGGCTGTACTTGTTGGCGGCGCCGCGTTACCAGAGTCAATTCTGCATTTAGCAAATGAGGCGGGCATCAAGGTAGTCACCACTTACGGAATGACAGAAACCTGCGGAGGTTGCGTTTACAACGGCACTCCCCTTTCGGGAGTTGAAATTGAGATTGTAGAAGGCCTGATAAGAATTAAGAGCCCGACCCTGGCTTCTGCATACCTCAACGATGAGGAGGCCTGGAGGGAGGCAATGCAGGACGGCTGGTTTCTTACCAATGATCTAGGAACATACATCGACGGCAAACTCAACGTCGTCGGCCGGGCCGATGACGTGATGATCAGTGGCGGGGAGAAGATTTCACTTAGCGCAATCGAGCGCGCTCTCCAAGAAAAATTCACCAATAATGAATTCGCTGCCTTCGCTATTCCCGACGTCGAATGGGGTAATGCCCTTCATATTGCCATCGCAGGTAATAATTCGGTTTCAACGCAGGAGATTTCTACCTACCTAGAAGAAAACCTCGGCCCCGTAGCCAAACCGAAAGGTTTCCTTATGCTTACTACTCTGCCCATGATCGGGGTCGGCAAGGTAGATCAAAAAGCACTTGCTCAGGCGTTACTTGAACGGAAGGCTTAATCACATGACCTCATTGGATACATGGGTAAAAGGGGGAAGGCCGCGCACACTTGCCGCGGCAGTCGCGCCGGTCATTGTCGGCACAGCTCTTGCAGGAACACACGCGATGTTGGCGCGCGCGGGTCTTGCACTCATTGTGAGTCTGTCACTTCAGATCGGTGTGAATTATTCCAATGACTACTCCGATGGGATTCGCGGCACAGACTCTGACCGAGTCGGCCCAATTCGAATCGTTGCCAGCGGCCTGGCCACGCCGGCCGCAGTAAAGAGAGCGGCATTCATTGCATTCTCTGTTGCCGGCGTCGCCGGCGTCGCGCTGGCGGCCCTGAGTTCCTGGTGGCTTCTCCTCGTCGGCGCCGTAGCAATCCTCGCCGCATGGACTTACACGGGAGGAAAGACGCCCTACGGATACAGAGGCTTTGGCGAAATATCGGTATTCACTTTCTTCGGACTTGTTGCAACGATGGGCACCTTCTACGTGCAAACCCAAATGCTCACATTGCGCAGTCTGACCGCCGCAATTCCCATCGGGGCTCTTTCGTGCGCGATCCTGGCAATTAACAATATCCGTGACCGTGCCAAGGATGCCCTTGTTGGCAAGCACACTTTGGCGGTCTATTTCGGCGAAAAGGGAAGTCGAAACTTCTTTGCACTTCTTCTCCTACTTGCCCATGTCGCAGCCATTTTTGTGACGCCTTGGGCTCTGATTACGCTCGCAGCGCTGCCCTTCTCGTTAAAACTTGCCCGTGAAGTGAAAAGTGAAATGGAGAGCGCGGCTCTCATTCCGATGATTGCCAAGACTGGACAACTCCAGCTTCTGTTTTCAACCCTGTTAGCAACGGGAATTCTGGTCTCATAACACAAACCTGATCTCACAAGGTAGCGTTAGACTTGCCCCATGCGCTTCCTCTTGATCGCCCTCCCCGTTATATTCACGATTTATACGATAATCGATTGCGCCGGAACAGATGCGGCCCAAATTCGCAATCTCCCAAAGTGGGGTTGGCTGCTCATCATTATTCTGGTGGCCCCAATCATTGGACCTATCGCATACTGGATTGCCGGTCGTCCAGTCCGTGCAACGGGGTTCAAGCGCGGCAGCGGAACACGGCGCATACTTCCACCCGATGACGATCCAGATTTTCTCAATAAGCTCTAATTGAAAAGGGCCAAACTCGCGGTAACGCTCACTTTTATTACCAATGGTTTGACGGTCGGTTCTTTCGTAGCACGCATTCCCGATATCAAGGTACACCTTCATATTTCCAACGCCACCTTAGGAACGATTCTTCTTTCATCTTCGGTTGGAGTTTTCTTAGCGCTGAGACCATCTGGAAAGTTGTCGGCAAAATACGGCAGTTCACCGATTGCATTCTGGGCCACACTGGCTCTTGCTGCGTCGACAATTCTCCTTGGACTTGTATTTAACATTGCGTGGTTTGGATTATCACTATTTCTTTTTGGATTTTCGTTAGCATTTCAAGACGTCGCAATGAATTCGCATGCCGTAACCCTGGAACACGAATCAGGCAAACGCATGATGAGTGCTTTCCATGGCATGTTCTCCCTTGGCGGCCTGCTCGGCGGGGCGATCGGCGGAGTCTTTTCACAACTCAAGATGTCATTTAGTACTCAGGCGATGATCGTCTCCGCCATCCTCATATGTGTTGCCCTCTTTGCCAGGCCGCGCTGGCTCGCCGCGGAGGTCGATCAACACACGTTCATCAAGGAGGCGAAAGCGGCTAAGCGCCCAACCGCCCTTTGGGTTCTAGGTTTCTTCGGTTTCTGCGCAGCTTTATCGGAAGGCGCCGCGGGAGATTGGGGCGGAGTACTTTCCCGCGAAACTTTCAACGCTTCGCATTTTGTTTCAGCTCTTCCCTACATCGCATTCTCAGCCACGATGGTCATAGGGCGATTTTCAGGTGATCGATTAGCTCATAGGTTTGGCGCACCAAGGATTCTTTCAACTGCTGGAGTCATCGCAAGTTTGGGGCTAGCGACTGGCCTGATTATGGGCGGAAACTTCGGCGTTGTCTTCGGTTGGTTCTTCATGGGTCTCGGACTCTCTGTGGTCATTCCGCTTCTGTTCAGTGCTGCCGGGTCGATCGCTACAAGGAGATTCAAGGGTCAAGTTGCCCCATCGCAAGCCGTCGCCATCGTCTCTGGCATTTCTTACTTCGGTTTTATCGTGGGGCCGCCATCCCTTGGAATCATTGCTGATCAATTTCAACTCCGCTGGGCGATGTTCGTACCAGTCGTATTAATTGCTTTGCTAACGGCGAGTGCAAGGTTCGCTAAGACCGAGTAATACGTCGCACTTTAGTTCCAAGACAGATCAGGCTCAGTTTCACATTTACTCAGTGAATTCGAACTTATTATCCAGTACGCTTGCATCGAAGCGTTGAATAATAATGATAATGCTTGCTTCATACATTGGCCGACACCAGAAAAGGATTATGTATGGACGACAAATCGGAAAAACAAGAAAGTAAGGAAACAAAGGCTCAAAAGCATTTGGCAGAGGCTCTCGAGTACGCAAAATGGAGGGATGCGTTTCAGCGTAAAAATTTCGATTATCAAGAACGCTGGCATGGCTGGGAATCCCCGATCGGGCTTGGTTTGGGCTCAGCAAGCGTTTGTTTGGGAATTTATTTCCTAAGCTTGGCTTGGACTAATCTGAGGTAATCCGATTAATAATGGGGTCGTGTTGTGAACACAGCACGCCCCATTATTTTTGGTCTGAAGTAAGAACCGCCTCCCGATTTGAGGCCATACCAGCGCAAAATGTGAATAGACAGCTTTACTTCGACTACAGCCCTGAGTAGGTATGTTTTCCTGTTCCCCAAATGTTTATATAGACATAGTTAAAGAGGAAAGTAGATCCGGCGAAAAGACATAACCACGCAGCCTTACGTCCACGCCAACCCACGGTCACTCGGGCGTGAAGGTAGGCCGCGTAAGCCACCCAGGTAATAAACGCCCACGTCTCTTTAGGGTCCCAGCCCCAGTAACGGCCCCATGCATGCTCAGCCCAAATGGCACCAGCCATGACGGCAAAAGTCCATAGCGGAAATACAAACGCGACCAACCGGTATGAAAGTTGATCTAGAACTTCCAATGATGGAAGCCGCTTTGCCCAAGCCGTGCGTTCGCCCCTCTGCTCCATCGAATCCAGATAAAGATAGGCCGCGGCAATCGTGTTTGCCAGTAAGAAAACTCCGCCAGAAATAATTGCGGCCGACACATGGATGACTAGCCAATACGACTTAAGAGCTGGAACAAGAGGGGCACTTGGGCGATAAAGAACCGTGATCGCAGTTCCCAGAATCAAAAGTACAAATATTGATATGGGTAACCCCAACCAGCGCAGGTCGTATTTCTTAAGGGCGAAGAGATAGGCGCCGGTAAAGGCAAGAGCGCCGGTGATAGAGAACTCATACATATTCCCCCACGGAACTCGGCCTGCAGAAATTCCACGGGATACAACTCCAGCAAGAAGAAGCAGGAAGCCCAAAATCATAAAGGCGGTAGCGATTCGTCCTGCTTTTTCGGTCCGCTTGTAGTCCAATGTTTTTACAAGAAGGTTTCCATCAGTATGCACCTGCTCGCCCTGAGGAGCGCGCACGGCCCATGCTGTTTCATACGCGTGTGCAAAGAAGGCCAAGGTGTACACGCCCATCGCTGAATACACCAAGTAATTGGAGAGATATGCCCACGATGAATGCGTCATTTTCCATCCTTCTTTAAGTCTGCGACAAGAAGTGCAATTTCATTTTCCAACCCTGGTGCCCCGCTCCTGGCAAGTCCAGCTACTTCTACTTTTCCATCCCCAGAAGTACGAATCCAAATTCTGCGTCGACGAGTGAAGAGGGAGCCAAGCAAGCCAAGGATCGCAAGAATACCTCCAGCCAGTGAATACATTTTCCCAGGATCTCTCACAATTTGCAGATTCACCCATGGAACAACCCCGTCAAAGCGAATGCTCCCATCGGCGAACACAAAGGTCTGTCCAATACTTAAGGATTTCAGTCCAATCTTCGTCATCTTTGTCGTGTCGATTCGGTAAACCGATTGCGGAATTCCTCTGTCTAATCCAAGATCTCCCTTCCACACGGAGAAGAGAAGGCGAGGATCAAGGGCCTCGGGGTACATGGAGATACCTCCGCGATTCTTGTCGCGGGCCGCCGTTGGCAAAAATGAAGAAACAAAGCCCAACTGTGGCGTTGAATCCGGAACCTTAATTGCACCGATGGAGGAGAGATTGGCATCTTGGGGCAGGAAGGGGATGGGTCCACTGAGTACAACGGCGCCGCTCTTGTCGCGGACCGTGACGATCGGTGAATATCCATTGGCTTGGAGATAGACATTTGTGCTTCCAAAACTAAGTGGCGCATTGACCTTAACAATCTTCTTCACCTTTGGCGCGCCAGGTTTATCAATTACAGTCACCTGTAGCGTGTAATCCTGCGGAGCATTTGTTGCGGGATCGTACTTTGCTTGGAAATTATCAACATTAATAACAAATGGCGGAAGAGATTGATCTCGAAATAATTTTCCATAACTCAAGCTGTCATATGTCGTCGGAGTATTTGTAAAGCGGTCTCCTACATTGACTATGGCCTCCCCTCTCATCCCAAATAGGGCGCCGACACTCACCCCAACAAGAATGAGAATGAGAGCTAAATGAAAAAAGAGATTCCCGGTCTCGCGTAGATATCCTTTTTCCGCAGAGATGGATCCTTCAAATTCACGGATGCGAAAATGTTTGCGCTCCAACCAATTCTTTGCTCTGGCCAGTTCATCACTTTCACCTTGCCAGGTATGGAAGAACTCCATTCGATCCAAATTAGCGGGTGTTAGGGGTGGTAGGGCCCTACTTGCTTTCAGGTGATCGAAAGTACGAGGAAGCACGCAACCGATCAGCGAAATGAAAAGAAGAATGTAAATGGCGCTAAACCAGGGCGAGCCGAAAACATCAAAAAGTGAGAGACGGTTCATCCACGCTGCCAGGGTCGGGTCCTTAGTGAAATAATCCTGCACCTTCATGGGGTTCTGTGGTCGCTGCGGAATCAATGAGCCGGGTATCGATGCAACCCCTAACAAGAGCAACAAAATCAACGCCGTGCGCATGCTCGTCAGTTGTCTCCAGCCGAAGCGAAGCAGGCTGGTCAGGCCAAGCTCGGGGAGATCGCTCTGGTTACTCATTTAAACCACCGGTATGAAGTTAGAAATTGAAGAGCGGAGCGAATTCATCAGATCATTCCAAATTCCAAAAATCTGAAGCAACCCGATGACAATCATCAGGACTCCTCCAATATTGGAAATGACGTTGCCTCGTTTGACTATGAATCTTCGTAACTTGGCTGAGCGGTCGAAGAAGAGCCCGGTCAGAATAAATGGAATCCCTAAGCCAATGCAGTAAGCAAAAGCTAGGATCGCTCCCCGCCATGCGCTAGCTTGCTCAAAGGCAAGGGTTTCAACCGCAGCAAGGGCCGGACCGATGCACGGCGTCCAACCCACACCAAAAAGAAATCCGAGAAGCGGGGCACCTACTAGCCCACCTACGGTCGAGATCTTCGGCTTGTATATGGGCATCATCGGAAACCGGCCCATAAAAATAAGTCCCAGAGCGATCATGAAGAAGCCGAGTACCTGCGTGATCACACCTTGATGATTCAGAATTTTTGAACCAAGACCGCCGAAAAGTGCACCGTATGAAATAAATAAGACGCTAAAGCCCAAAATAAATAAAAGAGAGCCAGCAAGGACTCGGCCGCGACTTTTGGACATTCCCGCCGCATAAGAAATATAACCCGGAACCAGCGGAAGAACACACGGAGAAAGAAAGGAAATGAGCCCCGCAATTATTGCGATGGGAAAAGCCACAAGCAGTGCGCCGTCCATTATCTGATTAACAAATAAGTCTTTCATTCAGCGCTCACCCGATTGATTAGATCAGTTAACGAAGCAACGGTGATCTCACCAGAGATTCGCGCCGCAACCTTGCCCTTCCTATCAATTATGACCGTGGAAGGAATGGCGTTGGCAACCAGAGAATTGCGAAATCCAATAAGGATTGAGTCATCGACCAGAGTCGGGTAGGGAATTGAAAAGCGCCGGACAAATGCTGTTGCGTTGGCAATATTGTCCCGGGTCAGGACTCCAATAAAGTCGACGTCTGGAAAGGATTTCGAAAGCGAAGCGAGTGCAGGAGCCTCAGCACGACAGGGCGCACACCATGAAGCCCAAACATTGAAAACAATGACTCGCCCGACGTCAAGGTGAACATTCCCACCCGATAGCGTGGCGCCCTCAATGCTTGGCGCCGGCTGTCGGTCTTGGACTTTTATGAATGTCACGGCCCCGTTGCCAGCGACATAACTTCTTGTCCCAGTTGTTGACCCGCCACCGCAACTGGTCAAAAGTAGCGCCGTTACAAGGCCAAAAAAGGCAAAGGTGCGTCGCATTACTTCTTCACGGGGAGCAAATGACGGGCCGGTTCTGCATAGCTCACGCCTGAAATCATATTCTCATCATCAAAATGGAAAGTTGTAACTGATGCGAGTGTGCACTCGCGCTTTCGGGGATCATGAATGAGATGGCGACCTTCCACTGCACTTCGGAGAATCCAAATTGGTAATTGATGCGAAACGCATATCGCATCTTTTTCGCCGGCAGCTTGATGGGCCGAAAATATAGCGGCCAACATTCGTGTTACCTGTTCCATGTAGGGCTCGCCCCAGGAAGGCTTCCATGGATTCCAGAGATGGCGCCATGCTATGGGATGTCGAAGGGCACCATCTCCAATTCCAAAGGGTTTACCTTCGAAAATATTGGAGGCCTCAATCAAAGCTTCATCAGTTGTGATTTTAATATCGTGCGCAGTTGAAATCGGTGCAGCAGTCTCTTGTGCTCGCTGTAACGGTGAAACATGCAATGCTCCAAGATCGACCGATTTCGACCAATCCCCTAACGCAAGAGCCATCTCTTGCCCGCGCTCGGATAAGCGCCATCCGGGTTGGCGGCCGTAAAGAATCTTCTTCGGGTTCTCAACTTCTCCGTGACGGATCACATGAACGCTAGTGGCCATGGGCAAAGCATAAAGCGTCATTACGATCCTTTGATCGCTACTCTAGGAACATGGCTCAAACCCCCAAACGAGCGGCATTCTTTGACGTTGATAACACGCTCATAAGAGGATCCGCCCTCTACTTCCTCGGCAAGGGGATGTACAAACGAGGGTTCTTTACTAAGGCCGATATTTCTCGATTTGTCGTGGCAAATTTGCGATTTCGATTCTCAGGAAAAGAGAAACCTGAAGAAATGAAGCGCCTACAAAATGCTGCGACTAATTTCATCAAGGGCCAGAAGGCGAGCGACATCGTTAAGTTAGCCCGAGAAGTTTACGACGAACACGTTTCGGCTGCACTATGGCAAGGAACCATTGATATCGCCCAAACACATTTGAGCAACGACGAGGAAGTCTGGCTAGTTACAGCGGCCTCTCAGGAAATGGCACAGGTTATCTGCCAGAAATTGGGGCTCACCGGAGCCCTTGGTAGTCGAGCTGAGGTGAAGGATGGGATTTATACGGGCGAGATGAACGGAAATCTGTTGCACGGTAAAGAAAAGGCAACGGCCATTAAAGAATTGGCAGCAGATCGCGGCTTTGACCTCTCGCAATGTTATGCATACTCAGATAGTCATAACGATCTGCCGCTACTTCTCACGGTGGGACACCCCAGCGTGATCAACCCTGACGCAATTCTGCGGATTCGGGCGTTGCGCGAATCTTGGCCTATTCACGATTTCCGCCGCGCCCAGGCGTTGAACCGAATCCTGGGACCATTTGCCAGTTGGATCGCCGCCTTAGGCATTTTTCTTGTTCCGAGGCGGAAACGAGTTCGGTAAACGAAGAACGAATAGAACCACTAATGTAGAGCGGTTATGGAAACGCGCTCTTTTGCTGACTACCTGCGGGGACTAGACGACCCCGAACTTCTAGCGCTCTTTAAGTTAAGGCCAGATCTTGTCTGCCCCGTTCCGCATGACATCGCTTCTTTGGCGGTGCGAGCAAATTCGGTGCCCAGTCTTGCCCGAGCAATTGAGAGTCTCAACGAATGGCAATATCAAGTTCTTGAGGCATCTGCCGCGATCGATGAGCCCATGAGCGAAAAGGAAATTATTTCGGTCACCGATCTTTCAGCAAAATTCGTTATTTCTCATTTGGCAAAAGCGGCCCTGCTCTATAAATCCAAAGATGGATTCCGGCTTCCAAGTTCGCTGCGGGAGGTGCTAGGTAACGAGCCAGCAGGTTTAGGGCCGGCTTCCATGGCAAAACTTTCCATGAAGAAACTGGAGGAGGCACCTGAGGCTGCTAGTAAAGTTCTGGAAAAATTGAAGTGGGGTCCACCGCGCGGAAGTGTCGGAGATATTCGCAATCCCGGTCCGGGAATTGCCTGGCTCTTGAAAGAAAACTTCCTTTTTCCGCTGGACCAGCGCACGGTAATACTCCCTCGAAATGTCGCTATATATCTGCGCGGCGGCAAGATACACAAAAACCCATCACCAAATCCGCCAACCCTCACTGGCCGAGCGGCCATTCAAAAGGTTGTCGACCGAGCGGCGATCGCCAATGTCGCCACGATACTGCGATGGTGTGAGGAGATCGTGAATTTCTGGTCCGAAGAGCCACCCAGTGCGCTACGCGCGGGCGGCCTTGGTGTCCGCGATCTCAAAGCAGCGGCCGCACATTTAGGGGTAGTTGAAAACTGCGCTGCATTCGTCGCTGAACTTGTGTATCTCAGTGGCTTGGTAGTCATTGACGCGGGCGACCAAGTTCTACCGACACATGCATTTGATATCTGGCTGACGCAAAATCCGGCGGCGCGTTGGCAATCTCTAGTTTCGATCTGGTTGATGACATCACGCGTAAGTGGCCTGGTCGGTCGTGCAGAATCCAAGAACATCTCGGCTCTGGGACCCGAGCTTGATCGGGTTAACGCCTCTAGCACTCGTAGGCTCACCTTGGACATTCTCATGCAACATCTGGAAGTTTCCCCTGATATCCCCGCACTTCTTGCGCTAATCAAATGGCGAGCGCCCTCACGGCGAAACTCCGGACTACAGGGCGACCTTGTTACCTGGACACTTCGTGAAGCCGAGTGGTTAGGAATTACTGGGCAAGGGGCAATTTCCAAGTACGGGATTGCCTTAATGAGTGAAAGTGAAGATCTGGGAATTGATTCCGACCTTCCAAAACCTATAAACCATTTCCTCATCCAGAGCGACAACACCGCAATCGCACCAGGTCGATTAGAGATAGGCATAGCGCGAATTCTGGATTCAATAGCAGATATCGAAAGCCGCGGAGGGGCAACCGTCTACCGATTTAGCGAATCTTCCATCAGGCGCGGGCTTGACCATGGCAAAACTGGAGCGGAGATACAAGAGTTTCTCCGCAAAACCTCCAAGACGCCAGTCCCACAGCCGCTCGAATATCTCATTAGTGATGTTGCCAAACGCCACGGAAAACTGCGAGTGGGCAACACTAGTTCTTATCTTCGATGCGAAGATCCAACCCTTCTCACTCAGATAATTAGTGATAAGAAACTTGAAGGTTTTCCTTTGAGAAGAATTGCACCAGAGGTTTTAGTCTGCGACATTGACTCAAATGATCTGATGATCGCTCTTCGTGGTGCTGGATATATGCCTGCCGCAGAATCGGGCACAGGCATATTGATAACCGGTCAACGTATTAATCGTGCCAAATCAAAACCACGCCCACCTAGGGTGATCGGGGAAATTGAGCCTCCCACTGAAGCGACTTTGACTGCGGCACTGCGTGCGCTCCGCGTGGCAGAACGATCAAGCCATAAGCAGACATCGTTGCGGGAAATTGCCGCTAATGCCCTGGGTTCCCTTCCTCGAACAACGGCTAACGAGACCATGGACCTGCTTCATAAATTTATAACACAGGGACACACGCTTTCCATTGGCTATGCCGATAACAATGGCTCTGTCACTCATCGAATAATTGATCCGTTAAGTATTAGCGCGGGCTCACTCATCGCGCGCGATCACGCGACAAGTGAAATCCAAACCTTCCGAATTGCGCGCATAACCGGTGTGGCTCCACTTTGAGCGCCCAGAGGCATAGGAATAGGGCAGAATGGCGCCTGTGACCACGCCCCTTGAAGCGATCGAAACTCTAGTGCGCTGCGAGTCGCCGACCGAGGATCTCGCGGCGTGCAATGAGGTCATGGGTTTGGCCTGCCAGATCGCACTGGATGTTCTGGGGACTCCAGCGGAGTTACGTCACATCGGTGGTCGACCGGTTTTCTGGTGGGGAGCCGCCAATCCGCAAATTGTCCTATTGGGACATTTAGATACGGTCTGGCCCAAAGGCTCTTTTGAGCCGTTATGGGAGGTTAACGGGGATGTAGCCCGCGGTCCTGGAATTTTCGACATGAAAGCCGGCTTCATTCAGGCCCTGTTTGCGCTCAAGGGAATTGAAGGTCCGGTGGCGCTGGTTGCGACATCGGATGAAGAAAGTGGAAGTGCCACATCTAAAGAATTTATCAAGGATCTTGCCAAAGCGGCCAAAGCCGTTCTTGTCCTTGAAGCGGCCCTTGGTGAAAAAGTAAAAATTGGCCGAAAGGGCACGGCGATGTACCAAGTGATAGTTCATGGTCGTGCATCCCACGCCGGATTGGAGCCCGAAAAGGGAATCAACGCCACCACAGAGATTGCGCATGTCGTTCTACAACTTTCCAAATTAGAAAGCAAAGAGCACGGAACAACCGTCGTACCCACCGTATTGCGATCAGGGAATACCACAAATACCGTTCCCGATTACGCATCCCTGGATATTGATATCCGTTCGTTTTCCCAAGCAGATCTGATTCGAGTAGATAAGTCCATCCGTTCGATACAACCTGCAAATGTCGAAGCAACCTTCGAGATTTCTGGCGGATTGAATCGGCCGCCGCTCGAGTCAACTTCAACTCAATTTCTTTTTGAGCGTGCAGAAGATGTTGCTAGCAAATTGGGTATGAGCCTTGGTGGTGCCAGTGTCGGCGGAGCAAGTGATGGAAATTTTGCTGCGGCGGCCGGTGCACAAGTGCTTGATGGACTAGGCGCAGTGGGCGAGGGCGCCCACGCGTTGAATGAACGGATCAGTATTTCTGCAGTAGATCAGCGCATCAATTTTCTCCATCACTTCATAGAAGCCCTCTTACATGACTGATGGGCCACTCATTGTTCAAAGTGACAAAACACTTCTTCTAGATATCGATCACCCGTTAAGTACTGAGTGTCGGCGGGCAATTGCACCGTTTGCAGAACTTGAGCGCTCGCCCGAACATATACACACTTACCGTCTGACCAACCTGGGCCTGTGGAATGCGCGAGCTGCGGGTCACGATGCCGAGCAAGTTATCGACACGCTTCTTAAATATTCTCGTTACGCCGTGCCCCACTCAATTCTGGTCGATGTCGCTGACACGATGTCTCGGTACGGACGATTGCGACTGGAAGCCGATCCAGTGCACGGACTCATCCTCGTCACGACAGATACCGCCGTACTCGAAGAGGTTATCAGGGCCAAGAAAATCGCCCCGCTGCTTGGTGCCCGCATTGACGCCCAGACCGTGGCGGTGCATCCCAGCCAGCGGGGCCATATAAAACAATCACTTTTGCGCCTGGGTTGGCCGGCCGAGGACTTTGCCGGTTATGTAAATGGACAGCATCACGAAATAGAGTTGGTGCAGAACGGTTGGAAAATCCGCCCCTACCAAGAACTTGCTGCCGAAGGATTTTGGCACGGCGGATCAGGGGTTGTGGTCCTACCTTGCGGAGCTGGAAAAACGATAGTCGGAGCAGCCGCAATGGCGCATGCCAAAGCCACGACACTTATTCTGGTTACCAACACCATCGCCGCACGACAGTGGCGTGAAGAACTCCTTCTTCGAACAACCCTAAACGAGGACGAAATCGGAGAGTATTCCGGTTCCAAAAAGGAAATCCGGCCAGTGACAATTGCGACCTACCAGGTGATGACCAAGAAGAAGAACGGCGTGTATTCGCATCTTGATCTCTTTGATACGCATGACTGGGGATTAATAATTTATGATGAAGTTCATCTTCTCCCCGCTCCAATATTTCGTTTTACCGCCGATATTCAATCGCGTCGTCGGCTCGGGCTCACGGCGACTTTGGTGCGAGAGGATGGACTTGAAGGCGAAGTCTTCTCACTGATTGGGCCAAAACGATTTGATGTTCCTTGGAAAGAGATAGAAGCGCAAGGGTACATCGCTCCCGCCGAATGCATCGAAGTTCGGGTGACCTTAACCGAGCAAGAACGAATCGCGTATGCCACAGCCGAGCCTGAAAATAAGTATCGCCACTGCGCCACCACGGTGACCAAGCGAAAGATTGTCGAGGAGCTCGTCAAACACCACGCGAATGACCAAGTTCTGGTAATCGGTCAATACATCGACCAACTTGATGAGTTACAAGCAGTCCTAAATGTGCCAATAATTAAAGGTGACACCCCCATTAAGGAACGCGAAATCCTCTTTAATCTTTTCCGAAAGGGAGAAATAAAGTGCTTGGTAGTTTCTAAGGTTGCCAACTTTTCCATCGATCTACCTGAGGCAGCCGTTGCGATTCAGGTATCGGGCGCATTCGGCTCTAGGCAGGAAGAGGCACAACGACTCGGTCGAATCCTGCGACCTAAAGCAGATGGTCGGACCGCACGTTTTTACTCCTTAGTATCAAGAGACACCATTGACCAAGATTTCGCCCAGAACCGTCAGCGATTTCTGGCCGAGCAGGGGTACTCCTACCGAATTATCGATGCGGACGATCTTTATCAAGGCAAGATTTAAACCGCTCGGCATCAACTCGAAAGAAGTCGTGATGCTGGCCGTTAATGTGAATGACCGGGACCTGCTCACCGTACTTTTCTTCCAATAGCGGATCGCCGTCAATAAGGCGTTTTTCGATATCAAATTGTAATGTTGGCTGGAGTGACTCCAGAGTTTCAATAGCCACATCGCAGAGATGACACCCCCTGCGGGTGTAGACGGTCACCAGGTTTCGCATACGGCTCCCGTCCATTGAGAATCTACTGAGGGTCAGCCCCAGATCATCTCACCCTGATACCGTTTCCCAATATGGGCACCGGAGGAAACAACCCCTTTCGCACAGGTATTGCCCTGGTTGCGCTACTGGCGGCTTTCTTGGCGGTTCCCCAAGCCCATGCATTACCCATCGTTCATGAACGAGCATCTACGGTCTGGGGACATACTTACGCTGGCACTTCTAGTTCCACTTCGACTGAGAAGAATCTGGAGTCGACCAACACCAGTGGGGCGAACCTTGAGAAGCAGAGCAACTTTATTGTCACTTACAATAATTTTCCGGAGTGGGCGAAAATTGATGTTCAAGCGGCCATCGATATCTGGTCGGCTAACTTCGCATCAACGGTTCCAATTACTGTTGAGGCAACATGGGGACGTTCATCAACATCTGGAATATTAGGCAGCGCCAGACCTGGAAATTATTTTGAAGGTTTCGCAGGCACTCCTGATCCCACGCTCTGGTATCCATCTGCGTTGGCCAACGCCATAGCGGGTACTGATCTGGACAAGAACAATCCTGAGATTGTCATACAAGCAAACTCAACAGCGAATTGGGATCAGCGAAATGACGGTATGCCAACTTCTGCGGAGTACGATCTTGAATCAGTATTCATCCACGAACTCGGACACGGGCTGGGCTTCCTATCCACCGATGCATATGACCCGTATTTCAAATACGGAATTCTGGAAGAGCCGACACCATTTGATGCCTATGCGCAGACCAGTGACGGTCGTCGACTTTCAGATCTTGCGTCGCCGTCGGCCGAACTCGGAACCGCACTCACCAACACCCTTGTATGGTCGGGACCGTTGGGCACTGCCGCAAATGGTGGCGTCAAACCGCTCTTATACACACCCGCTCAATACGAGGTCGGATCATCTATTAGTCACCTTGATGAAAAAACATACGCCTCTACTGGCCTTAATGCGGTGATGACTCCAAATTTGGATGCAGGAGAAGTTTTTCGTCAACCCGGCCCCCTGCTGGTGTCGATGCTCCAGGACCTTAAAAGCAAACCTCCGGCTGGAATTACCAGCACGATGCCACTGCCTCCCCGTAATGTTGCAGCGTTGGTAGGGGATAAATCGGCAGTTATCACCTTTGATTTGCCGGCAAATGGCCGCACTGCCCAGATTGGTGGCTACGGCGTTAAAAACAATCGAACTGGTCAAGAAATTTCTGTCACATCTAGCCCCATCCTGATTTCAGGATTGAAGAACGGCCTTTCCTATAGTTTCTCCATTTTCTCCCGTAACGACTTGGGACAGTCGGAAAGCGTCCAAACCAATGCAGTGACGCCACAACCTGCATGGAAGCAGACCTTGCTAGATTCACTGGCCGATGGCGCACACATTGCGACAACCCTTTTCCGGACTAAGCCTGCGATTGTTTACACGGATGGCAAGCGCGGCGCCGTAAAAGTCACTACTTGGGATGGCAAATTCTGGCGCAAATTTACTGTTGATGGTCGAGGTGGTTCTGGAGGACGGACTCTTCACAATGTCGCGGGAGCAGTATCGGTCTGCGTGAGTGGTTCGGGCAAAGCTCAAATCCTGCATATCTTCTACCCCGATTTAATAGATAAAGATCTACGTCACGCCACATTTGATGGGAAAAATTTCAAGTACGAAGTTGTCGATGGCAACGGGCCGATCGTTCAACCCTACCAACAACAAAATCGAGTTCGAACTGCCAGTGATGTCAGCGTGAGTAATGCGTGCGCCAGCACCGCGCTCGCGATTCAGGTTTTTTATCGCGATGAAACTCAAGGAATTCTGCTCGGTGCTACCAAAGGTATTTCAGGCAAATGGTCCTATGAGCTCGTGGATGGTGATCGCAAAACAGAGAACAGAACAACTGGTGATGTTGGCGTGCACCTGCGCGCAGTTGCAGTGGGATCTATGATTTCGGTTCTCTACGACTCGGTGTTAGAGGTTAATCAACAGAAACAAGCAACTACCGGTGAGGTCCGAGTGGCGAGCCGAAGTGGAGTTTCTTCAAACTGGTCGTATCGAACTCTGGATACGCCTGGTGGCGGCGTTGCCGTCGCTGGCTACGACGTTTCCCTTAGCAAAACTGCTGCTGGCGTGATAGCTAGTTGGCTCACTGCCAGCGGAGTATCAATTCCAAGGCCCACCCAAATTCGTTGGCTAAACCTCAAAAATCAGTCTGCCCCCGTCACAATTATCAGTGATGGGTATGGTCTGCCTACCGCGCCACTGAGCATTGACAATCAAACCATCGCATTTGGTTGCCAAAACCGTATTTGCACCACTGACTTGAGGATCAAGGCCCCCATTAAGTTGGTCTCAAATTTCCAGAGCCCAGAACCCATCGAAAGCGACTGGGTCACAGTTAATAAAGTGCGCTACTCAGTAGCCTCTGTCGGTGGAAAATTGGTGCTTCTGCGACCGTAAAGAATTCTTACAAAAGGTTTACTTGGCGTTACGACGCTGAATACGGGTCTTTTTCAGAAGTTTTTTATGCTTCTTCTTAGCCATGCGCTTGCGTCGCTTCTTGATTACTGAACCCATACGCCAAAATCTCCCTCTAGATATTTATTAAAACCCAACAGGGCCTAAGGCAGTAAGGCTACCTTGGAAGGGTATGAAAGACCGAAACGCCTGTAGGGCTCCGACCCAGGAGGACGACGCCTAATTCCCGACTAAATCCCAGGGCAATCGGGCTGGAAATAGGAAGCGCCCCAAAAGCCCCATTGATAGCTCCCTTGGAGTTGAGGCTTAGTGTCAGGACCGATTCTTTACTCGGTTTCCATCCCTTTACGCCAGCCACTGCCCCATTCGATGAAAAAGCGAAGAAGTGAGATGTCGGACTATCGGCTGTAAGGGCGGGACCGGCTGAGGCAAAGCGCATAGTCCACGTTGGTACCAGGGTGGATGCAAACTTTGTAACGACGCTCTCTTGCTTTCCTGTTCCGATCGCATCTCCTCCCAAAAAGTAAGAGTTGGTGCCACTCTGCCACGAACGCGTACTGCTCTGATTGAAACTGCGGAGAAACGATGTGATTTTCCCTACCGGTGAAATCACGATCACGATGGCGTCCTTGATCGCCTTGCGTGGCTGCTTGGCTATGGTTTCCGAACTACTTCCCGAAAGAATCAGAGAACCATCGCTCCTTCTTGCGAGTGCATTCAATTCCGTATCACTCTTGCCGAATAGAACTGGCTTGCCCATCGAACCAGCCAAATCCGATTGAGCGAGAAACCCCGCGTGACCAGTGGTCGTAGCCATAATCCCAGCAACATTAATCGCGTTGTTCGCAAAAATCGCAGTTCGCGCTAAGAACGGGGCGCCCAACTCTTTCGTATACGTGGAGAGCAGCACTCCAGACGGCGAAACTTTCCAAAGCGTGAGAACCGTAAGATCGGTTCGAATTGGCGCAACGGGATCGACGGTTATGGCATCGGGATTTAGGACGGTGGGCGTCGGTGATGGCGTTGCTGTCGCAGTATCTGAAATTGGTAGGGTCGCGCGCTGCGCAGAGCCAACTACCCACAAATTGCCCCTGGAATCAAAAGTTGCCGTGGTGGCAATTTCATTTGAACCATTGTCCAATGGCAACGACCATTGCACGTTGCCCCCTGAATCCAGCGCCTGAATATAACCATCCGTGCTCACTACGCCTGTAACGGTTCCTATGAGATAAATCATCTTCCCTTTTACAACCATTCCGACGATCTGATCAGATTTTGAAAGTGTTGCAACGAGCGTCATGGGAGTCTGCGAAATCAATTTCGGTGCACCTTGTGCAAAAAAAGTTGACGATACTGACAACAAAACGATAACTGTAAAGACTCCCAGTTTTCGCATTAAAAAACCGTTACGCTAATTCTTTAGAACGGTCGCGCGCTGCGACCATAGCCTTTTTTACAATTCCCGATAGGTCAGACTCTGCAAAAGACGCAAGTGCAGCAGCGGTCGTACCGTTTGGACTCGTCACATTTTCTCGCAGCGCCGCTGGGCTCTTACCAGAGGTGGCTAACAATTTTCCCGCTCCGACTAAGGTTTGCATTGTAAGTTCGGTAGCGATGTCAGCGGGCAATCCAAGTTCTGTTCCGGCCTGCACCATCGCTTCCACGAAAGTGAAAAAATAAGCCGGTCCCGACCCGCTGACTGCAGTAACGGCATCTTGCAGACCTTCCTCAATTTCAATAACCCGCCCAGTGGTGCCGAGAAACTCGCGCACAAAATTTGCCTGATCAGGGGTTACGAGTGGACCAAGGGACATGGCGGCCATTCCCTCTCCCACCAATGTTGGAGTATTTGGCATTACGCGAATCACGGGATTCTTGCCTCCTAGGAGAGCCGAAATAAATTCGATCCTTTTGCCGGCGGCAAAGGAGACAACCAGGGTGGTGGGATTAATTGAATCTGCTATATCTGTTAACAGACTGGAAATATCCTGTGGTTTTACAACGAGAAGTAATACCTGAGCTTTGGAAACATTGGCCTCAAGGGTTTCCACCACGATTCCATACTTATCGACGAGTTCCTTCGCACGATCATCACGTTTCTCAGAGATCGTGATCGATTGGGGATTTACGCCTGCAGAGATTAACGCGCTAATGAGGGCTTCACCCATAATGCCGGCACCTACCACTCCAATAGCGCGTGGATTAGGATGCATCATCATGAGTACAGATTACCTGCACTTGATGTGCGTAATCACGCAATAGCCCGTAGGCTCTGCCCCTATGTCTGAAATTATGCCAGGGTTCGCCCGTGATTGGATTGAATTCACAGATCCATCCAACGAACTTGAAATCTTCAAATGCGACATCACCTGGTTAACGTCTTATTGGACCTGCATTTACGGCGACGGCTGCAAGGGCGTATTCGCTGATCGCCCCAATGATGGATGCTGTACTGAGGGTGCCATGTACTCCGATGAGGATGATGAAGCCCGAGTACTTAAAGCCGCTGCCGATCTGACTCCCAACATGTGGCAGTTCTATGTGGAGTCACGTCCTAAACGATTTGGCGACGATTTAAATATCTCTGAGACCGATGAGGACAATGAACGAAAAACTCGAACCGTCGATGGCTCATGCATTTTCTTGAATCGTAAAGGTTATGAAGGGCAAGACTTCGACGGCTCCTTTGGATGTGTCCTCCACCATTTGGCACTGAAGGAAAAACGCCATTTCGTCGAAACGAAACCTGATGTCTGCTGGCAATTGCCGATGCGCAGAAGTTTTGAGACCAGAGAAGTTGGCGATCGGGAGTACTCAATCACGGTGATAGGTGAATACGAGCGGCTGGCATGGGGCGATGGTGGCAATGATTTTGATTGGTACTGCACCAGTGACTCAGATGCCCATGTCGGAACCGAACCCGTTTATATCTCCAACCGCGTTGAACTAGTCGCGCTCGTTGGCCAAGATGCGTACGACATACTGGCCAAGCATTGCGACGAACGAATGGCGGCGATTGCCGAAATTAATAGGCGCTCACTTCCACTTTTCGTAATCCAGCATCCGGCTACTTTGGCAGCGAAGGCCTAGTACATTCGCGATTTCTACTTTTTAATTGATATTTACTTTCTATTCTGGCGTTGATTTACTTTCGAGGATTTTCAAAATTCCCATGCATACGTAAAGTTTTTGATACCGAGCACCAGTCAATTCCCTCAGTATTCCCATTTGGACGAGTTTCTTGACCGCGGTGCTCGCAGTGGGGTAACTGACAGAATGTCTGTTTGCCAAGTCTTGAATCGAGAGCATCGGTGACTCAACCAAACTTTCGGCCATTTGAAAGATGATTCCTCGCTCCTTCCCTTTTAAGAGTGCTTGGGTAAGTTGAACCCGGAATTCGATTAGTGAATCAATCCGCTTAATTTCGATTTCAGATTGATTAATGACTGCCTCACAGAAATATTTGATCCAGGTATCTAAATCTCCAGTCAAACTTACGTTGAGAAGTCGATTTCTATATAGATCCTTATCAAGGTTGAACCAGTCCGACAAATTCAATATTGGTTGATCCAACACGCCGGCTTCGACAAACTGAAGAGAGATTACGAGGCGGCCCAGGCGCCCATTTCCATCGCTATAGGGGTGGAGGGTTTCGAATTGATAGTGTCCCAAGGCAGCCTTTATTATCGGCGAAATTTCCGAGTCTGAATTAATCCATTTTTCCCAATCGGACAGACCCACGTCGAGGATATCTCCGGGAGGCGGAGGCACAAATCGGGACTCCGTTACAGGTTTATTTTCGTCACCAATAATTACTTGACCACTTCTTACTTTTCCTTGATCGAGCCGGGCTCCTTTAGTATTTTGCACTAAAATTCCTTGCAATTCAGATAAGACCGTTATGCAAATTGGTTTGTTTTTAATAAGTTCAAGGGCCCGATTAGCTGCTCTGACGTAGTTTAGAATTTCTCGAACTTCTTCTTTCAATTGCGAATCATCCAAGAAGTCCCCCTCGAAGATCGCATTTAAGGGAGCGTATGTTCCTTCAAGGGCCGATGTACTCTGGGCCTCTCGTCGCAAGGATGGTTGAAGCAATACGGCGGGATTGGGAAGTTTTCGAGTTGCTTCTTGTAACCTTCCAATCAAAATTGAGGCTCTCGCGACCTTATTATGAGTTGCAGTTTGAAAAACTAAATCATCCGAAAGCGGCTTCGGTATGAAGGCGAAGTGCTCGTAGGTTTCATGCCGCCTTCCGTCTACTCCAGCGATTCGCGAGAGCGTCCCCATAGGACTATTTTTGAATTTCTCTACATCCATGTTTCGGCCTCTCAAATTAAAGTAAATGCCTCTTTACTTTAATTACGTTTTACTAGTGCATCTATAAATCTTATCCTAAATTAAAGTAAAAGACGATCTACTTTAAATTACACCATTGGAATTAAAGTCTGAGAACTTGCTCAAGAGCCAGGGTAGGGCGCTAACCTTTAAGTATGACTTGAGAGTCTAAAACCAGTGATTTATGACTCGTCTTAGCCCTCGCGCCTTTCCTAGGGATTTGCCTCGCACCTCATCGATCCGAGGAGCAGAGGGATTTGCTCTTTGCTAACACGTGGCCAAAGTTCATTGCTGCAAATGAAAGGGGTCGATCGCACGCTCTAGCATGTGCCCATGGCAAAACCCGAGAAAGATCCATACCGTTGCGCTGAGTGCGGATGGACCACGAATAAATGGGTTGGTCGCTGCGGTGAATGCCAAGTCTGGGGCAGTGTCGAAGAAATTGCAGCTCCTAAACGTCTCTCACTAGTTCTTGGCGCAGTCACTAAGGCGGCAACGCCCATCGCGGACGTCGATCTATCAATGGCGGCGGTGCGATCCACCGGAGTCAGCGAGCTCGATCGAGTTCTGGGTGGAGGATTGGTTCCGGGCGCCGCAATTCTCTTGGCTGGTGAGCCAGGAGTTGGAAAGTCCACGCTTCTTCTTACTGTTGCGGGTCAAAGTGCATCACGGGGAATTCGATCTCTTTTCATCAGCGGCGAAGAGTCCGCATCACAAGTGCGGCTTCGCGCCGAACGGATCGGCGCCGTTGATCCAAACCTCTGGATTGCATCAGAGAATGATCTTGGAGCAGTCATCACACACATCGATAGCGTGAAACCTGCACTGCTCATCATTGACAGCATCCAAACAATGAACAGTGCCGCAGCCGATGGTGCCGCAGGCGGAGTTACCCAAGTGCGTGAAGTCGCGGCTGCGTTGATTCGCATCGCAAAAGAGCGCGACATAACTTTGCTATTGGTTGGCCACGTTACAAAAGATGGCTCGATTGCGGGTCCGCGTTTGCTAGAGCACATAGTTGATGTCGTGCTCTCCTTTGAAGGAGAGCGACATTCGCGTCTTCGCTTAATCCGAGCAACCAAGAACCGTTTCGGTGCAAGTGATGAAGTCGGATGTTTTGATTTAAATGACGGTGGCATTGAAAGCGTCGTAGACCCAACCGGGCTCTTCACAACTAGACATGCAGAGCCAGTACCGGGGACCTGCGTCACTGTCACGCTCGAAGGTCGCAGGCCACTTCTTTCAGAGATACAGGCGCTAGTTGGCACGGGACGCGATAACGACTATGGAAACGCGCGCCGCGTTACCAGCGGACTTGATTCGGCGCGCACCGCGATGACTCTGGCGGTGCTCGAACTTCGCGCCAGTATTCGAATTTCTGGCCGTGATGTTTATGTGGCAACTGTGGGAGGCATGAAAATGACTGAGCCTGCCGCAGATCTCGCACTTGCGCTAGCCGTCGCGTCAGCAGCAAAAGGCCTGGCTCTTCCTGGTGACCTGATTGCAGTCGGCGAAGTCGGGTTGGCAGGAGAGATTCGAAAGGTCAACGGCGTTGAACGTCGTCTCGCCGAAGCATTTCGCCTTGGTTTCAAACGCGCGCTGGTGCCACAAGGTAGCGATGTAAGAATTCCCGGAATGGAAATTGTAGAAATCGCCAGATTGGATCAAGCACTTCAACGCGTGAAGATCACTGGAGAATGAGCTCGTTGGAAAAGGCAATCACTGACTGGTTTGTCATAAATAAGCGCGACCTGCCTTGGTTATCCCAGCAGAGCACTGCGCTTGCACGAGTGCGCGAAAATCATTACCAATGAATTCGCAGGAAAAATCCCAGAAACCGAACAAACCTTTCCAATAATGAAGGAAATCTTCGACAAGGGTTGATTCTAGAAAAAAATGCTCACATATGGGCGGGGGCAACAATGGAACTTGGCGCACTCGTATGTACTTCGCGCAATCCCAAATGTGGGCGATGCCCTCTTTCAACGATGTGTAAGTGGAGAGCGGCCGATTATCCAAAATCCGACCAACCCCGCGATACTCAGGGTTGGCATGGCACCGACCGACAATGCCGTGGACTAGTCGCGCAGGCACTCCCACCCTTGTAGATGATGGCTTGATCTCCATCACTGGCGACTCACTCTATTGCCTGCCACAAAACCCCTAGGCTGTAGATGTGTCCCACTACCTCTTGGCGGTCGCAGTAATCACAGGAGCGAATCTTCTTCCGGCATTTGCTCCGCCAACGTGGTCCATTCTTGTTTTCTTCACACTCCGATTTCACATGAACCCCGTGGCGCTGGTGCTGCTTGGCGTGCTTAGCGCGACATTTGGTCGAGCCATCCTGGCCAACGTGTTCCGCGCAATTCGTACTTGGCTGCCAAAGGGCTACGTCGCCAACATGGAAAGAATTGGCGTGAATATTGAAACGCATCCACGACGGGCCTTTGGTCTACTCACTCTCTTCTTCCTCTCCCCGATCTCCTCTGCTCAATTATTTGAAGCCGCCGGAATCATCAGAACAATTTCGCTGCGCCCGCTTTTAGTTGCCTTTGCCGGGGGTCGACTGATTAGCTATTCCATCTATGTTTCGGGTGCGAGCGCACTGAAGGCAACTTCACTTGGCCAAATCATCAAGGACGAACTCACATCGCCACTAGCAATTGCGCTACAAGTGCTCTTGATTCTCGGTCTCGTCGCCCTTGGCAACGTGAAGTGGAACGGAACTAAGCAGTAGGGGCTTCGGTCAGATCACTTGGAGAGTCGGGCATTAGCGCCTTAGGCGAGCCACTAAAGGTGAACTTCGCCTCGGTGCCCTCGCCTTCAACTGCAACAAGCACGATCTCCCCAGCTTTCAACTCACCAAAGAGAATCTTCTCGGATAGAGAATCTTCAATCTCTCGCTGAATTGTTCGACGAAGTGGCCGCGCGCCAAGGAGCGGATCGTATCCACGGGCTGCAAGAAGTTCCTTAGCCGCCGTTGTCAGCTCAATGCCCATGTCCTTAGCCTTGAGTCGATCATCAAGATTGGTGATCATCAAATCAACAATCTGAATAATTTCTGATCTGGTCAACTGGTGGAAGACGATAATGTCATCGATTCGGTTGAGAAATTCTGGACGGAAATGAGACTTAAGTTCGTCGCCGACTTTGGCCTTCATCCGCTCGTAATTGCTCAACTCATCCTCGGAGTTAGCAAAACCTAGTCCTGCTCCCTTGGATATATCGCGGGTACCCAAGTTCGTTGTCATGATGATGACCGTGTTCTTGAAGTCAACTACGCGACCCTGCGAATCGGTCAAATGACCATCTTCCAAAACCTGAAGAAGGGAGTTAAAGATATCTGGGTGTGCCTTTTCGATTTCATCAAAGAGCACTACAGAGAACGGCTTACGACGCACTTTCTCAGTCAACTGACCACCCTCGTCATAGCCGACATAACCCGGAGGCGCACCAAATAGTCGTGACGCTGTGTGACGCTCGGAGTACTCCGACATATCAAGTTGAATGAGCGCATCGGCGGTACCGAATAAGAAGTTGGCAAGGGTGCGAGAAAGTTCGGTCTTACCAACACCGGAAGGACCAGCAAAAATGAAAGAGCCACCAGGGCGCTTTGGATCCTTAAGGCCAGCACGGGTTCGGCGGATCGCCTGCGATAGCGCCTTAATCGCTTGATCTTGGCCAATAACCCGGCGGTGAAGTTCGTCCTCCATGTGAAGCAAACGAGCGGTCTCTTCTTCAGTCAATTTGAAGACAGGTATGCCCGTTGCGGTGGAGAGAACTTCGGCAATTAGTTCCTCATCAACTTCAGTGACAAGGTCGAGATCTCCCGCTTTCCACGTCTTTTCGCGCTCATGCTTCTCGTTCATCAACTGTTTTTCGTTATCACGGAGCGAGGCGGCCTTTTCAAAGTCCTGGCCATCAATAGCCGACTCCTTTTCACGGCGCACATTGGCGATCTTCTCGTCAAACTCGCGCAACTCGGGCGGAGCGGTCATGCGACGAATACGTAGTCGCGAGCCTGCTTCGTCAATCAAATCGATTGCCTTATCTGGCAAGAATCGATCGGAGACATAACGATCTGCCAGGGTCGCAGCCGAAACTAGGGCGGCGTCAGAAATTGAGACTCGGTGATGCGACTCATAACGATCGCGCAGACCTTTAAGAATTGCGATGGTGTGTTCGACCGTCGGCTCGGCAACTTGGATTGGCTGGAAACGGCGCTCTAGCGCGGCATCCTTTTCCAAGTGCTTGCGGTACTCATCCAGCGTCGTTGCCCCGATTGTCTGGAGTTCGCCGCGCGCGAGCATCGGTTTCAAAATGCTGGCAGCATCAATTGCGCCTTCTGCTGCACCTGCACCGACCAGAGTATGAATTTCATCTATGAACAAGATGATGTCACCGCGAGTGCGAATCTCTTTCAAAACTTTCTTTAGGCGCTCTTCAAAATCTCCGCGGTAGCGGCTTCCGGCAACCAGCGCACCGAGGTCGAGAGAATACAGTTGCTTGTCTTTCAATGTCTCGGGAACATCGCCACGGACAATCGCCTGTGCCAATCCTTCAACCACTGCGGTCTTGCCAACACCGGGTTCGCCGATAAGAACTGGGTTGTTCTTTGTACGGCGAGAGAGAATTTGCATGACGCGTTCGATTTCCTTTTCGCGACCGATGACTGGATCAAGTTTTCCTTCGCGAGCGGCTTGAGTCAGATTGCGTCCGAATTGATCAAGGATTAATGAAGTAGAAGGGGTTCCTTCAGCAGGACCTCCTGTTGTGACCGGTTCTTTGCCTTGATAACCCGAGAGCAACTGGATTACTTGCTGGCGTACTCGTGAGAGATCCGCGCCAAGCTTCATCAATACCTGAGCGGCAACGCCTTCACCTTCGCGGATGAGACCAAGCAAGATGTGTTCGGTCCCGATGTAGTTGTGCCCCAACTGCAGTGCCTCACGTAGGGAGAGTTCGAGAACCTTCTTGGCGCGTGGCGTGAATGGAATATGACCGCTGGGGGCTTGCTGACCCTGTCCAATGATCTCTTCAACTTGCGAGCGTACGGCTTCCAAGGAGATACCTAGTGATTCAAGTGCCTTGGCGGCAACGCCTTCACCTTCGTGGATGAGGCCAAGGAGAATGTGCTCGGTGCCAATGTAATTGTGGTTGAGCATGCGGGCTTCTTCTTGTGCCAGCACGACGACTCGCCTAGCCCTATCCGTAAATCGCTCAAACATCGCGGCTCCCTCTTTTCTTTTCCTATGCTTCCTAGCCTAAACCACGCGTGCTTTAGGCGCGAAACTGCCTGACCTACCCATATAACCGCAGGTCGGTCCGTTTTATGCCCTACTCGGCGTAAAGTCCTTGATATGGAACCTCTCAAGAAACGTTCATGGGCCGAGCCTTTCAAAATCAAGGTGGTTGAACCGCTCAGAATGACCACCCGCGAAGAACGAGAGCGAATGATTGCCCAGGCGGGGTTCAACACTTTTCTCTTGCGATCTCGTGAAGTTTACATTGACTTATTGACCGACAGCGGCACTAACGCGATGAGCGATAACCAATGGGCCGGAATGATGCTAGGCGATGAAGCTTATGCAGGCAGTGAAAATTATTACCACCTTGAGAAGGCGGTACAGGAGTATTACGGATACAAACACTTGGTCCCGACTCACCAAGGCAGAGGCGCTGAAAACATCATCTCGCAACTGCTAATAAAACCCGGTGACTATGTTCCAGGAAACATGTACTTCACAACAACCCGACTACATCAAGAGTTAGCGGGTGGAAATTTCGTCGATGTGATTGTGGACGAAGCACATGATCCGCAAGATCGCTCTCCATTCAAGGGTAATGTGGATCTTCAGAAATATACGGATCTTATCGAACGAGTAGGCGCAGAAAAAATTGCTTACATCACCATCGGCGCCACCGTAAATATGGCCGGCGGGCAACCGATTTCCATGGAGAATTTGCGTGCCGTATATAAGTTATCTCACAAGCACAACATCAAGGTGATACTCGATGCCACGCGCGCAATGGAAAATGCGTTTTTCATTAAGCAACGCGAAGCCGAATTTGCCAAAAATACCATTAAGGAAATTCTACTAGAACTCTGCTCATATTCCGATGGCGCAACCATGAGCGGCAAGAAGGACCTATTGGTAAATATCGGTGGGTTTCTAGCACTAAATGATGACGAGCTTTTCGAAGAGGCCCGAAATATGGTTGTTATATATGAGGGTCTGCACACCTATGGCGGGTTAGCAGGTCGGGATATGGAAGCGATGGCTCGGGGGGTTGAGGAAGCATGTCATTTCGACCACTTACAAGCCCGCATCGGACAAGTTGAATATGTTGGTAATCGACTACTTGAATTAGGAGTTCCAATCGTGAATCCGATCGGCGGACATGCCGTATTTTTGGATGCAAAGAAGTTTTATCCACAATTAGAGCAACTTAAATTTCCAGCGCAAACACTGGCCGCTGAGCTCTATCTCGATTCAGGTATCCGAGCCATGGAGCGCGGCATGGTTTCCGCCGGTAGAAACAAAGAAACGGGAGATCACTATTTTCCAAAATTGGAATTGGTCCGGCTAACTTTCCCCCGTCGGGTTTACACCCAAGCCCACTGTGATGTCACAGTTGAATCAGTCTTTGAAGTTTGGAAAAATCGAGCTTCTGTTAGAGGGTTGAAAATGATTTATGAACCAAAGTATTTGCGCTTCTTTCAAGCCAGATTTGAGCGGATCTAGCGAATGCTGGTGGGTTACCCTATAAATACTTAAGCATTCGGCTATTGCCCAATGTGTTGGGTTTGACACTTTCCAGGTCTAGGAATTCCGCAATTCCTGTGTCGTAGGAGTGAAGCAACTGGGTGTACACCTCTGGATCAACTGGAGTGCCTTGGATTTCATCGAAACCGTGACGACCAAAAAAACCTGTCTCAAATGTTAGGCAGAAGATTCGCTGGACGCCAATTTCTCGTGCCCGTTCAATAACCGCTTCAAGAATTTGATGGCCTACGCCCGTCCTTCGATATTTCTCAGCAACGGCTACCGTTCTCACTTCAGCCAGGTCCTCCCAAAGAACATGTAGGGCGCCACAGCCGATAACTTCGCCTTCGTTGACGGCGACGGTAAATTCTTGAACACTCTCATAAAGGGTGACGGTTTCCTTGGAAAGTAGTCGACGAGCAGGCGCATAAGTATCGATAAGTTTTCTAATGCCCTTAACGTCAGTAGCTTTCGCGGGGCGAATTTCAATCATGATTAGTCAATCTCTGGCTTCACAAAAGGGAAAAGGATTGTCTCGCGAATGCCCAGACCAGTCAGTGCCATGAGCAATCGATCCACGCCCATTCCCATTCCACCCATTGGCGGCATACCGAATTCCATGGCTCGCAAGAAATCTTCGTCAACGCGCATTGCCTCAACATCGCCCTTGGCCCCAAGTCGGCCTTGCTCGACCAGCCGTTCACGCTGAATTACCGGATCGATGAGTTCGGAATAACCTGTCGCGAGCTCGAATCCGTCAACGTACAGATCCCACTTCTCTACGACACCGGGAATGCTGCGGTGGGCGCGCACTAGGGGTGCGTTATCAGTTGGAAAGCCCATAACAAATGTCGGCTCATTCAGTTTGTCGACGGCAACATGTTCGAAAATCTCTTCGGCAAGTTTTCCTTTAATCCAACTCGGATCCACCTTGATCCCCAACTTGACGGCATACTTCTTCAAATCTTCAATCGGTGTCAGTGCAGTGACGCTTTCGCCGACGCCTTCTGAAAGGGCATCGAAAAGCGAGATCTCTCGCCAACCGCCACCTAGATCTGACTCACGCCCATCATGATATTTAACAACGTGACTCCCGAAAATATCCATGGCAGCATTTTGTATGAGTTCACGGGTCAAATCGGCCACAGTTCGCCAGTCGCCATATGCTTCATAACTTTCAATCATTGCGAATTCGGGTGAATGACTTGAATCTGCGCCTTCGTTGCGGAAATTGCGATTAATTTCGAAGACCCGCTCAATTCCACCTACCACGCAACGCTTCAAATATAGTTCGGGTGCGATGCGCAAAAAAAGATCCGTGTCGTAAGCATTACTATGCGTTTTAAATGGGCGTGCCGCGGCTCCGCCAGGTTGAATCTGCAACATAGGGGTTTCAACTTCTAAATAATCCCGAGCATGGTAGGTATCGCGCAGAGATCGCATGACCGCGGGACGCAGGCGGGCATTACTACGCGCCTCTGGGCGGACGATGAGATCGACATAACGCATTCGAACTCGGGTTTCCTCCGACATTGGTTTGTACTCGTTGGGAAGAGGACGCAACGCTTTGGATGCCAAAACCCAGTCAGTTGCGAGAATTGAAAGCTCTCCGCGCTTTGATGTGATGATTTCACCAGTCACGCTAACAATATCTCCGAGATCAATATCGCTTTTCCATGATGCCAGCGAATCTTCTCCCACCTTGTCGAGCGAAATCATGGCCTGAAGGGTTGTCCCGTCCCCTTCTCGTAAGGTGGCAAAGCACAATTTCCCGGTGTCGCGTTTGAATATAATTCTGCCAGTGACGCTTTCCATCTCACCTGTAGCCACATCAATGGCAAGGTCTGAGTAGATCGCTCGAATTCTGGACAATGATTTTGTGCGCGGCACTGATACTGGATATGCCTCTATCCCGCGCGCGAGAAGCCCGGCGCGCTTTTCGCGACGAATCCGCAATTGTTCCGGGAGATCGACTTCTACTGGTGTTTTTGACGTCTCAGACATGGTGAGTGAAGTCTACCGATTCATGCATTTCGCTCATGAATTAAGCGCAGCCCAATCAGCGTTAAATACGGCTCATGGTGGGCAATAGTTTCAGAGATCCCGAGAACTAGCGGTGCCAGACCTCCCGTCGCGATCACAGTTGGGCTTTGCGAGTATGACTGCGCAAGTTCGGCAGTGATGCGGTAAACAAGTCCGTCCACCAGTCCTGCAAAACCAAAGATTGTGCCCGATTGAAGGGCTTCTACAGTGTTCTTGCCGATGACGCAGCGGGGACGGACGAGTTCTACTTTTCGCAGTTGGGCCGCTCGAGCGGCAAGGGCGTCCACCGAGATCTCAATTCCAGGGGCGAGGGCGCCCCCCAGAAACTCGCCCTTGTCGGAGACAACATCTAAATTAGTAGAGGTTCCAAAATCGACGACGATCGCAGGACCTTGCGGAAAGAGAGTATGTGCGGCAAGGGTATTGACAATTCGATCAGCTCCGATTTCTTTCGGATTATCTACAAGTAAGGCAACCCCCGTCTTTGTTCCCGGTTCGACAATTGTCACTTGGATATCAGGAAAATAGGCGTTGATCATCGTACGCAACTCGCGCAGGGTCGCCGGAACCGTAGAGCAGACAGCGAGTCCGGTGATCTTGTAGTTTGTTACGAGGCCGCCAAATTGCAGCCAGAGTTCGTCGGAGGTATTGCGAGCATCCGTTTTGACTCGCCAAGATCGAATGAGCACCGATCCGTCAAAAACGCCAAGAACTGTGTTTGTATTTCCCACATCGATTGTTAGTAGCATCTAGATCTCCGCCTTTAGGTCGAGTCCGATATCAAGCACAGGTGCAGAGTGGGTTAATGCGCCAACTGCCAGGTAATTCACTCCTGTTTGGGCGTACTCCCTTGCATTCTTTAGTGATAGCCCACCGGAGGCTTCCAATTTGCACCGCCCTGCAACAATCGCGACGGCTTGTTGGCATTGTGCCACACTCATATTGTCAAGCAATACAAGATCTGGATCGTGGCGAAGAATCTCTTGCAACTGTTCTAACGAATCCACTTCAACTTCAATCTCAATATTCGGGTACAAGTTCCGTACTCGATCAAAAGCCGGGCCAACGCCGCCCACCGCTTCGACGTGATTATCTTTGATAAGAGCAGATTCGCTCAAGGACATTCGATGGTTCATTCCCCCACCCATTCGAACTGCGTACTTTTCAAGCATGCGCATCCCTGGAGTCGTTTTGCGAGTATCCCTAATTACCGTACCGAACTCAGCGACTTCATCAACCCAGGCGCGAGTTAGCGTTGCGATACCGCTTAGATGCCCCATGAAATTAAGAGATGTTCGCTCGGCAAGAAGCAATGCACGGGTATTTCCTCTTGCGGTGAGTACGACGCTACCCGCGCCAACGCTGTGTGCAAACAGAATTGGTGAATCAATCTCGCTCACGCCGACCAATTCAAGAACAACTTTGGCAACTTCGATGCCAGCTACAACTCCATTTGCCCGAACCCGGTACTCAGCCGTGGATATATGCTCTTGCGGCACCGTAGCCACCGATGTCACATCTTGACCGCCCTGTATATCTTCTTCGAGTGCTCGGATAACTAGATCAACCGTTAAATCGGGATCCAAGGAGGTATTGATCAGCGCGCTACGAGTAGCGGCAGAAATCGCAGAAAACTTCATGTCTTTTCCTCAAAACTAGAACTCCAGTGTCCTTGCACATCCAACCTCTGCACAATGTGTTTCACCCAAGAGTCTAAAGTTTCTGCAAAATCTTCTCTCCAGTGTGAACCACGCGTCTCCTCTCGCAATAGCGCAGAGCGTACAATGGCTAGGGCAAGGTAGTAGAGGTTGGTCGTTTCCCATGCTTCAACGCAGGGTTGGGTACTTGCAATTTTCCCGATCTCCTCTAATTCATAATGGGCTTTCTCTAAAGAGGCCCGCGAACGGAGTACTCCTGCGCCGGCACTCATACTCATCTGTAGCCTCTTACGTACTCCAGGATCCAACAGGATCCTCTCTTCCGGAAATTCCACAGGTTCTGAAAAAGTAGAAAGATCTGCCGCGATGTCGGCTGCAATTCGGGCACTGAACACCAACCCTTCAAGCAAAGAGTTAGAGGCTAGGCGATTAGCACCGTGCACGCCGGTACAAGCTGTTTCCCCACATGCGTACAATCCGGAAATGCTCGATCGTCCATTCATATCTACCCGCACACCACCCGATGCATAATGCGAAGCGGGAGCCACCGGAATCAATTCGTGAAGCGGATCAATTCCGTGGGCTAAACAAGAGGCGTACACAGTAGGGAAACGATCGACAAAACCATTGATACTTCGCACATCCAGCCAGACATGATGGGCGCCGCTCTTTTCCATGTGCCGCATAATCGCTTTGGCAACCACATCACGTGGTGCGAGTTCTGCCATGGGATGTTCCCCCACCATAAATCGCACACCTTCGTCATCGACTAGGAATCCCCCTTCACCACGCACGGCCTCACTTATTAGCGGCTGTTGGCCCTGCGAAGCTTCGCCTAGCCACATCACGGTCGGATGGAATTGTATAAATTCGACATCGGCAACCTCAGCACCGGCACGAAGTGCTAGTGCCACGCCATCACCAGTTGATACCGAGGGATTGGTTGTCTGTGCAAATACTTGTCCGAGGCCGCCCGTTGCCAGAACCGTTGCTCTTGCAATAGCGCGACCTACGCCATCGCGAGTTCCTGCACCAATAACGTGCAGAGTCACGCCGCAAACTTTTCCTTGCGCGTCCTTCAGCGCATCAAGAACTAGTGCATGTTCGAGTACTTCTATTTCCGGATCATTCCTCACAGCTGCTAGAAGTGCGCGCGAAACTTCGGCCCCCGTTGCATCTCCCCCGGCATGAATAATGCGATTTCGATGATGTCCGCCTTCGCGGGTGAGTGAGATTTCCCCACTAGCTTCCTTATCAAAAACAGCACCACGCGCAATCAATTTGCGAACGGCTTCGGGTCCTTCCGAGACCAGGACTTTGACTGCCGGCCCATCACATAAACCCGCACCAGCAATAAGGGTGTCTTTCTCGTGTTGATCGGGAGTGTCGCCAGGTCCCAGCGCCGCCGCAATGCCGCCCTGCGCCCACTTCGTCGAACCAGCATCTACGCGCGCCTTAGTAACGAGCAAAACTGAGAGTCCAAAACTTCTTACATGAAGTGCGGTTGTAAGACCGGCCACTCCTGACCCAACAATGATTACATCCGCGCGGGCCGTCCAACCCGGATCTCGTGCGAGTAATTTCATCGACTGTTCCCGAACATGGACAGATTGTCGATTAACCTGACCCTATTTACCCAACCGGCAACCAAGGCCCGTTTTTTCGTGGTCGATTCAATTGCTAGCGAAAAATCAGTCTCATCAATAATTACGGCATACTCACAGATAAAGCCGGGCTCGGCAAGTAGAGTTGCATCCAACTGGGACTGCATTGCCTCGATTGACCCCATTCGAGAAGCATTGGTCAAAGCCCGCGAAATAACCAGCGCCACTTGGTGGTCACTAGAACTTAAGCGGACATTCCGGGAAGAAATCGCCAAGCCGCTCTCTTCCCGCACGGTTGGGATGGCCAGAATCTCAATACCTAAGGAAAGTTCTTCGACCATCCTTCTTATGAGAAAAAGCTGTTGGAAATCCTTCTCCCCAAATAGCGCCCACTCGGGTTTGACCAAATCAAAGAGTCGCTTAACAACAGTCAGCATTCCCTCAAAATGGCCCTTACGCAGCGCGCCCTCATATAGCGCGCCTACCGGGCCTGGATCTATAGGTTGGATGGGACCTGGATAAATTTCGTCAACCGTGGGCAGCCAGAGGACTCGTGCGCCGCAATCTTGGGCAATGGCAATATCTGATTGTGGGGTGTGTGGGTATTTCTCGAGGTCGTTCGGATCATCAAATTGGAGCGGGTTAACGAAAATGCTAACCAGAACTGACTCACTTAATATTCCTGCTTGATGTATCAATGACGCGTGGCCCAAATGAAGGGCGCCCATGGTCGGAACAAATGCAATACGACCAAGTTCCAATTGGTGCACCTGGGTAAGGTGATCGACTACCTGCATGTGCTCCAGTCCTTTCTTGGTACCGGGCCGCGTGGCTAGAAGATTACTGGGAAGGCGGTAGCTCCGCCAAAATTTGGCGCACGCGGCCATGCAGGGGAAGTTCTGCATCCGGATCAATTTCCAGCCAAGGTTCGAGCACAAACCTTCTCTCGTGGGCTCTGGGGTGGGGCAGTATCAGATCCGCTTGCGCACTCACCAGATTTCCGTAAGTGATTAAATCCAGGTCGATAACCCGCGGACCCCAGCGTTCTTCTCGAACTCGGCCCATAGATTTTTCTATCCCGTGGAGCAGGCCGAGCAGATCTCGGGCGGGCAGATCAGAATCGAGAATGCAGACAGCATTCACATAATCTGGTTGAGGTGGGCCACCCACAGGTTTCGTCGAATAGGCAGAGGAGGCAGCAATTAGGTCACTCGATTCCTTTAGCAACGCGATCGCTAATTCGATGGCGTCGTTTGGGTCCTTGAGGTTGGCGCCTAATGCAACGACGGCTCTCATCGTGTGCGTACGATAGAGACTGAGATGTCCTTAACTTTTGCCGCAACCGGCGCATCTGGCTTGTGAACGCTAATTTTTACAGCTCGCAATTGCGTAAATTCCACCAATATCTGGTCCGCAATTTGACCGGCCAACCTTTCGATTAAATTCACGGAAGGCCCAACAATTTGTTCGAGTATCAAATCACAGACCGCACTGTAATTGACGGTATCCTCGATGAGGTCGCTTTGAGACACGACTGACAAATCCAGGTATAGAACAGCATCTACGAGAAAACCTTGGCCGCTCTCGCGTTCATCTTCAAATAAGCCGTGGTATCCATAGCCGTACAGTCCCTTTATCTCGATTAGGTCGCTCATCGCATACTCCTTGCCACCGCTATAGCGTCACGATGGGGTTTGACGCTATGCACTCGGACTCCCCAAATTCCCTTCCTGGCGAGAAGGGCCGTCAGCGCAATGGTGGCAGATTCTCGCGCGTCTGTATTCTCTGCCGCAACCAACTGCCCCAGAAATCGTTTGCGGGAGGCTCCAATGAGGATGGGGTAGCCAAGGGAGGTAAAAGCCTCCAAGTGATTGAGTATCTGCCAATTGTGCTCAGCTTCCTTGGCAAAACCGATACCGGGATCGAGGATTAAATTCTCCGGCGAAATACCCGCATTCAAACTCGCTTCAACTCTCCCTTGGAGTTCTGCGACGACTTCACTTACAACATCGGCGTAGACAGCGCGAAATTGCATATCAGCAGATTCACCTCGAGTATGCATGGCAATATAGGGGCATCCCAGCCTTGCAACAACGGAGAGCATTTCTGGGTCGGCCAAACCCGCGCTCACGTCGTTAACAATATGTGCTCCTGCTGTTACCGCCATTAGCGCAGTAGTTGCACGCTTAGTATCGACACTTATTACTGCACCGTTGGCCACCAATGCTTCAATAACCGGCATTACTCTGTGCAATTCTTCATCCGCCGATATCGAGTATGAACCAGGTCTAGTTGACTCGCCCCCAACGTCAATCACATCAACGCCTTCACTTAACATTTGCAGGCCGCGGTTAAGTGCCGAATCAAAACGATCAAACCGCCCGCCGTCGGCAAATGAATCAGGAGTGATGTTCAAAATTCCCATCACGACCGGGCGGTCAGTTGGAAAATTTAAATCTGACAACGACATGGCGCAAACTATCGCTTTGTGATGAGGCTGATCGCCTCTGCGCGTGTTGCGGGATCACGCAAGATTCCGCGAACCGCGCTGGTGATCGTCCGTGCTTCGGCCTTTCTGACTCCGCGCATGGACATACACAGGTGTTCACATTCAACGATAACTATCACGCCGGCCGGTTCAAGGATCTCAACCAGAGCATCGGCAATCTGCGTGGTCATTCGCTCTTGTACTTGCGGTCGGCGCGCAAAAAGATCAACTAAGCGGGCAATCTTAGAAAGTCCGGTGATTCGACCAGAAGGAATGTAACCCACATGCGCCACGCCATGAAACGGAGTCAGGTGATGTTCGCAATGAGAGAAGACCTCTATGTCTTTCACGATCACGAGTTCCTCATGTCCGATATCGAAAGTGGTAGTTAATACATCCTGAGGTGATTGCCACAATCCAGCAAAGTTTTCCGCGAATGCTCGAGCCACCCGCGCCGGCGTATCTTGCAATCCATCGCGACTTGGATCCTCCCCCAGTGCTAACAGCAATTCTTTGACGGCACGTTCGGCTCGCTCTTGATCATAAGGATGAGCGGCACGACCATCCTGTGGGCCCATCGAAACTGAATTGACCTCACTCATCAGTCTTCTTCACTTTCGGAGCGCGAGCCTTCTTCACCTTAGGCTCTGGGCTAACGCCCACTCCATTGGAGAGAGCCGTCCGCGTTGGAATTGGCGGGAGTTCTGACGGTTTTCTAGTTGGCGAACCAGTCCAGGCTGGACGAGAGGGGCGCGGCTTGACCTTCACAAAGATTTCAGCGATCTCCTCTTTATTGAGGGTTTCGCGCTCTAATAATTGGAGAACCATCTCATCCAATATTTCGCGGTTATCGCCGAGAATATCAAATGCCTCTTGGTGCGCATTTTCAATAAGGGTCCGGATCTCGGTATCAATAACTGCGGCAACGCTCTCGGAGAAATCGCGCGTATGGCCGTAATCGCGCCCCATAAATGGTTCAGAGGCATCGGTGCCCAACTTGATAGCACCTATCGCTTCGGTCATTCCATATTGGGTCACCATGGCGCGGGCGAGAGTTGTTGCTTTCTCTATATCGTTGCTCGCACCAGTTGAGGGATCATGGAAAATTAATTCCTCGGCTGCGCGACCACCAAGTGAGTAAGCCAATTGGTCTAACAGCTGGTTTCTTGTCACCGAGTATCTATCGTCATCAGGTAGAACCATCGTGTACCCGAGGGCTCGACCACGCGGCATGATCGTTATTTTGTGAACGGGATCAGTGTTAGGCAGGGCGTGCGCAACAAGTGCGTGACCTCCCTCGTGATAAGCGGTAACACGTCGTTCTTCCTCACTCATTACCCGCGACTTCCTCGCAGGACCTGCCATAACCCGATCAATCGCCTCATCGAGGGCGATATTTGTAATGGTCGTCTGATTTTCGCGAGCAGTGAGCAGCGCCGCTTCATTTAGAACATTAGCTAAGTCTGCCCCAGTAAATCCGGGGGTGCGGCGAGCGAAAGCAAGTAGATCTACATCTTTGCTAAGTGGTTTTCCTTTTGCATGCACTTTTAGAATTGCTTCCCGGCCTTTCAGGTCGGGGCGCTCCACTGGAATTTGCCGATCAAATCGGCCAGGTCGAAGTAGCGCGGGATCTAAAATGTCCGGCCGATTTGTGGCGGCAATAAGAATCACAGATCCGTTTGCTTCAAACCCATCCATCTCCACAAGGAGTTGATTGAGCGTTTGTTCACGCTCATCATGGCCACCGCCCAAGCCAGCCCCGCGTTGGCGGCCGACCGCATCAATCTCATCAACAAAGACAATGGCTGGTGCATTCTCCTTTGCTTGATTAAACAGATCGCGTACTCGAGCTGCGCCTACCCCCACAAACATCTCCACAAAATCCGATCCTGATATTGAATAGAACGGAACTTTGGCCTCTCCTGCCACGGCCCGAGCGAGAAGGGTCTTTCCGGTACCGGGAGGGCCATAGAGTAGAACTCCCTTGGGGATCTTGGCGCCAAGTGCCACATATTTAGGGGGATTTGCCAGGAAATCCTTTATCTCACTTAGCTCTGCTACCGCCTCATCAGAACCCGCGACGTCGGCAAAGGTAGTTTTGGGAGCATCGTCAGTCTGCAACTTTGCGCGCGAGCGGCCAAATGAAAAGGCCTTGTTTCCACCTTGAGCATTGCTCATCATCAAGAAAAAGAGGAAACCGATAAGCAGGAAAGGGCCAAAGGAGAACAGAAGCGTAATTAGGAGTGACTGATTGCCTACTTTCACAGACCATGCATGTAGCGGTGGATTGCTGACGAGCAGATCAATCAGCGTGGGCTCTTGCCCCGTGATGTAAGAGGCCTCGATCTTGGAAGCTCCGTCGATCAGAATTCCTGATTTGAGTTTTATTTGAATTTTCTGCTCTTTGTCGATCAGTAATGCCGAGTCAACCTGATTCTGAGATATCGCTGCAAGCACTTGAGAAGTATTTACCTTCGTGTACTTATTGCCTGCAGTGGAAATTTGACCAAAGACAGTGACGGCGACGATCGCCGCGATGATCCAGAAAAGTGGACCGCGCATCAATCGTTGAAACCGGGTCTGCGGCTTTTTACGGGGAAGTTTCTTCTTGGTGGCCATTATCTTCTACAGTCTCATCTCTTATGAATAGATATGTTTTGCTAGTACGCCGACAAAGGGAAGATTGCGATAGTTTTCATTGTAATCAAGACCGTACCCGACGACGAAGTCGGTTGGAATTTCAAACCCGATATATTTAACTTTGACGTCCACCTTAGCCGCTTCCGGCTTTCGCAGAATTGCCAAGACTTCTACGCTCTTGGCACCGCGTGATTCAAGGTTTGCTTTTAACCACGAAAGCGTCAGACCTGAATCAATAATGTCTTCGACAATAAGGACTTCGCGACCAGTGATATCTCGATCAAGGTCTTTGAGAATTCGTACAACGCCGCTGGATTTGGTGCCCGAGCCATAAGATGAAACGGCCATCCAGTCCATATCGACTTGACGCTGTAACTGCCGTGACAAATCTGCCATAGCCATAATCGCACCCTTAAGAACACCAACCATGAGAAGGTCGCGATCACGATAATCGACCTCGATCTGCTCGGCTAATTCCTTCACCTTCACCTTGAGTTGCTCTTCTGTGACGATGACTTTCTCAATGTCGTTGCCAACCACTGATAGATCCACGGTGCCTCGCTACTTCTCATTTGTCGGGGGTAAGAGCGAAAGTCTGCCTGATATTCGTCGGGCCTTCACACCGCCGGGCAAACTGACCTCACCTTGCCCATGCCAGGAGGTAACCAGAGCCTCGACACCGATCACATGTTCGGCCGTAACTGAGCCTTGGGGCGCTCCGCATGCGTAAATAGCTGATCGAATGATCCGGGTCCGGATACCGCGCGGCAGGTCGGTCAGGGTCACAATATCCATCGATTCTGGGTCTAGCGCCATGATTTCTCGAGCCGCCCATTCATCCAGAGCATCGGCGTCGTCGCGCAGCAGGCCCGCGCTTCTCGCCAGCGCCGCGCTCACCCCGGGCCCGATCGTCCGTTCCAGTATCGGAATCGCGTCCATCCGCACGCGAACGCGCAGGTACTGCCTATCTTCATTGTGCGGGTCATCCCATGGTTGTAGCCCCACTTCACAGCAGGCCGCGACGCTCTGTTGGCGGGTGATACCCAGCAGAGGCCGTACATAATAGCCGTTAGCCGAGGCCATCCCGGATAGAGATCGTGTCCCGGAACCTCGGGCCAGACCCAGAAGAACCGTTTCGGCCTGATCATCACGGGTATGTCCTAAAAAGACCTTAACCGCGCCATGGCGATTGCGCGCCTGATCCAGCGCCAAATATCGAACTCGTCGAGCCGATGCCTCCATCCCATCGGTGATTTCCACCGTAACGGGGATTATTTCTCGGGTTGCAATCCCGATCGTTTCCAGTTGTCTCATAACGGTGGCTGCTTGATCCCCCGATTTGGCCTGTAACTGATGGTCAATCGTTACGCCCACAATGTGGAGCGCTATTTTTTCGCTTTCCTTTGCAAGGGCGTAACTGAGAGCTAGCGAGTCTGCCCCGCCAGAACAGGCCACAATGACGACATCACCTGGTGCGCACGTTTCCACTTCGGCACGGACAGCATTTCGAATTTCCACCATTGCACTCATGGCGGAATGGGTCATGCCGATAAGCCTAGACCCGACCGCCGAATGGCATAAGTCCCTTAACGCTGTAAATACTGGAATACATCAATCCGTAACGCGTCGAATTGGCTTCCCACATCATGCCGTCGCCACCATAAATTCCCATGTGATGAATGCTGCCGACGGTGCCATCATATGAGTAGAAGAGAAAATCGCCGGGTTGCAATTCAGTAAGTTTGACATGCATAGTAGCTACTGAATAAAGCGCGGCATTTAGGCGATTCCAGTAGGGCCAGGTAAGTCCCGCCGATTTAAATGCGGCATATGCAAGCCCGGAACAATCATAGGAATTTGGACCTTGCGCGCCCCACACATATGGTTTTCGCGCCAGAACTTGTTTCTTAGCGTATGCCACAGCTTTGGCCCGTTGCGCAAGAGTCGAAATTGTGGCGGCCCGCCCTTTGAAACCCCGATCATCCCATACGCTCTTCTGCCCCGGTGTTTGGCCGGCTTTTTTGGCATTAGCTTCCTCCAGAAGCGCCAGTTGCCGCTGCTGTTCAAGGGTGATACGAATTTTTTTAGCGCTGGCCAGCTCGCGCATCAATTCGTCCTGGACTTTCTGTAACTTATTGACTTCGGCCTGCTGTGCGGCCTTCGCATCATCGGCTACCTGCTTTGCCGATGCGACTGCGTTGGTAGCCCTCTGTTGGGAACGTTTCGCCGCGTCTGCCTCTAGCTTTGCGCCGGCGGCGATAACTTGTGCGGATTGATAGCGATCCAACGCCGTTGAATTTTGTGCACCAATGGTGCTCAATGTAGAAAGTCGATCCACTAAATCTTGCGGGCCGTTAGAACTCAGCAGGGGTTCGATATCGGTCAGCCCTCCGCCCATGATGTAAGCATTGGTGGCAAGTTTTCCAATAGTGCGATGGGCCGAATCCACCTGGGCCGCCGTTCGCTGCGCGTGCAGAGCTGCCACCTGAGAAATTTTGACAGCGACAACCAATAGTTGTTGAGCCTTTATATATCTTGCCCGCGCCGCATCTGATGCAGCCGTTAGTGCGTGCAGAGTCTGGGTCGCTTGCGTTAATTTGGCCGCAGCTGCTCGGGTTGCCGCGCGTTTGGCAGATTCAACCGCCTGTGCTGCTTGGATCTGGGCCAGAGTCGGCTTTGGCGATTTTGCGTAGGCCGGCGTGGAGACAGCGACCAAGCCAACTACCAATGCGCACGCCAGTAGCCGAACTTTGCCCACGATCCACCCCCAAAGAGAAAATACTAAAGACTCAACCTGAGAATTAGACTTTTTGGGCTGGCGTGTCCTTAATTTGTTACATCTCGACGGCGGAAAAGCACGCTCGAAACGAGCACTCCTAAGGCTAGGTAGGCAGATAAGACCAGCAGTGCGTGAGAATAGGTGGCGGTGAAGTCCCCCCCAGCGGCCACAGTATTCATCAATTGCCCGGGCATCCACTTGCCAGAGTTTTTCACTGTCGCTGCAATAATATTTTCTACAACAAGCAGCCAGGCGACGCCTATAGAAATTGAACTAATTGGCGATCGCAGAAGTAACCCAAGAATCATGCCTACGGTGCCATAGGCAATGACCGAGATCAAAACATTCACAAAAGTATGTACAACTCCGTTTCGGGCTTCCGATGTCGACCAAGCAGTGGTAATCACTTTTGCCTTTCCGGAAAGTGCAAAGGCAAGAGTGATGCTGACGATCGCGGACAGGATGACTGATATCAATGCAAAAAAACACATCGAAAAGAATTTACCTAGCAATAATGTAAGTCGGCGGGGTTGGCGAACCAAAAGATTTCGCAGAGTCCCATGCGTGTATTCCTGCGCAGTCTGCGAAGCGAAAATGCACAAAGCAATCAGTCCCAATAATCCAGCCGAACTACTAAAACCTATTGACAAGCCGTGTGGAAGTTCGAGTGTGGCGCGATTTATAACCTCTCCCCGTTGAGCATTTCCTTGCCGCGAATCAATGAGTAAAAAGAGCAAAGACGTAACTAATGCCGATGCGCCAACTACCGCGCCCATGGTGCCGATAAATAGTGAGGGACGGCGCAACTTGCGCCACTCGGCAAGGAAAACGCGGATCATTCGTCGGCTGCCGTCATCTCAAAGAAGGTCTCCTCTAAACTTGGCAACTCGGGCGAAAGCTGCGCAAGAACAATTCCAGAATTAAACGCAATCTTATTTAAGGTAGCGGCCCACTCTCGCGGACCTTGAATATGTGCTACGCCTTCAATTACCGACCCTTCGTGACCCGCATCGTGGGCAATCTGCAACAAACGTGGAAGATCATTTGGATCCTCACTTCTCGCAAGAATGGTCGGTTGCTGTCGCAATAGGAGATCCTGCGTCTTTCCGGCGAAGATGACCTCACCTTGGCGAAGCATCACGAGCGAATCGCTAATCATTTCAATTTCGGCCAGTAAGTGGGAAGAAATAAATACGGTGGTTCCCTCATTCGCCAGCGACCGAATTAGATCGCGAATTTCCTGAATGCCTGCCGGGTCTAGTCCATTTGTCGGCTCGTCCAAAATAAGCAATTGCGGATCGGGCAAGAGCGCTGCCGCAATCCCCAACCGCTGCTTCATACCCAGGGAATACGTTTTATATTTGGATTTTGCTCTATCGCCCAGACCCACGCGATCCAGCAGGCTCTGCACTTGCTCAGTTGAATGCCCTCCCAATGTTGCCAGAACTTTCAAGTTCTCGGCCCCACCCAGAGAGGGGTAAAAAGCCGGGCCTTCAATCATCGCGCCGACGCGATCAAGGTAATTGGCGGGTTCGCTAATGGGCTGGCCCAGAACTTTGCCCGTTCCACCGCTGGGAGAAATCAGACCAAGGAGCATCCGCATAGTCGTGGTCTTCCCGGACCCATTGGGGCCAACAAAACCACAGACCGTCCCCATCGGAACATCGAAATTTGCGTGCGATACTGCTGCCCGTTCTCCATAATTCTTGGTTAAGTCAGTTACCGATATTGCTAGGTCTGGCTCTGTGACAAGGGGCATGTCGCAAACCTTACACTTCAACCATGAGCAAACGTCCGTGGGGTTACCAACCCTTACCCGAGCGACCAGAGCCACAGTGGTCGTTGCATCCAGAGACGCAGGCAGTGCGCGCAGGGTTGGCGCGCTCAGGATTTGGTGAAACCGCAGAAGCCCTCTATCTGACAAGTGGCTTCACGTACAGCAGCGCCGAAGAAGCCGTGGATTCCTTCACTGATCAGACCGATCACTTTGTTTATGGTCGCTTTGCCAACCCAACTATCTCCATGTTTGAAGAGCGACTTGCGGCCATTGAAGGCGCAGAATTCTGTGTGGCGACTGGATCTGGAATGTCGGCAATGTTTTCCTCCATAGCTTGCCTCGTCCAAGCCGGTGACCGGGTCGTGGCATCAGCGGCAATGTTTAGTTCTTGCTACGTCGTGCTAACAGAAATTCTCCCTAGATGGGGCGTTGGCATTGAGTTAGTTAAAGGCAACGATCCTGCAGTCTGGGCCAAGGCTTTATCCAAACCAACGAAAGTGGTCTTCATCGAAACACCGAGCAACCCGATGCTTGAGATCGTCGATATCGAGATGGTCAGTAATCTGGCCCACTTAGTCGGAGCAACCGTCATCGTCGACAACGTCATGGCTTCTCCAATCTTGCAAAAGCCACTCGCACTTGGAGCCGATGTCGTGATGTATTCCGCCACCAAACATATCGATGGCCAAGGACGAGTTCTCGCCGGTGCAATTCTGGGAAGTTTCTCCTACATACAGGAGAAACTAAATCCGTTCGTTCGACATACCGGCCCTTCTTTGAGCCCTTTCAACGCGTGGGTTCTGGTGAAATCCCTAGAAACGATGAGCATGCGAGTTGAGAAGATGAGCAATAGCGCGCAATCTCTCGCGCATTATTTAGAGACCTGCCCACAAATCAAGAGCGTTCGTTATCCCGGACTGAAATCTCATGCGGGGTATGAAACAGCTCAGAAGCAGATGTCTGGCGGGGGTACGACGATCGGCATTGAATTTAATGGCCCTAAAGCTGAGGTCTTCAAATTCATGAACGCACTTCGACTCATCGACATCTCCAACAATCTAGGTGACAGCAAGTCACTCATTACTCACCCTACTTCCACCACTCATCGTCGCTTAGCCCCGGAAATAAAGGCCGAAATGGGGATTACCGATTCAGTACTAAGACTTTCCGTCGGGTTGGAATATGCCGGTGACTTGCTTGCCGATATTGAGCAGGCTCTTAATTCGTAAGTTGTGCCACGACCAACAAGATTGAGAAAAGGCTCAAATAACTAATCGACCATTGAAAAATCTTTGCCGCGACCTTGCCGTATGAATCTGATTTCTCGTTGAGTTTAAGCAGCTGGACGGCAAAAACTAGCCCTAAACAAATAGTGATGATTAAGGACCAGAAGGGAAGTTGGGCGAGTTCAATCAGAGCGACTGAACTGATGATCATTGCGATCGTGTGAAACCACATTTCAGTGCGCACACGCGTTTTAGTCGCAACCACTGGGAGCATCGGAATACCTGCCGCGGAATAGTCATCCTTATATTTAATTGCCAGCGCCCAGAAGTGTGGTGGCGTCCAGAAAAAAATTACCATAAAGAATGCAACGCCAACCCAAGAAATCGAATTGGTAATTGCCGCCCACCCGATCAACACTGGCATACAGCCAGCCGCTCCACCCCAAACAATGTTCTGAGACGTCCTGCGCTTTAAAGCCATTGTGTAAATCACGACATAGTAGGCAATCGCAATGAAAGATAGGAGTGTTGCTAAGGGTGTGGTAAAAATCCAGAAGATCAAAAGTGAAATAGCGCCAATTGCCGTTGCGAAAACGATTGCTGCGCGATCAGTAATGACGCCAGTTACGAGTGGACGTTTAGCTGTGCGCGCCATGACACGGTCTAGGTCACTCTCAATAACCATATTAAATGCATTTGCCGAACCGGCAGCCAAGGTACCGCCCAGCAGCGTCGCAATGCTCACACCCACACTCGGTATTCCCTTTTGCGCAAGAACCAACGCAGGAAGAGTGGTCACTAGCAATAATTCAACAACTCGCAATTTCATAAGTGCGATATAGCCGCTAAAAGCTTCGCGGGCACTCGCCGTTGGCGTCATAGTCACTGGCCTAGATTACTCAGCAACATTGAGTCTGGTTCTCAGAGTCCTCCCAGTTGAACGAGTTACTTTTTGGCCATCGAGAGAAAGACTGAGGAAAGAAAATGAATACTGAGAATTCCAAACCAGAATGGTTCCAATTGTCGCAATCAGACGCCTTTGAGCCCAAGCCGGCAAGAAAAAGGGCATTGCGGGTCATGGCCTTGGCGACCCCACTCCTTGTCCTAGGTGCCGGACTGGTATATGCACAGAGCCAGAACTCACCCGTCGCCGTTGCCACGGCACTTCCACAATCCTCTGCCGCAGCCGCGCCTTCTACTCAAGCCAGCGATCCCATCGCGATTACCCAGTCAGCCGCGACTCCAGCCAGTGCGCCGATTCGAATAACTCAGGCTGCCGCGACCACTCAGAGGGCCACCATAACCATTACAAAACCCGGGATAAAGTTGCCATCCGGCGGTGGTGAGGACGACAGCTCTCCAGCGATCCTAACCGCGCCAGCCCCATCACCAACAACCGCCAAGCCCAGCATCGCCACCATGCCATCTGGGGGTAGCGACGACGGCGGCGACAATCACAGTGATGGCGATGACGACTAAGAAGTAGAGGCCTGGGCCAGCTGTAGTGGAGCGGTAATTTTGCCTAACAAGCGATCTAAAGTGTTTCGGGCCTGATCAGCAGCTGCAGCACCCTTGCGAATGTGGTCAGCGATTGCGACGAATATATATTCATGAGTTCCAGATTCCACGTAGCCGGCCAAGCTGACGGTGCCGTCCAAGGTTCCGGTTTTTGCATGAACCAGACCAACGGCTTGTGGGGCAGTATTGATAAAGCGTGATTTCAAAGTGCCAGAGATTCCCGAAATGGGCAACCCCGCGTAAATCGCGGCGAATTTCTCATTTCCTCGTATTTTCAGGAGGAAGTCCGCAATTAATTTCGCTGTTACGCGGTCTTGCTTGGAGAGGCCACTGCCATCGTGAATATAGAGGCCACTTTGATCTACTCCCAGATCTCCAAGTAGCTTCTTGATCGTTTGCGAGACGCCGACATCGTTCATCGGATAACCGACTGAATGTCCTGCAGCACGAGCCAGTCTTTCCGCCAGCAAGTTATCGCTCCAGGTAAGAGCGAATTTGACCATTTCGCTAATCGTTGGAGATGTGACCGTTGTAATTTCTTGCCCCGAAACGGAGACAATCTGGTTGGCACTTATTTCACTAACTGTTGGGGTTACGCCCATGGCAACAAAAGCACGTTTCAAAAATGCCATGTCATCTGAGTACAACCCAGAATATTCGATGGAAACGGTGCGAAGAGGCGTCGCTTCTTCGGCTTTCAAATAAGCAATCGACCGGTTCACCAAATACTGTAGCCATGCACGGTGATACTTATTGGCCTCAAAGTAACTGCCCGTCATCCAAGGATCTAGGTTACCGGAAATAACCAGGGTCCGCGGATTTAATCCCTTTGCAACCCGGGTCACGTATCGGTAATTTGGATCGAGATACTCCACCGCGGCACTTGTCGAAAGTAATTTGAGAATTGAAGCTGGTTTGCGCAACGAGGTTGGATCCGTTTGAAAAATGATTTCACCACTCGAACGATCAATGAGAATCATCGAGGGTCCAGCCAGCGAAGCTGACGAGGAGATTTGGGCAAATACCCTCGAAATGTTTGTCACCGGTGTGACGGGGGTGGCAATGGCGGTTGCCGTACCGGCAAAGAGTGCCACGCTGGCCAAAACCCCGACGCTACGAAGATATCTCACAGGGTTGTCACCAGAAAATCGCGATGAGGATATTGGCGGTCGTTAAAGCCACCAATGATGTCCATATTGAATTCTTAACTACAGGTTTTTTGAAATTTTGAAACACTAGGACCAGTATGACAAGTAAAATTAGAAATTTCGTTCCGACCCAAGCATTGTTGAGCATAGGCCACTTATCCGCGTTCTGATTATGAAGTGGTGGGCGAATTCCCACCATGACTAGACCGGCCACGAGAGCGGTCAGTGCGCTATGAAAGATTCCGGGGTGAATCCGGCGTGGGGATTGATTGACCTGAAGTAGCAGAAGCACCAATATCGCCAGCACGGAGAGAATGTGAATGAGTAGTGAAATATCGTTTACCCAAGCCAGACTCGTCATGCATTACCCTTTCAAACTTTGGATAGCGTTTCTAATCTATTCAGTTTAGAGTGCACTTCATGCTTCCACCGGCAACAATTGGTCCCGGAGAGTTTTTCCCTGTCGTTGGAGTGGGACCGCATCCCAAGCCATGGCCAGATGGTAGCCAATTTGATCCCGAATTACTGGAATTGGGCGACCGACGCAATGTCCTGGATCGGTACCGGTACTGGAAGGTCGAAGCAATAGTGGCCGATCTCAACACCAAACGTCACAAGTTACAGATTGCAATCGAGAATTGGCAGCACGACCTCAATATCGGCTCCATCGTTCGAACTGCCAACGCATTCAACGTGAGCGCAGTTCATATTGTCGGCAAACGCGATTGGAACCGGCGCGGAGCCATGGTCACCGACCGTTACCTCACAGTTATCCATCATCCGAGCATCGCCGAATTCCGCATCTGGGCAGAGGCGAACGCGATTCCGATCATCGGTATTGACAATGTTCCTGGATCACAGCGATTGGAAAGTTCAGAGTTGCCTGAGGAATGCGTTCTACTCTTTGGGCAAGAGGGGGCGGGCATGTCAGATGAGGCGATCGCAGCCTGCCCGGTTATTTACGCTATCGAACAATATGGTTCTACGCGCTCCATGAACGCATCGGCGGCAGGGGCAATTGCCATGTATCACTGGGCGCTGCAACACCTTCCCCGGTAGGACTACTACTTTAGAAATGAGGAGTGAGCAATGAAATACGGATGGCTTTCACGCAACCTCATGCTTCTCACAATTGTCTCCCTTGCGCAGGATGCAGCAAGTGAACTGCTCTATCCGCTACTACCGATATTGCTCACCGGCGTAATCGGAGCTGCACCGTTAGCTCTGGGATTTATCGAAGGTTGCGCTGAAGCCGCCGCAGGTTTCACAAAACTATATTCGGGGAAAGCCAGTGACCGGATCGGACGCAAACCTTTTGTTGTTGCGGGATATTCGATTGCAGGTCTTGGAAAGGTCCTGGTCGTGACCGCGACCGCATGGCCGCTCTTCTTCTTGGGTCGAATTACCGACCGAATCGGTAAGGGACTGCGGAGTACTCCGCGTGATGCACTCATTCATGATTCGGTCCCGCGGCAACACCTTGGAAAAGCATTTGGCTTCCACCGCGCAGGCGACAACCTCGGTGCAGTAATCGGGCCACTCCTTGCCCTTGGCGGACTCTCACTTCTCCACGGCGACGTACGTAGAGTCGCCATGTGGGCCCTGATCCCCGCCTTAATATCTGCTGGCTTCACATTCTTCATTAAGGACAAAACTCGGGCTCAAATTAAACAAGAATCTCCCAAACCCACATCAGGTCCGCTGCCCTCGAACCTAAAACGAGCAATCTCGATTTTAGTACTTATCCAACTTACGAATATTCCCGATGTTTTGCTTCTCCTTCGATTGCACGACATTGGCATCAGTACAAGTGGCGTCGTACTTGCGTACGTTTTATTTAGCGCAGTAACCGTGGTCTTCGCATTTCCGGCTGGCTTTCTCGCAGACCGTTTTTCACCGCATGCGATTTATACGATTGGTCTGGTTGCGTTTGCAATTGCCTACTTCACTCTTGGGTACACGGACAACCACACAATCGCTTTTCTGGCACTAGCCCTCTATGGAATCTTTCCCGCCCTCACCGATGGAGTTGGAAAAGCATGGATTGCCGGGCTCAGCGAACAGAACCAGAGAGGAAAAGCCCAAGGCGTCTACCAAGCCGCTATGAATTTTGCGGTCATGGGTGCGGGCTTCTGGGGTGGAGCGTTCTGGAGCAAGGGCGTTCACGAATGGCCGCTCATGATCGCAGCCATGGGCGCTTTTTTAGGCGCTCTCGCCCTGATCATTGAGAATCTCCGAAACCGAAGATAGACGACGGATAATCTCGTCGGCTTCTTCAATCCTTCCTTGAATCTGCATCACCGCTGCCATTCTTGTCTCGACATTAACAATGAGTTCAAAATCTTTAGGATCATCATCGGTGGCGCTCTGCAGAACTTGTTCAAAGGTCATCAGCCCCTCATCCAAGCGCCCGATGAGAATCTGCGCCTTGCCATATTCAAAGAGTGCAACGCTTTCGCGCCGGTGATCATGAGCGGTCTCAAAAACATCTATGGACTTTCGCGCCGTCTCCAAGGCGATCTCTCCATTTCCCAATTCGACGTGGCTTGCCGCAATCTTCTGGTCACACCTGGCAACATGAATCACTTCGCGATTCTTCTTAAAGAGTGCACGAGCCTCTGTAAAACTTCCGATTGCAGAGGAGAAATGCCCTAACTCGCGATAGGCGCACCCGATGAGATGGAGATCGTTGGCAGCACCAATTTCATTGCCATCAAGGAGATGTTCCTGCGCACATTCCTGCATGGTGTCGATTACTTGTTGAAAATTCTTTGATGAGTACCACCACTCACCCAAGGTACAGGCCAGTTCAAGGGCAATCGGAGATTTATTCTTGCGCAGAATCTCCACCGCCTTGCTCATGGCAGTTGCAGCTTCAGCCATCCGCTTGAGTTGGTTGAGGTTGTAACCGATTGCTGAATACGCTTGCGCGAGTCCTTCGGGCGAACCATTGCCCCCCAGGCCTGAGTAAATATCGCAGGCCGTTTCAGCAAGTGCGAGCGCCTCGTCGTACTGGCCGCGGGCATAAATCCGTGCACTTAATTCATAGTAAGTGCTCGCCCTCTCGGCCCCTTCCACGTCAGGAATGCGATCCCAGAGCATCTCTTCGGTAACTAGTTCCTCTTGACCTGCCTCATCATCCTCGCTCACGTCGGCCTCCTCATTACTAAACTCTATACTCGGAGAACCTAACGGAGGGCGATATCCAATTGAACAGGCTGAACGGCTCTCGCTGGAGAGTGGTTCTGGCGGCGCGGATTCTTCTCCTCCTAGGCGTGGTCGGGCTAGCGTCAAGTGCCTCACGCTCTTTCCACCGAAGCATCCGGCTATTTGCATCGACCCTTCCTAAGGGAATTCTCACTCTTGCCACCGCAGCGGGAATCATTGTCGGCGTCTTGCTCATCGTTCTCTCCTTCGCACTTGCTCGACGCAACCATGCAGCTTTCCTGCTTACCGAGATGCTTCTCGCTGTCAGCCTGGTGCTCTCGTTCATCAAGGGGTTGGACTACATCCAGGGCCTGGGATCACTGATTATGTTTGTCTCCCTCTTCCTAATTCGTCGTGAGTTTTACGCCCGGCCCGTAAGGACGGTTGTAACGCGCGCCCTCCTAGTAATTGGGCAATTAGTCCTGCTTAGCGTTGCAATAGGTCTTGCATTAATCCTCGCACCGGATCGATTATTCGGTGGCGAAGTTTCTATTTCCCACATGCTGCTGACGGTAGTGCATGGGCTAGTTGGAATTGGCGGACCCGTTTACTTTATTAGCCACAGAGAACAAGACATCTTCGATTACTCCATGGCAGGACTTGGACTATTCACCGTAATCGTGCCCATATTGACTCTTCTGCAACCCAGTCCACCAAAACCGCGCATGACTCAGGAAGATGAAGTTGGATTGCGCGAACTTCTCTCTGAATTTGGCGAGCGCGATTCGGTTGGATATTTCGCACTTCGTGAAGACAAGAGTGTCATCTGGTCCAATACACGAAAGGCTGCGGTCACCTACAGAGTTGTGGGCGGATGTGCTTTGGCGAGTGGGGATCCAATCGGCAACCCAGATGCGTGGCCGCAAGTGATGCACGCCTTTATGGATCTTTCAGCGAAAAATGGTTGGACACCAGTTGCCGTTGGCTGTAGCGAAGAAGCTGGCGAGATATGGGTACGTGAGACCGATATGACGGCGCTGGAAATTGGCGATGAGGCGGTTGTTCACGTTGATGAGTACGACCCTGATAACCCTCGATACCGCAATGTTCGCCAGTCCGTCCGACGTGCACTCAAACAGAACTACACCACTGAAATATTCCGCACCTCTGAAATGACCAGCGAAATACGCCTACTTTTGACGGAAGATTCCAAGAAATGGCGTGGGGACGCGACAGAGCGCGGATTCATGATGGGGCTCGGACGTATTGCAGATGAAGATGAAAAAGATTTACTTATAGTAATTGCTAAGAAAGATGGTCAAGTAATGGCACTCTTGCAATATGTCCCATGGGGACCAAAGGGGCTCTCTCTAGATCTGATGCGCAGATCCCCCCAAGCCGATTCAGGGGTAAATGAATTATTGATCGATGCAACGATTAATTACGCACGTGGAGAAGGAATTGATCGGATTTCGCTCAACTTTGCCGCATTTAGATCAGTATTTGAAAGAGGGGCACAACTAGGCGCGGGTCCAATTATCCGTTCTTGGCGAGGAATTCTGCTATTCCTATCTCGCTGGTTGCAGATGGAGTCATTATTTCGGTTTAATTCTAAGTTTCGTCCCGAATGGGTTCCCCGTTACGTCATGTTTCGCAAGAACGCAGATCTACCGAAGGTTGGTCTAGCGACGATGCGAGCCGAAGCCTTTATTGGATCGCGAACGACCGAGACGAGAAAAGCCACCTCCCTCGGGTAAGGGTGGTGGCTTCTCCCAACGTGTCTAGGCTTGTTACTTCTTCTTTGAGGCCGTCTTCTTGATTTTGGTTGGGGATTTCTTCTTTGTTTTGACCGCCTCTGTCTTCTGCTTTGTCGCGCTCTCGCTCATTTCATGGGTAGCAGTGCCCTCTGTTTTGCTTGACGTGACCGATGGTCTTTTGATGCTCGGTGCTTTGGTAGCCGCGCTCGCTACCGCCGTACCGCTTAAGATCATTCCGCTTGCGACGATGAGGCTTACCAGAACTTTTTTCACATGAACTCCTATACAGGGAATAGGTGACTACCGGATTAATCACCGAGGTGTAGAACGCGCAATCTTGGCAAAAGGAGTTGAAAAACCAGTGAGAATTCTGAAGCGTTGTCTGAGAGTTTGATCAGAGAATTAAGTCAGCGTGGAATTTTGGTCGAGAGCCAATCCAGGATTCGTGGAAGCTGACTCTTCCAAACCTTGGTGCTGTGTCCGCCGTGCTGATCGATTAATTGATCGATCACCAGATTAGGGTTATTCACCTTCTCCATGGCGGCAATTGAGCGCATGACGCCTGGGTCTTGACTTGTGCCGACAAGAAGCATGTGGGCGGGCAAATTTAAGGATTTGGCAAGCAACAAGGCGTTGTTAGCGTCTTTGAGTTTGGCCGAGCCAGCAAAGAGTTTTGTCTGGGTCGGATAGAAATACCCAGCAATAGGGACCGCAACACTAAAACGCGAACTATGACTGAGCATCACCTTGGCTGCGCAGTATCCGCCCGTGGAGTAACCCGCAATTGCCCAGTCAGCTCGGTCTTTACTGGCCGCTAGCCCGTCGATGACCGCGTTAGGAACATCGACTCCGAGCCAAGTATTTACCAGAGGTCCTCCAGGAATATCAGTGCACTCCGTATCACGAGTGGCAGGGATACTCATTGTTGGCAAGACAATTAGAAAATCGTGGGCGTAACCTGTTGATATTTCGTGTCTAAGAATTGTCACTAAATTCATCGCGTGAAACCAGGTAGTGGGTACCCCTGGATAACCTGGAAGAAGCATGAGGACGGGCCATTTTTTTGCTGGATCTGCGCCGTATGTTGGAGGAAGGTATACAAATATAGGAGCAGTCACCCCACTCTGCGCGCCCTTGAGAACGAATGAGAATTGGCCACCACGACCTCGAAAACCTGGCGACATTCTCGCGTTACGAACATAGGTATCCAGCGGTGAAATAGCTTCACCCTGAATCTGAGTGATAGGTGAGTTATATGCGCTGTAGTTTCCGAAGAGGTCACCCCAACTCGCAAAGAAGACCATTGACCTATTAATCCCAACAAAGAACGTTGCAACAACTAAAAGCTGGGCAATTATTAGAATTCCAAAACGTTGTGCATCTTTGAGGACTTTCTTTCCGCGAAATTTATTCCAGAAAAGCACCACTACCACGTTAATTACCAGGCAGAGAAGAATAAGGGTTATAAAGAAGGCCCAACCATCTAGCGCCACGTTAAATTCTCTGAAGTGCAGAAATCTTTGTGCGTGCTTGAATATCGATTATCGCCGGACGCCATAATCCCAGTGGACCTTTGGTCAAGCCCTTTAAAATCTCCTCCGTGATTTTCTTCGCATCAGTAATCGTGTCCTTGGAGATTTGCGGATGCCACGGACATATGTCGTCAATTGCGCAGGTCCAGCCATTTGTGGAAATATCGATGACACCAGCGTTCTTTGAATTGGTGTAAAACGTCGCCATAATAGTTACCGCCTTTCCATGAAAATTTATGGCGGCATTTGCTAAGACTTCAATTGCCGGACCTATCGAATACAATGGTGAATCTACCTCACGGCCGACGATGCTCTTGAGCACACTCGGACGTGTCATCGTTGTGAACGGCCAGCGATTTGGATGAGCAATTGTGTAATCAGCACTAACTCCTAGACCGACATACTGGGCACCCAGTATTTTTGCCTCTGGCTGTGAAATCGGGAAGGCCCGCCAACTCGTGGTTGCAAGAAGAGGATTATTGCGGTTTGGATCGGCAAGGGAAGCCCGCCACATCACCAGTTGTCGATTCTTTGCTTGAAGCCGTGGATGGGCATACGCAGCATTGCCGCCCATTGAAACTAAATTAACGCCGCGATCAACCGAGTTTTGAATATTTGTTCGCATGTTCGCAGTCCAATATTCCGCGTGGCCACCAAAGAGAATGGACTTCGTGTCGACCAATGAGCCGATATTGCTGTCCAGCTCGAGGTCGGTTATGTAGTTCATATCCAACCCAAGATGTTCGGCAATTTTTAGTATGGGGTACTCCATATATCGAAACTGACCTGAGCCATCCCCGTCGTAGGGTCGGTCAAAGGAGACGATCGTGGATCGCGTCCCACGTGTCATATTCGGTCCCTTATAGAGGGAATATCCGCCCCACTGGTTATAGGCCTGCCAGGTAAGGACCGAGGATACGAAAGTAATAGCACTTCTAATATTTGGATCTACCACCGTTAATGGAACAAAAGAAGAATCGGGTCCACCATCATCTAGCCGAAGAATGTACTGACCAGGAATTGTGGCTCGATTAATTTTTAGCAACCATGCAACGGGCCACTTTGTTGATACGGTCGAGGTCGGCGACTTGGTAATCGATTGAGTTATGCCGGCTTTCAAGGTCGGAAGTGATGTTGAAGTGATCAACCGTGCGCCAGCACCGCCGTAGTAACCCATTCGGTATATCTTGACCGTCACTGGGCGAGAGTTGCCGGATATGTGAAGACCAATGGTGTCTCCGCACATTCCACTGGGGGCATCTAGCCATCCTGCGATGGACTTTTTTGTTCCCTTTCCCCATGGTGGGGTTACGCCCGTTTCACTTGACATAAAATCACCGCTGTACTCCGGCGGAATGCCCTTCGCCCAATTCGAATTTCCTACCTTTGCGTTTTCGCGAGCCACCCACCCCGGCCGCGTGTCCCACCCACAAGATATCGCCACCGCTGCCTTTGAAGTATCAAGCAGAGGGGTCACTAAAATTAAAATCAATATCGGGATGAATAGCGCTGGTATTCCCCTTATGCCGGTACGGGAATGCATGAAAAATCTCCAATGTGAACGCGCAATGTTCTCACTCTATCGCGTGACACGTACATGAGAGTGCGTGAGTGCTATCACTTTCTCTTAGGAAAATGGATGAGCAGGCGCCTTTGTTCTCAGGGCGATATCGATGATCGCCGGTCTCCAAAGTCCCAACGGACCTTTTGACAATCCTTTCAGGATCTCTTCAGTGACTAATTGCACATCCATCCGAGTATCTTCATAGTGCGTAGGATGCCAAGGACAAATATCGGCAATCGCGCATGTCCATCCGTTGGTTGAGATATCGAGAATTCCAGCGTTTTTAGAATTCGTGTAGTAAGTAGCCATGGCGGTAATTGGCTTACCATGCAACTTAATTTCTGCCCATGCTAAGTCCTCCACGCCTGGGCCAACTGAGTACAGTGGCGAGTCGACTTCGCGTCCGACTATCCCTCGCAGAAGCGCTGGATGTTTCATTACCGAAAATGGCCAACGTAGCGGATGTGCAATTGTGTAATCGCCGTTTACGCCAAGGCCAACGTACTGCGCCCCCAAAAGCATTGATTCTGGAGTCTTTATTGGGGAACTGCGCCAGCGAGTTGTCGCCAGAATTGGGTTCTTACGATTTGGATCGCTGCGCGCTCCTCTCCACATGACCAGTTGTCGATCATTGGCTTGCAGTTGCGGACGGTTGTAGCCCGCATTTCCCCCGAAGGAGATGAGATTGATACCTCTTGCGACGGCAGAATCAAGTGCCACGCGCATCGCGCTCGTCCAGTATTCGCCATGTCCGCCATAAACGATAGATTTTGTATTCTCCAACGAGACTACATTTCTATTCAATTCCAGATCCGTTATGTAATTTAGATCGATCCCTATTTTTTCGGCCAGTCGAACAATAGGAAATTCCATGTATCGGAATTGCCCTGCGCCATCACCATCATATGGACGATTTAGCGAAACAACCATCGCTCGACTCGAGCGCGTCATATTGGGTCCTTTGTAGAGGGAGTATCCGCCCCATGCGTTGTATGCCTGCCAGGTTAAGACCGATGATATGAAGGTGACTGGACTCTTGCTCTCTGGATCGGTTACTAAGATCGGCACGAAATTGGAATCGCCACTTCTGTCTTCAAGGCGGATCAAATACTGCCCGGGTAAAGTTTTGGAAGTAACTCTGAAATTCCAGGCAACTGGCCAATTAGCAGTTACCAAAGATTCTGGTGCCTTGGACGGAGCACTCGCCGAATAATGTGCTATTGGTTCGGTCGTCGTTTCTTCAATAAGCCTGGCACCGGCCCCACCGTAGTAGCCCATGCGAAATACTTTTATCGTGACGGGCAATCCATTCCCCGATACATGCAGTGCGATGTTCTGATCACAACTTGCACTGGGGGATGAGAACCAGCCTTCTGGACCAGTAGTGGAAACTGAAGGCGCCAGCCAAGCAGAGAAAGGTCCACCCTTGCGAAGGCGCCTCTCCTTTCCGGCAAAATCCCCCGCGTATTCGACGGGGATGCCGTGATCCCAAGTGGCGTTGCCAGCTTTTGAGTTTTCCCGTTGCACCCAACCTGCCGCGCTATCCCAACCGCAGTGAGGAGCCGCATTCGCAGTGGCTACCGGCAAGCTGGCAATGATTAGGGTCGATAGTGTGAGAAAAACGCCCCTCATTCGGGAGGTTCGCAGCATCGGTCTCCCTATTCATTCTTTGAGCCTCAATCAGCCTGGCTTAGGATAGGGGTGCTTTACTCAAACTGCGCTCAAGATTGGCTCAAGGTAGGCAGAGAATGCATTCCAGATGGACATGGAGAAGTGCTACCCCTTAGGCTCTTCTTGCAAACCGTTCGCATCTAGCCAGGAGGGCCGATGAATACTCTCATCAAGGCCAAGCCGGTTACCTCACTCCGCGCTCGCCTCTCCCCCGATGAGTGGCGCCGGCTCTATGCCATGTTTGGGTTCATCGCCTGGCTTCACATTGCCGGAGCAATTTTGATGTATCTGGCCACTCATGGCCATTACAAACTTTCCGATGGTTCCCTCTTTGGCTGGGGAACTGCCGCCCTTGCCTACACACTTGGCATGCGCCACGCCTTTGATGCTGATCATATTTCTGCCATCGACAACACGACTCGAAAATTGATGAGCGAGGGCAAACGTCCGCTGGCAGTTGGTTTCTTCTTCTCGCTAGGTCACTCCTCAGTCGTCGCCACTTTGGCGATCTTGCTCAATTTTGGAATCAAAGCGCTCGGTGCCCAACTCAAGGACACGAATTCCGCTTTACATCACTACACGGGTCTGATCGGCACAACCATCAGTGGAACATTTCTAATGTTGATTGCCATTCTTAACTTGATCATTCTTATCTCGATCCTTCGGGTCTTCATTGATATGCGCAAAGGAATGTACAACGAGGAAGAACTCGAGAAGCACCTCAATTCGCGCGGACTTTTAATGAGATTCTTCGGTCCAATTGCTCGGCGAATAGATTCCAGTTGGAAGATGTATCCACTTGGAATTCTCTTTGGATTGGGTTTCGACACTGCCACCGAAATCGGACTTCTTGTCCTGGCAGGTTCCTCTGTCATCGCCGGTCTACCTTGGTGGGCAATTCTTGCCTTGCCTCTCTTCTTTGCTGCCGGAATGAGTTTGCTCGATACAATTGATGGATCCTTCATGAACTTTGCCTATGGTTGGGCTTTCTCTAAACCCGTTCGCAAGGTTTACTACAACATTGTGATCACTGGATTATCGGTATCGGTGGCCTTCTTTGTAGGTGGACTAGAAATTACCCAAGTTATCGCAAAACAATTAAATCTCACCGGCGGCTTCTGGAATTACGCCGCTTCATTTAATCTGAATTCGGCGGGCTACATTATCGTGGGAATATTTGCCTTTGTTTGGATCATCGCCCTTGCGCTATGGCGGTACGGCAAAATCGAGCAACGCTGGCATGACAGAGCACATAGTGCCCAACTCATGCGCGGAGAAGATTCTGATCATGCCAAAGCTGGTATTGAACTGGGACCAATTCGTGGCGCCTTTAAGCTCGACTAAATTTGATCCGTCCTTGACTTACGGCAGCACCCAAAAGGACGATTGCGGCAGCAAGGATGCGAAAGTTCCAGATATAGGCGTAACCGGTACCAAGAATGCCCAGGGTCAAGATAGCCATGACTGGACCAAATGTGAATTCATATTTCGTAACTCCATGAATGAGGAAGAATGGAAATAGAGTGATCGCAGCTAGTGATACTTGCGTGGTCGCCAGAGCTTCAGGTGGCAAATCTGGTTTCTGCCACACCAAACAAGACGCCAGGTATGACATTGAGCAGCATCGCGACTACGCATAGATGGGCCCAAATCTTACGATCTCTTATTAATGGAACCTTCTTTATCAAGGAAATTGTTATGAGTGCTAGCGCGCCCAGAAGTGTGCGTCCGAAGGCAACTCCAACCGGAGTCAGGAACTCTAAACCTAACTTGATGAATATAAAAGAACAGCCCCACACAGTGCCAAGAGCAATGTATGGGGCTAGCCAGTTCTTCTTCACTCCGCAACGATATCGAGGGCGAAGTAAGAGTCGAGCGCGAATTAAGTGAACGAGAGGGCGAATGCTCCCAACAAAGAGGAGATGGTCATCCAAACCCACCAGACATTCACAATATCGACATGCCAGTGATCGGCCACGTAAATTCCCAATCGTGAGCGATTCCAGTTACCCAGAGAAATAAATGCTGTGAGGATGAGGTGGACCATATTCAAGCCCGCTATTAAGTAATAGCAAGAGGCGTAGGCGCCCATTGTGATTGTGAAAGAAGCGTTGTTCATCAGGGTGGCCTGATAGATCAGCGCCGCCAAACTCGCGACAAAGGCAACTCCAGATCCGAGCACTAATTGAGTCTGATTTTTGGCCCTAACACCAGCCAGGGCATAACGATGTGATAGCAGACCAAAGGCGGCAATGATGGTGACATACCAAGCTCCCATACTTGAAACTGGCACTGTTGCATCCTGTGTGTCGCTCGCCTTCGGCAACCACATGTCGTTCACGTTCTGACCCTTGAGGTAGAAGTAAACGAAAAGTACTGCGAGTGCGAAAGAAATATCGGCCACCAGCAACAAAATAACACCTAGACGGTTTCGTGATCCGACCACGTCCGGATGTTCGTGGTGTGGGCTTGAGTGTTCGTGTGTCTCTATGCTCATGATTTTGCCTTTCCATAACCGTATGCATCCGATGTCACAACCGGTAAGACGTCAAAGTTCTCTAGCGGCACTGGATTAGGAACGGTCCATTCGAGTGTCTTGGAAAACCATGGGTTCATCGGTGCCAATGCACCATGGCGCCATGAAGAGATAACGCCGTAGAGCATCACCAGCATGCCGGTCATAATTAGGTAGGCGCCGCCGGTGGTGATCATATTGCCCCTGCTAAATAGCGCTGCGTAGGCATCAACTCGGCGAGGCTGCCCCGCCAGTCCTACAAAGAACATCACGCCAAAGGCAATGTTGAAGCCGATCTGAACGAACCAGAATCCAACCCAACTCAATGTCTTATCAAACATTCTTCCGGTCATCTTGGGGAACCAGAACACAAGCGCGGCAAGGGCACCGGTAAGGCCAGTTCCCATCAAGGTGTAGTGGAAGTGAGCGGTCACATACATGGATCCATGTAGTGCGCCGTCAACAGGAACGTCTGAAAGGTAAATGCCGGTAATCCCGCCAATCATGAAATTCCATAAAAGGGCGTAGATCGATGCGGCCGGCATCGTCATCCAGAGGCGACCTCGCCAGAGAGTTCCGATTAGGACAAGAAATAGCAGTCCAGTTGGGATCGAAATTAATTCAGTAGTCAACATGAAGGGAGCACTGAGAAGTGGCGCCCATCCAGTTGTATACATGTGGTGAGCCCAGACCAGAACACTAAGGCCAGAGATACCCGCGATTCCCATTACCGCCATATTGAAACTAAAGAGCGGGCGCCTAGTGAAAACGGGAGCCATCTCCATCAAAGCTCCAACCGCCGGAATCAAGATGACATATACCTCAGGGTGACCCATGATCCAGAAGAGGTTTTCGTAGAGCCAACCACTTCCACCGCCAGTGGTGTTGTAGAAAGTGGAACCGGTAGCCCGATCCATTCCCGACATCACCTGCGAGAGGAAGAAAACGGGAAATGCTGGGAGCGCTAGGGCCACCGAAGCAACAACGCCATAAATAAAGATTGGTGTGCGGTTCCAGGTCATACCCTTTGCGCGCATCTTGATGACCGTCGTAGTGATATTTGCGCCAGCGACCATTGTTGAGAGTGCGAAAATACAGATGAACATGATGTAGCCATCCATGCCTGGAGGGGCCTGCGAAGCGAGAGGGTTGTAAGCCACCCACCCGGTTGAGATACCACCAAGGAAGAAGCTAGACAGAATCGGCGGAACAGCCGCGACAATCAACCAAAAACTTAAAGCATTGAGTCGTGGGAAGGCCATATCACGAGCGCCGATCATGATTGGCATAATGAAGTTACCAAAGGGACCAGTCACCATAATGATTGTTCCGACAATCATTATAATTCCGTGCGTACCGACGATCGCGTTATATGTCTGCGGTTGCAACCAGCCACCACCTGGATGAGCCAAGTTGGTACGAATTAACATGGCAAGAGTGCCGCCAACGAAGAAAATAATCATCGTTAGGACTAAGTACTGTATGCCGACCACTTTATGATCGGTTGTGTAGCGCAAATACCGCTTCACTCCCTGATCTTTGCCAGCATAAAACATATTCTCGTCATGGTTTAAGTCTTTTCCGAGCAGCCAACGAAAGGGCCCGATTAGGGCACCGATGCCAGTCATAAATCCAATCAGCCAACCGATCATAGAAAAGAGTACATACTGATCTCGGTTGCTCTTAATGTACGAGCCATCGGTATTCGCAGGAAGAATCGCTTTTGCTAGGTACCAGAAAACGATGGCACCTATGATCCCAAGACCGAAGGCAGTGAAGATGTTGAGCCTTTCGATGAGAGCTCTCTTCGGTGCTGAATGTCCCGGCGCTGATGCCGAATGTTCCATCATCGTTGTCATCAGATCTGACCTCCGTGGCTCTTAATCCAGGCGTCGTAATCGCTCTGGCTTACAACATGGACTTTCTTCTGCATATATGCGTGATAAAGACCGCAAAGTTCGGCACATCTCAAGTCGTAGATTCCAATCTTGTTTGGAGTGGCCGACGTTGTGGTTATGTAGCCAGGGTTCGCATCAACTTTGATTCCCATTTGAACAATCCAGAACCCGTGAATCACATCGCGACTCGTGACATGAAAAACGACTGGCTTGTTTACTGGCAAATAGAGATCTTCGCTACGCACCGTCCCATTGTCAACATAATCAAAGTTCCAGACCCACTGTTGACCCGTGACATTCACATTCATCGCTTTTGGATTCAGTAGGGCTGCATTGTCATTCTGCAGAACGATAGTTCCCCATACGACTGCAAAAAGGCAGAGTACAGAGGAAACAACTAACCAGGTCGCAGTGAGCCTTGGACTATTGCGAATCTGATGATCTGCTTCCTCGGGCGGAGCGTCACCAAAGTGAATCTTACCGATCAGCGTTGTCATCGCCATCGCAGCGACCAGACCTGCGATGGGAGCCGCAACCCATGTAAAGACCTTGATCATGTGAATGGTTGTAGACATTGTTTCTGAAGCAGATGCCCCCATAGAACGTGCCTGCGCTGTAGCACCCACATAGCCGATAATGGCCGTAAAGATGACCCAGAAAAATACCGTCTGCTTTACATCTTTGCGTTCAAATATTGAAGGACGCTTCTGCGTATCTAGATCAGACATTTATCTTCCCCTTACGCATTCACTACAGTGAAATTACCGGACATATAACCTTGCGTGGACATTGGTCCACCGAAGCGAGCAATGGTTCCGTCACCACATGGATACTCACAGTTCCAGACATAATCTCCTGCACCGCCAGTAATAAATGAGAATGTGACAACGTTTGGTGTCTTGGTATACCCACTATCAGGAACCAATGCGTCAGGCACAGATGGAAGCGGCACACTTACAAAGAGTTGAGTTTTGGCATCTGATAGACCACGCAATGTGAAGGTGTGACCAACCGCCTCGGGATCAACGCTTGTGACACTTTTGCCGTTAATCAGCGCAGTGCCATCTATCGTTCCGTGAATAGTGGCGAAGAAATCATTGGTAATTCTGGCCCCACTGTCGTACTGCTTAATCGTTACCGTAATGACAGAGTGAGCTGGCACCTGAAAATTTGTCACTGGACCGTAAGTCACCCAATCTGGGTGAGGGCCACCACTCGCACCATGCGTGCCAGCCATGCTGTCTGGATATGCCGACATATCCAATGTGTAGTGCGGCAAGTTTCCTTGCGGAGTGTTCATAGTTCCAGCAGCAGTTGCAACCAGCACGCGTGAGTCATTTTTTGCTGACGCAACGTAAGTGCCGATTCCAGCAATTACTGAAGCCCCCACAATCACCGTACCTAATGCCCCTAACAAACGTTTGTTCATCCCTACCCCCTCGCTAACTCACGACAATGTGTGAGTGCCATCACAAGTCCAGTGGCACGAGGGTAGGCGAAAACTGCCAATATTCCAAGCATTCTCTGGGCAATTCCACATATGCCCCCTGGCTCTGGGACTAGCTCTGGGACTAGCTCTATCCTGCCTGCCAGTGCCGGTACTAGTCTCTGCCCCCATATGACAATGGTGAGTACGGGCAGTTTCTGGTCTACCTGGGCGTTGGCCCCCCAGATTCTTATTGCCTTATTGGTGATCGAATACCTCTATCTGCGAAATGCCATAAATATTGGACAGGCATCGACCCGCAGAGAGCGAGGTTTCTTTCTTTCGGGATTGGCAACGGTCGCCCTGGCAGTTTGCACTCCTTTCGGAGCCCACTCGGCCACTCTCTTCTGGTGCCATATGGTCCAGCACGTCACGCTCATGATGATCGCTGGCCCACTCCTTGTACTCGGCACGCCTCGTGGTTTCCACCCTACTAACAGGGTTTTTCGCGCACTAACTAGTCCGATTCCGAGCTGGATTATCTATGCGAGCGTAATGATCGGGGTTCACCTGCCCGGGCCACACGAATTAATTATGAATAACGGGTGGATTCATTCCTACCTTGAGGTCCCGGTATATGTGATCGTGGCATACCTCTTCTATTTCAATCTGCTGGACCGAAATCTCACCCAGAGAGTGATCTCTCCGGCAATGTCTGTGATCGCCCTCTTTTTAATGATGGTGCCCGAGACATTGACCGGATTTTTCATCTATATTGCCCCAAAATCTATTTATGGGGCAATGTTTGAGGTACTCGATCAACGTCGAGGTGGTTCGATCATGTGGTCGGGAGGGATGATTGTCGACACCGTATGGATGTCCTTCGCGGTATATCACTGGATCAAGAGCGAGGAAGGCAAGTCCAAGTTATTGGATGAAGAAATGGCCAAAGAGCAATGAAGGATTTTGAAACCGACGAGCCAGCGTGGATTCATGATGAATCAACGACGCTAGCTCCTGTCACCAACAAAGCGAAGAGATGGCTCACCATTGCCATGCTCATTTCCGTCCCATTCTGCCTATGGGCTGGCTGGTTCGAATTCGGTCGGGCAGAGCATGGCAACTGGCGCGCTTGGGTCTACACCTTTGAGTGGCCGTTTTTTGGCGCACTGGCAATTTACCTCTGGCGGCGATTGATGAAAGGGGATGTGCCAAAGATTCCACGTCCGGATTTCGCTGCCCTTGCTAAAGAGGCAGACGATTTAGCGAAAAGTAAACCAGACCATGCAGCCGATGGCGACGGCAACCATTCCAATAATTAACATGTAAATGCTCTGCATGCGCTTGCCGGCACGATACTCACCCATTAATCGCTTATCGCGGGCAATTCCAAACATGTAAATAAGTAACGGAAGAAGCAGAATCGCATTTAGCACCTGTGTCCAGAGCAAAATTGTGATGAGGGGGGCTCCCGGTAGAAGTACCAAGATGGCTGCAATAACTGTGATGGCCGCAAATGTGCCATAGAACAATGGTGCTTCGGAATATCCGTCATCAAGTGATGCAGGTCGTCCCGTGAGATCGCTGACTGAGTAAGCAGTTGATAGCGGAAGTATCGATGCCGCCAGCAGCGCGGCGCCAACGAGTCCTATCGCAAATAGATCCTTGGCCAATGTACCCGCGAGTGGCTTCAGCGCAATGGCGGCCTGCGAGGCATCGGTTATATTGAAAACTCCTTGACGATTTAGAGTGGCTGCACAAGTGATGACGACGAAGAAACCGATAACGCCAGTGAGAAGCGAGCCAGTCCAAACATCGACTCGCAGAAGTCTTAGGTCATCGCGCGTGAGCCGTTTATCTACGGCATATGACTGGATAAATGCTAGACCCCATGGTGCAAGCGTCGTACCGAAGGTAGCAGTTGCAATGAATATCGCATCCTTAGTAAATGGCATCGTCGGCACAACCATGCCATGAAATGCCTTGCCCCATTCGGGGTGGGAGAGAAATCCGGCAAGAATGTAGGCAAGAAATACTGCCGATAGCAGGAAGAAAACTTTTTCAACGCGGCCAAATGACCCGCGCAGAACTAAGAAAGTCACAAGTAGCCCCGCGATCGGCACCGAAATGAATTTCGAGATATCAAAGAGCTGACCAGCCGCTGCAATACCCGCAAACTCTGCGGTCATCGTTCCGATATTTGCAATAATCAAAGAAGATGCACTGAAGACGCCAGAACGCGCACCGTACTTCTGTCTCACTAGCCCTATGAGCCCTTGGCGCGTTACGACGCCGATGCGAGAGCCCAAATCTTGAAAAAGTATCAGGGCCAATGTTGAGAGCACCAGAACCCAGAGAAGGCGGTAACCATACTTCGCACCAAGTTGCGAGTAGGTGGTGATGCCCGCCGGATCGTCATCGGAGAGCCCAGCGATTACCCCGGGACCCATGACGGCAAGTAGCGCTGCGATTCGGATCTTGCGATGCGAAAGCGGAGGCATTTTTACGACCTTGGCGGACTTCTTGGCGGTCACCCCTGGCTTTACGTTCATGTAAGGGCACCACTGCCCTGTGCGAATCCGCGCTTCTCAGTGCGCGCGACAAGTGCATCAACTAAATCGTCAGCCATGATGCGTCCAACTGGTTTGTTCGCCGAATCGATCACGATTATGGACGAGCCACGGTTATTGGAAAATTCTTCAATCACTTCATCTAGTGGCGTATCGATGTGTACGGAAGTGGGAAATGGCGGACCAATCAGATCACTCAATGCGGCTGCAGGTTTGGCGGATACGAGTTCGATCATCTGAATATGATCAAGCAACTTACCTTTAGAGTCGACGACGACGACACCATCGGATATATCGCGTTCTCGATGTTTGACCAGTTGCGCCAGGGCATGCGCCACGGTGTCGTTCTCCCGACACATTACAGAGTGTGTGGTCATAACACCGCCCGCTAATGCCTCATCAAAAGTCACAAGTAATCTCAATGTCTTGGCTGGCTCTGGCGCCATTGCATTAAGAATGCTCTCTCGGTGTTCCTCATCTAAATCCCGCAGGACTTCGGCACTTTCATCTGGTTCCATAAGCGCCAACAATTCAGCGGCTCGCTCTGCCGACAAGCCACGGAGCAACCCCTGTAGATCATCATCTTCCATTTCTTCAAGTACATCCGCGGCAAGATTCGGATCCAGTAATTCAATCAACGCACCCTGCTCGCGACCGACCAGATCTTCAATGAGGTCGGCCAAGTCAGCTGGGCGCAACTGCGCGAGGGCAGAGCGTGGACCAGCTGTGCGCACCTGCCCGCCACTATCGGTGAGTGAGGCGACAGTTGCCCAATCCACCACGCGTTCTGGTGTTGGACGGCGACGTAGAGTGCCCGGGAAAACGCGTCGCAAAAATGAAACGAAAGAAACATCCACGCCAACCAGACGAATCTCTTTATCGAGAGGTGCCAAATATAAATCGGCTGAGCGCACAACACGCAGCCCATTTACATCAACGATCTGGTGATCGATGACATCAGCATCTAGGAGTGATTCACCGGCTCGCCTGGTGTACTCCTTAAGATTTATTCTCGTTGAGGAAAGTCGGATTTCATCCTTGGTCAACTTTGAAATTCGAGCGCCATCGATAAAAGATTTACGAGCACCGACTTTTACTATTAATCCAGAAACGGCCGGATAGGTCTCCTCCCCATGACGCACAACAATGTCCACGAGTTTTCCCAGGTCTCGACCGTCGTTGTCGCGCACAGGACGCCCAATTAAGCCGGCCACCGATACAAGTGAGTCGCGTATGTTCTTGCGGGCCAATACTGAATCGCGCCGCCCCACAATGCGCTTAGCCACAGTGTTGATGGCTGGCACCGCGGGCTTTTTCATTCTTGGATTTTAGCCGCCATAGTCCGTTAATCGATGCGTTTTGTGGCCGTTTGGTAGATATCATGTTTTCCAACCGCTACTACCAAAACTGTCAAGACATCCTCAATAACTTCGTACACCAACCGGTGTCCCGATTTCTGCAGTTTGATCTTGTACAAACCTTTAGGATCCGCCTTGAGCGCGGCACTCAGCACACGAGGATCAACCAAGCGACGCTCCAAAACTTTGAGAAGTCTGTCCCGCACTCCCTTATCAAGCCCAAACCATTCATTTTCTGCCTCTTTATGAAATCTCAAGGTATACATGCCAGTCACAGATTTCGAAGTTCCTCAAGCGTGTATCTCTTCGAGTAGTTCTTGCTGGCCAGTCGCTTCTTTATAAGCGGCGTGATCCTGATTTCCCAAAGTATCTCTTCGATTTCATCAAAGAGTTCGGGCGACATTACATAGAAAGTGGGCTTGTTATTGGTTAATACAGCAAAGGGCTTCTTCTTGGCTTTTTTCACGACTGCATTCGGGTTCTTCTTAAATTCAGAAATCGTCGTCGTTAATTCAGTCATTATTCGGTCCATTTTCTCCTCCTTTCATCTAGACCTAAATTTAGACCTAAATTTAGACCATGACAATTGGCGGTGTCGATTGGCACTTCACACGGGACATTTCTAAAGGGTTCCGATGACAAATCGACCTTGGTAATCCACGGCCAATATCCAAGGTAGGCTTTCCCACGTTGCTTCATCCGAAGCGCATCCCCAAAAGCGCAGAATTAGCGCTTACTTGCGAGTCTTATCACCACCTGACCGGCCCAGATCCACTGAAATACTGCTCCACATTGGCCTAGTCACACCGAGACGCGCTTGTCGTCTCGATTGGTATAGCTAAATCATGTCTTTACAACCACGCTCTAAATCTGCTGCGACCTCAAAAGGCCCGAAGGTTCATCGCAAGGGAACCTCTGCCAAGGCACTCGCCCGCACAATCTCAGAACCTACGAATTCTGAGCGTCCGGGAAAGCCCGCCTTCGCAAAATCAGGGAAGTCTTCCTTCTCTAAACCGACCTCAAATACCCCGGCGAAGAGGGCAAAGAACAAGCCTCGCTCTATTGAGCGCGCCAAGCGTTTTGCGCAATCCAAGGTATCGGCTTCCCCCGAGTTTGCTCCTGCGCGTCGCGATGATCGCACCTCCGCCCGCCCAGATACTCGCCCAACAACCCGTCGAGATGCGCGCATCGCAGATGCCGCCCGCGGAGACGGTCGTCCCAACTTTGTTCCGCGCGAGCGCACCAAGTTCATTCCAGGTGGCAAGCGCACCGGTGTATCTGCAACGCGTAGCACGCACAGTGGCACTGCCTCCACCCATAAGAGTTCTGTCAATCGTCCCAGTAGTTCCCGCTCTACAAATAATTTTGCTACGCGCCCAGATTCCCAGAAGGGTGAGCGCAATTTCGCCAGTAACCAATACGGTCAAGATTTCGGTGCCAACGACAATTACATTGTTGATGTTGAAGAAGAAAGCACTGTCGAAGCCTCACACCATAAGCCAAATGAAGCCACCACGAAAACTTTTGCCGACCTGGGTGTCTCGCCTGAATTAGCGCAACTGCTCACAAGTCAGGGAATTAATTCCCCTTTTCCAATTCAAGTAGCAACAATTCCAGATGCAATTAAGGGTCACGACATTCTGGGACGCGGACAGACCGGATCAGGTAAGACCCTGGCATTTGGCCTAGCGCTACTAACAAATCTACACGGCAAGCAGGCTGCCCCACATAAACCACTGGCTTTAATTCTCACTCCGACCCGCGAACTTGCGCTACAAATCAACGATGTTCTGACACCACTTGCTAAGGCCATTCGCCTTGACTCTGCCGTCATTGCGGGAGGGATGCCATACGCAAAGCAGATCACTGCTATGCGCAAGGCCTGCCCAATTCTTGTGGCAACTCCCGGTCGCCTGATCGACCTTCTCAATCGCGGTGAAGTTCAACTCGATGATCTGCAAATAACTGTTCTGGATGAAGCAGATCAGATGGCAGACATGGGCTTCTTGCCCGTCGTTAAGGAAATTCTGGATCAGGCCAAGCCAAACGGTCAGCGCATGCTTTTTAGCGCCACCCTTGATCGCGGTGTTGATTCACTCGTGAAGAAGTATCTCAACAACCCGAAAACTCACTCGTTGCAGAACGATCGCGCATCCGTTAGCACCATGGAACACCATGTATTGGTGATGCAACCAGGTGACAAAGATGAAATCACCGCGCAAATTGCATCCCGCGCAGGCCGCACTATCCTCTTCGTGAAAACACAACGCGGGGCCGACCGTTTGGCCGACAAGTTGGCTAGCGTCGGTGTTCCAGTTGGCGCACTTCACGGTGGCAAATCTCAAGCCGTGCGAACGCGCACACTTGCTCACTTCAAGGAAAATGCCAACTCAGCCCTGGTCGCGACAGATGTTGCCGCTCGCGGAATCCATGTTGACGATGTCTCGCTCGTTGTTCATGTTGACGCTCCGACCGATCACAAGGATTACCTCCACCGGGCGGGCCGAACAGCTCGTGCGGGCGAGGCCGGAGTTGTGGTAACTCTGGCAACCTCCAAACAGCAAAGCGCCGTCCGCGGACTAACTTCACGAGCTGGGGTTTATCCCAAGTTCGTGGATGTCCGCCCACACCACGATGAGTTGGTATCGATCACGGGTTCCAAAGTACCCAGTGGCATCCCATACATCGCTCCAGTGGTGGAGAAGCCCAGTTTCGGTGGTCGTCGTCCGCGGCCCAACTCAGATCAGAGACGCCGCCGACCTAGATAGAGAGTTGAAGTCATCACGTTCAAATAGTCCTTGTCAGCCAGGCTCTCCAACCAGTTGGACACCTCCGAATGTGAGTCGACACCCCTAGCAATTGAACGAAAGACGGCTATCGCGGTGGCTTTATGGCGCGCGCCGATCCGGCGAATCTCGCCCGCATACCGATAATTTTCGTCCACTCAGCATCCGCGTAGTTCGCTCGGGCCTCGGCGCTCAACGTCGGAACGACTCACAAGGCGAGCGCCTCGTCGCGGATGTGCGTATCACGAGGCTTCAACCCACCCCGGTCAATCAAGTCCACACTTACGTTCAAATATTCTGCAAGTTCTTGTTGCAAGAGGTAGAGGTCGCCTAAAGAGGCATCCGGCTCGCAGTCAACAAGAAGGTCAACATCACTATCGGGGCCATCTTCCCCTCGAGCCACCGAACCAAAAACAGCCACAGAGTGCGCCTTGTGGCGCGCACCAATACGGCGAATCTCATCCGCTGCGCTCTCAACTGCTCCAACCTCGCCACGGACCGAGGATACCCGATACATCTAGCAGGCGGGGCAGAGAAACTAGGCACCACGGGAATCATCCGAGCCTTTGCCTTCTTTAGGGCATCTTGGCGTATGCCGGCAGCGTTAGGAATTCTGGGTATTCGCAAGAAGTCACGATCTGCTCGAACATCTCGCGGGCATCAATCCATCTACCAGAGAAAAGAGCATCACTACTCGTGAGTTGAGTTATCTGCGCCATCTCCTCCTCGATCATCTGGCTAACAAGTTCTGCGGTCACAACTTCACCATCTGAAAGTTCGATCCCCGCGTGAATCCACTGCCACACTTGGCTTCGGGAAATTTCCGCAGTTGCCGTATCCTCCATCAAGTTGTTGATACCCACTGCTCCATAACCACGCAGCCATGATTCGATATATCGAATCCCCACGACGATGTTGTTCCGCAACCCGGCCTCGGTCACTTGGCCATTAGCGGAGGCAACATCAAGCAATTGCGCCGCATCGATCTTTAGATCCGACAGAGGTTTGCTCAGTTGGTTTGGGGAATCGCCAAGGACAGCGTCGAAAGCCGTCCGACACACTTCGACCATGCCTGGGTGGGCGACCCAAGAACCATCAAAGCCATCGCCCGCTTCGCGAGTCTTGTCTTCGCGCACTTTTGCGTAAGCGACCTCATTAGCTTCCGGGTCTTTGCTAGGTATAAACGCCGCCATTCCTCCAATGGCATGGGCACCGCGCTTATGACAAGTCTTCACAAGCAACTGTGTGTAGGCGCGCATGAAAGGTGCGGTCATAGTTACAGAATTGCGATCAGGCAGAAGAAATTCGAGTCCGCGAGTTCGAAAACTCTTAATGATGCTGAACATGTAATCCCAACGACCGGCATTGAGACCGGCCGAGTGCTCACGCAATTCGTAGAGAATCTCCTCCATCTCAAAAGCCGCCGGATAGGTCTCGATGAGTGCGGTCGCGCGAATCGTCCCGCGCGCAATTCCGAGAAATTCCTGCGCACGGATGAATACATCGTTCCATAATCGCGCCTCAAGATGACTCTCCATCTTTGGCAGGTAAAAATACGGGCCTTGTCCGCGCGCGATCTGTGCCTTGGCACTAAGTGACATAAAAAGTGCGAAGTCGACCAATGAACCAGATGTAATCTGCCGATCAACAAGGATATGTTTCTCTGGCATATGCCAGCCGCGCGGGCGCAACATAATGGTGGCCAACTCGGAGTCCGGCTTTAGTTCGTAACGCTTACCCTCAGGGCTGGTGTAATCAATCTTTCGATCAATCGCATCACGCAGGTTGAGCTGGCCTTGGATCATGTTCTCCCAGAGCGGAGTGTTGGCATCTTCATGATCTGCCAACCAAACTTTCGCGCCAGAGTTCAGCGCGTTGATTGTCATTTTCTTGTCGGTAGGTCCAGTGATCTCCACGCGACGATCAACCAGGCCAGGGGCAGGAGATGCAACGCGCCAACTTCGGTCCTCGCGAATTGATCGCGTAGCACGGAGAAAATCGAGTTGGGCACCGGCTGCCCGTTGGGCCGCTCGATCCGCACGAAGTGCAAGCAGTTCGCACCGTCGGCCACTAAATTCGCGATGCAAAACTCCTATCAAATCAATGGCCTGCGGCGTTAACACCTCTTCGTATCGATCGTGCATGGGTCCTACTACGCGAATATCGCCGGTATAACTCATGATCTTCTCCCTTCCCGATTGCTTCGAATATCGCTCTTAGTGGAACTGTTCTGACTCCGTCGAACCGGCAAGTGCCAGAGTGTCACTGAGTGGGTTAATGGCCGTTGAAACTAAATCGAAGTACCCAGTTCCGACTTCTGCTTGATGTTTAACCGCCGTGTACCCACGACCTACGGCGGCGAACTCAGCCTCTTGCAATTCCACATATGCACTCATTCCGCGCTCTACATAACCTTGGGCAAGATCAAACATTCCGTAATTGAGTGAGTGGAATCCGGCCAATGTTATGAATTGAAATTTGTATCCGAGTTTGGCCAATTCATCCTGGAAATTTGCAATCTCTTCATCAGATAGTGCAGCCTTCCAGTTAAAGGATGGGGAGCAGTTATAGGCAAGCATCTTGCCCGGGAACTGCTCGTGAATTGCGTTGGCAAAATTGCGAGCCAATTCCAGATCTGGCGTTCCCGTTTCTACCCAGAGAAGATCGCAGTACGGTGCGTAGGCAAGGCCGCGCGCGATAGCGGGATCCAGGCCATTGGAGATTCGATGGAAACCTTCCGTTGTTCGCGCGCCGGTGCAGAATTGCGCATCGCGCGAGTCAACATCACTGGTGATCAAATCTGCGGCGAGTGCATCAGTTCGCGCCACAATAAGTGTCGGAATATCCATGACATCAGCCGCCAATCGTGCGGCGTTGAGTGTTCGAATGTGTTGCGCGGTTGGAATCAAAACCTTGCCACCGAGATGTCCACACTTCTTCTCCGAGGCCAATTGGTCTTCCCAATGAACGGCGGCAGCGCCAGAGGTAATCATGTTCTTCATCAACTCAAATGCGTTAAGGGCACCGCCAAAGCCAGCTTCGGCATCGGCCACGATAGGAACAAACCAATCAGTGCCGCTATCCCCGGTCGAACAGGCAATCTGGTCTGCGCGGGTCAGCGCATTGTTGATGCGACGCACAACCGCCGGAACTGAGTTAACTGGATAGAGGCTCTGATCCGGGTAGGTCTGCCCAGACAGATTTGCATCGGCAGCCACCTGCCAGCCCGAAAGATAAATCGCCTTCAACCCGGCCTTGACCATCTGCACCGCTTGATTTCCGGTGAGCGCGCCCAGGGCTCGAACATAGGGCTCCTTCCGAAGGAGCTCCCAGAGTCGCTCGGCACCACGCCGAGCCAGGGTGGCTTCCTCAACTACCGTTCCACGCAGGCGGACCACATCTTCGGCCGTGTAGGCGCGCTCAATTCCGACCCACCGGGGATCTATCTCCCACTCGTGCCTAAGTTCCTGCGCAGTTTTGAGATTTCTCATGACTCGTTCCCCTCATTCCTCTGGTTCCATAGCAACAATTTCAAGTAGATTGATCTTCTTCACAAAACACGGGGACAACAAGAAGAATTTATGGAAAGATTCGCGATAATTGACAGCAGAGGAGATGGGGTCGATATTTCTACAGATTTTGATTCGGTGGCGCTGGGGCGATGGATTCGCCACTATCGCAAAGAAAAGGGGCTCACCCTGGACCAACTGGCCAGGTCCATCGACGCCTCGCCTTCGCACCTCTCGCTGATCGAAACTGGCCAGCGTGAAGCGCGCGTCACCATGCTCGCGAAAATCGCCACCGCCCTGGGCGTACCCGTTTCATCACTGATGAGTCCTCCAAAGGCCGATCGTCGCACCGAACTGACAATTTCGTTAGAGCACGCACAACGCGGTGATCTCTATTCCTCCCTTGCGTTGCGCAAAGTGCGAGTTGGTCCGAGCCTTCCCACCGACGCACTTGAGGCGCTCGTTGGTCTGCATCAGGAACTCGTTCGACGATCCTCGATTGCCGCCGCGACTCCCGAAGAAGCCCGTAAAGCAAACGCGCAGTTGCGGATTGCGATGAAAAAGCGAAACAACTACTACCGCGAAATTGAGGAAGAAGCTAAAGCACTACTGACTGCCGTGAAACACCAGGGTGGGCCCCTGGGCGAGCGTCGCATCGAACAACTAACTCAACATCTGGGTTTTGAATTGGTATATGTGCCAAACCTTCCGCATTCAACGCGATCTTTGACTGACTTGAAGAATAAGCGGATCTTCATTCAAGAGTCCGAGACTTCTGGCCGAGATCCGCGCACCATTATTCTTCAAGCTCTTGGTCATCAAATCCTTAAGCATCAGCCACCAACTAACTTCGCGGAATTCTTAAAGCAACGCGTTGAGGTGAATTACTTCGCGGCCGCGCTCCTGGTTTCAGAGGAGAATGCTGTTCCTATGCTGCAACGAGCCAAAGAGGGCCGCTACCTGGCAATTGAAGATCTGCGCGATGCCT